>DATGJR010000177.1:0-26575 GCA_035295065.1 Steroidobacteraceae bacterium
CGTATCGCGGTCGTTGAGTTGCGCTGCGGCCTGCCGCATTGTGGAACCATGGATCTGGTACGCCGCTTCATTTTCGAGAAACAGCCGGTGCGCGGGCACTTTGTGCGCCTCGCGAGCGCCTGGCGGGAGCTGCGGGCGCACGCCCGCTACCCGCAGCCGGTCGAGGAGCTTCTCGGGGAAGCGGTTGCCGCCGCCGTGCTTCTCGCCTCGAGCCTCAAGTTCCGCGGCACCCTCACCTTCCAGTTGCAGGGTAACGGTGCAGTGCGACTACTGGTGGCCCAGTGCACCCACGAGTTTCGGCTGCGGGCGCTGGCTCGCTTCGAGGAATCCGGTCTCGCGGAGCTGTCGGCCGAGGGCAGACGCCCCTCGCTCTTTCGTCGGCTGGTGGGGAGCGGCGGCCAACTCACGGTGACCATCGAGGCGGATGAGAAGGGCACTCGCTATCAGGGGGTCGTTCCGCTCGAGGGCTCCTCGCTGTCGGAGTCCCTCGAGGCCTACTTCGGGACCTCGGAGCAGCTGCCGACCAGGGTCCGCGTGGCAGCGGATGCCGACGGGTGTGCGGGCCTCCTGGTGCAGAAGATGCCGGGAAAGGCAGCGGGGACCGATGAGGGCGCCTGGGTGGACGCCGAGCGCGGCATCTCGCGGCTGCAGACGGCGGAGCTCCTTAATGGTCCGGTCGAGGAGCTTCTGGAGCACGCCTTCCCGGACTACGACCTGCGGCTCTTTCGCGGAGCCACCGTGCAGTTCGAGTGCCGGTGCGGCGAGGGTCGGGTAGCGACCCTGCTGCGTGCCCTGGGGGAGGAGGAGGTTCGCGAAGTACTAAAAGAGCAGGGCTCGGTGACGGTGACCTGCGAGTTCTGTCAGCGACCCTACCGGTTCGAGACATCCGACGTAGATGCGCTCTTTGTCCAGGGAGAGGACACAAGTGGGCTAGGCGAGATCCACTAGATCCGTTGAACGCATCGGTTGTCTCACTTAAGAGACAATAGACACCAATCTTTCGTAAGGCGCTGAACGCGATGGCCCTCGCGCGGCCAGCGTGCGCGTGCGCGGGGGCGTGCGTGGTGCGTGTGCCTGGCTCGTGCGCATGAGTCATGCGCATAGGTCATGCGCATAGGTCATGCGCATGGCTCACGCGCGTGGGTCGATGCGAGAGGAGTGTGATGCACCGGGTGGCTTGATAATTAAAGACATGTACAATTATCTAATGAATCCAACCAGCGCCAGCCCTGCCCAGATGGTTGCCTGGCTCAAGGCCGCCGGTGAGCCGAGCCGACTACGCCTGCTGGCGCTTTGCATCGAGGGGTCGCTGAGCGTCTCCGATCTCGCCCGGGCGCTTCGGCAGAGCGAGCCGCGCGTGTCGCGGCATCTGAAGATCCTCTGCGCGGCGGGCCTTCTGGCGCGTACGCGAGAGGGGCAATGGGTGCGCTACGGACTGGCGGATGAGGGGACTGCGGTTTCCTTCATTCGGGGACTCCTTCTTCAGGTCGATCGGCGCGATCCGATGCTGCTTCGCGACCGCGGACGGGCTCGCGAGGCGGTGGCGGTAGAGCCGCGAGCGACGCTGCCGGGCTCTCAGTCACGACTCGATCGTGCATTGAGCGCCTTCGTCGAGGCGAGTGGCTTCGAGGCGGCCCCCGGACACGCCCTCGTCGTCGGCGTTGCGCACCTCGAGCTCCTTGCGCGGGTCGCGGCGGCCTCGGGCTCGTGCACCGTCATCGCTCACTCGCGTCGCGCCGCCCAGGCAGTACGGGCTTTCGCCGAGCGGCGCGGTTTCGCCTGCCGCGTGCTGACCATGCCGCCGGGAGATGAGCTGCGGATATCCGAGCTGACGCAGATCGGCGGACCGTACGATGCGGTGTTGCTCGATCATCAGGCGGGTGGAGAAACCGAGCTCGCCCGACTTCTCGCCCGGGTTGCCCCGGTGGTCGCCGCCAACGGGCGACTGTGGATTTTTCAGCGCTACGAATCGCTCGAGAGCCCGCGGGGGCGCATCGTCGAGCATCCGCTCGCGCAGCTGCGGCGGCTGCTGGATGCGGCGCATTTCGCCTGCGAGCGGCTGAGTCCGATCGAGGCGGACGGCGAGCACGTGCTGGCGGCCGCGGCACGCGTGGCGAGCGCCGTGAGCGGCGCCGGGCGCGACGTACCGCGGATCGGGAGCGGGCGATGAGCGCCGCCGCCGCCGGAGCTGCCGCGGCCACATTGCCGCCCATTCGAGTGTCGTTCGAGTTCTTCCCTCCGGGCGATGCAACCATGGCGGCCACCTTGTGGCGCTCCATCGAGCGCCTCGCGCCACTCGCTCCCGGATTCGTCTCGGTGACCTACGGCGCCGACGGCTCGACCCGCGAGCGCACTCACGACGTCGTCTCGCGCATTCAGCGTGAGACTTCCCTCACCGGTGCGCCGCACCTCACCTGCATCGGCGCGACGCGCGAGGAGATTCTCGACATTGCGCGCGGTTACTGGAACGAAGGAATCCGCCACCTGGTCGCCCTGCGCGGCGACCCGCCGCAGGGGGCGCTGCCCTACGTGCCGCACCCCGGCGGATTCGCCTACGCCGCGGACCTGGTCGCGGGCCTGCGGTCCGTCGCGCCTTTCGAGCTCTCGGTTGCGGCGTACCCGGAAGTGCATCCGGAGGCGCGTTCCGCGGCCGCGGACCTCGAGAACCTCAGGCGCAAGGTCGAGGCGGGCGCGAGTCGCGCCATCACGCAATTCTTTTACGACACCGACGCGTTTCTGCGTTTTCGGGACCGCTGCGCCGCGGCGGGCATCGGTGTGCCGGTGGTGCCCGGCATTCTTCCCATCACCCGCTTCCCGCAGGTGCTGCGCTTTGCAGCGCGCTGCGGGGCCAGCGTACCGCCGTGGCTGCACGAGCGCTTCTCGGGCCTCGACGCGGACGATGAGACGCGCCGCCTGCTCGCCGCCGGGGTCGCGATCGAGCAGGTCGAATCGCTGAAGCGTCACGGCGTGCGTGAGTTCCACTTCTACACGCTGAACCGAGCCGAGCTGACCTATGCCATCTGCCACGCACTCGGCCTGCGGCCGCTCGCCATGACGCAGGGAACTGCCGCAACGCGCACGGGGGTGCCGGCATGAGCCACTGTGCGCACCCTGGACACGCGTTTGGGCAGAGCGCCGCGGAGACACCCGCGCGCGCCGATCGCGAGCTGCGCCCGGCAGCGCCGCTTGCCGCCGTGCCCTTCGCCGTCGAAGCGGTCGAGGAGACCGAGCGGCGCACGCGCATCGAGCGGCTGAAGGGCTCGCTCGGCGGGCGCATCGTGCTGCTCGATGGCGCGATGGGCACCATGATCCAGCAGCACCGCCTGGACGAGCGCGGCTTTCGCGGCGAGCGCTTCGCGCGCCACGGGCACGACCTGCGCGGCAACAACGACATACTCACGCTGACGCGCCCCGAGGTCGTGGGCGGCATCCACCGGGCTTATCTTGCCGCCGGCGCCGACATCATCGAAACCAACACTTTCAATTCCAACGCGGTGTCGCAGGCCGATTACGGCACACAGGCGCTGGTGCCGGAGCTCAACTACCGCGCGGCGCGGCTGGCGCGGGCGGCCGCCGATGAGTTCGCGCGTCAGACGCGGACGCCGCGCTTCGTCGCCGGCGCGCTCGGCCCGACGACCCGCATGAGCTCGCTCTCGCCCGACGTCAACGACCCGGGCCATCGAGCCATCACCTTCGATGAGCTGGTCGCCACCTACCTCGAGGCGGCCCGCGCACTGGTGATGGGCGGGGTCGACCTGCTGCTCATCGAAACCGTGATCGACACCCTGAATGCCAAGGCAGCAATCTACGCGGCGCTCACGCTCATCGACGAGACCGGCGTCAGTGTGCCGCTCGCGGTATCGGGCACCATCACCGATGCATCGGGCCGGATCCTGTCCGGCCAGACGCCCGAGGCCTTCTGGAATTCGGTGCGCCACGCGCAGCCGCTGTTCGTCGGACTCAATTGCGCGCTCGGCGGCGCGGCGCTGCGTCCGCACGTGGAGGAGCTGGCACGGGTCGCCGACACCTTCGTGTGCGCCTATCCGAACGCGGGCCTGCCCAACGCCTTCGGCGAATACGACGAGACCCCGGAGCAGACCGCGGAGATCCTGCGCGAGTACGCCGAGTCGGGGCTGGTCAACATCCTCGGCGGCTGCTGCGGCACGACTCCCGAGCATATCGGCGCGATACAGGCGCGCGTCGCGGGACGCGCGCCGCGGCGCCTGCAGCCACAGCCGATCAAATGCCGCCTGAGCGGTCTCGAGCCGCTCAACATCGATGAGGAGAGTCTCTTCGTGAACGTCGGCGAGCGCACCAACGTGACCGGCTCGGCGAAGTTCCGCAAGCTGATCGAGGCTGGCGATTACCCGGCGGCGCTCGATATCGCGCGCCAGCAGGTCGCGAACGGCGCCCAGGTGATCGACGTCAACATGGACGAGGGCATGCTGGACTCGGAAGCGGCGATGACGCGTTTCCTGCACCTCGTGGCATCCGAGCCCGACATCGCGCGCGTGCCGGTGATGATCGACTCCTCCAAGTGGTCGGTGATCGAGGCGGGGCTCAAGTGCGTGCAGGGCAAGCCCATCGTCAACTCGATAAGCCTGAAGGAGGGCGAGGACGTCTTCATCGAGCACGCGCGCAAGCTACGCCGCTACGGCGCCGCGGCCGTGATCATGGCGTTCGACGAGCAGGGTCAGGCCGACTCGCTCGAGCGGCGCGTGGCCGTGTGCGCGCGTGCCTACCGCGTGCTCACCGAGCGCGTCGGCTTTCCGGCCGAGGACATCATCTTCGATCCCAATATTTTCGCGATCGCCACCGGCATCGAGGAGCACAACGGGTACGGCGTGGCCTTCATCGAGGCGACGCGTCGCATCAAGGCGCAGCTGCCGCACGTGCTGGTGAGCGGCGGCGTGAGCAACGTTTCCTTCTCGTTCCGCGGCAACGATCCGGTGCGCGAGGCGATGCATTCGGTGTTTCTGTATCACGCCATTGCCGCCGGCATGGACATGGGCATCGTGAATGCCGGTCAGCTCGGCGTTTACGAGCAGCTGCCCGCGGATCTGCGCGCGGCCTGCGAGGACGTGGTGCTCAACCGTCGCAGCGATGCCACCGAGCGGCTGCTCGAGATCGCGGGACGGTACAAGGGCGAGACCGGTGGCCGCCGCCGCGAGGATCTCGAGTGGCGCAAGCTCCCGGTGGGCAAACGCCTCGAGCACGCTCTGGTGAAGGGCGTCGACGACTTCATCATCGAGGACACCGAGGAGGCGCGGCTCGCGACCGAGCGGCCGCTGTCGGTCATCGAAGGCCCGCTCATGGACGGCATGAACGTGGTCGGCGATCTGTTCGGCTCCGGCAAGATGTTCCTGCCGCAGGTGGTGAAGAGCGCGCGGGTGATGAAACGTGCGGTCGCCCATCTCGTTCCGTTCATCGAGAAGAGCAAGGACGGAGGCGCTCAGCGCTCCAACGGCCGCATCGTCATGGCGACCGTCAAAGGCGACGTGCATGACATCGGCAAGAACATCGTCGGGGTGGTGCTGCAATGTAACAACTTCGAGGTCATCGACCTCGGAGTGATGGTGCCGTGCGAGAAGATCCTGGAGACGGCGCGGCGCGAGCAGGTGGATTTCGTCGGTCTCTCGGGTCTCATCACGCCCTCGCTCGATGAGATGGTGCACGTGGCGCGAGAGATGCAGCGCCTGGACTTCAGCGTGCCGCTGCTGATCGGCGGTGCCACCACCTCCCCGGCCCACACCTCGGTCAAGATCGCGCCGCAGTACTCGGGCGCGGTCGTGTATGTGAAAGATGCGTCGCGCTCGGTCGGTGTGTGCCAGACGCTGAGCACGCCGGCGGCACGCGCGCGCTTCATCGCCGAGGTAGGCACCGAGCATGAGCGTCGGCGCGAGCAGCACGCCGCCAAGAAAGTGAAGGTTCCGGAGCTGTCGCTGGCGCGTGCGCGTGCCAACCGCCGTCCGCTCGACTGGGCCGCGTATACACCGCCGCCGCCGCGCCTCCCCGGCGTCCATCGCTTCGCCGATTACCCGCTCGCCGATCTCCTCGGCTACATCGACTGGATGCCGTTCTTCAATGCCTGGGAATTTTCCGGCAAGTTCCCGGACATCCTCACCGACGCCCGGGTGGGGGAGGCGGCGAGCAACCTGTATGCGGATGCGCGCCGCATGCTGAAGGAACTGATTGCGGGACGCTGGCTCACGGCCAACGCGGTTCTCGGCCTCTTTCCCGCCAACTCGGTGGGGGACGACGTCGAGATCTACGCGGACGAGACGCGCGCTCAGGTGCTCACGACGCTCAACTTCCTGCGCCAGCAGAAGGGCAAACCCGAAGGCCAGCCGCACGAGTGCCTCGCGGACTACGTGGCACCGAAGGCGAGCGGCGTGCGCGACTGGTTTGGGGCCTTCGCGGTCACCGCGGGCGCCGGCATCGAGGAGCACGTCGCGCGCTTCGAGCGCGCGCACGACGATTACTCCGCGATCATGCTCAAGGCGCTCGCCGACCGCCTGGCGGAGGCCGCGGCCGAGCACTTCCACGAGCGTGTGCGCCGTGAGCTATGGGGCTACGCGACCGCCGAGACGCTCACCAACGAACAGCTCGTGCGCGAGGAGTATCGCGGCATTCGCCCGGCGCCGGGCTACCCCGCATGTCCCGAGCACACCGAGAAGGCGAAGCTCTGGAAGCTCCTCGACGTCGAGCGCAGCGCCGGCATCCGTCTCACCGAGTCCTTTGCGATGTATCCGACGGCCGCCGTGAGCGGCTGGTACCTGTCGCATCCGGAGGCGCGCTACTTCGCCCTGGGCAAGATCGACCGCGAGCAGGTGGAGGATTACGCGCGGCGCAAGGGAATCACGCTCGAAGAGGCGCAGCGCTGGCTGTCGCCGAATCTCGGCTACGAGCCTTAGAGAGCCTCAGCTTGGGATGCCGGCTCACGCCGTCTCGATTCGCGCGATCTCCTTCAGGCCACGCAGCTCGATCTCGGCTTCCCGGATTCGGAATTTCTGTACTTTCCCGGTGACCGTCATCGGAAAATCCGCCACCAGCCGAACGTACTGCGGCACTTTGTAGTGCGCGATCTTTCCGCAGCAGAAGTCGCGTAGTTCGTCCTCGCTTGCCGACGCGCCGGGTTTCAGGCGGATCCAGGCGGCCACTGTCTCCCCGAGCTTTGCATCCGGAACCCCCACGACCTGCACATCGGCAACCTTCGGGTGTGTGTAAAGGAACTCCTCGATCTCGCGCGGATAGATGTTCTCGCCGCCACGGATGATCATGTCCCTGACCCTTCCGGTAATGCGCAACATGCCGTCCGGTCGCATGGTCGCCAGGTCACCCGTGTGCAACCAGCCCTCGCTGTCCACCGCCCGCGCCGTTGCCTCCGGGTCGTCATCGTAGCCGCGCATCACGAGGTAGCCGCGGGCGCACAGCTCGCCCCGCTCGCCGATCGGCACGGTGTCCCCCGAGGGATCCACGATCTTCACCTCCGTGTTCGGATACGGCGCACCCACGGTCGAGACGCGCGCTTCGAGCGAGGCGTCGACCCCCGAGCCCGTGATGATCGGCGAGGACTCAGTCTGGCCATAGACGATCGTCATCTGCGGACAGTGCATGTCGCTCACCACCCGCTTCATGATCTCGATCGGGCAGGGAGCTCCCGCCATGATGCCGGTGCGCAGGCTCGAGAAGTCGTGTCGCGGGAAGTCCGCGTGCTCGAGCTGCGCGATGAACATCGTGGGCACACCGTAGATGACCGTCCCGCGGCAGCTCTCGGTGGCGGCCATGGTTGCGGCCGGATCGAAGGTCGGTGCCGGCAGGATCATGGCCGCACCTGCGGTGACCATCGGAACGGTTCCGGCCACGCAGCCAAAGCAGTGGTACATCGGTACCGGCACGACGATCCGGTCCTCGGGCGTCATGCGGAGCGAGCGCGCACAGAGATACCCGTTGTTGACCACGTTGCGATGCGTGAGCAGCACGCCCTTGGGAAAGCCGGTCGTGCCCGAGGTGTACTGCATGTTCGTCACATCGTCCGGGGATACCGCGATGTCGCCCACGGGGCGGGATGCGGCGAGGAACTCGTTCCAGGACGAAGTGCCAAGATAGACGACGTGAGGCAGCGCCAGCCCGGCCTGTGAGGCTCGCGCTTCCTCGAGGATCAGCCGATAGTCGCAGCGCCGGTCGCGCTCATGCAGGAACAGCGCCCGCATCCTGGACTTGCGCAGCACGTACGCGAGCTCCGATGACCGGTAGGCCGGATTCACGTTGACCAGGACCAGCCCGGCGCGGGCGGCGGCGAGCTGCAGGTACAGCCATTCCGCACAATTGGTCGCCCACAGCCCGAAACGGTCTCCAGGCACCAGGCCCCGCGCCAGCAGCGCCCCGGCGACCCGCTCGACCTGCGCGGCGAGCTCGCGAAAGCTCAGTCGGACGTCCTGAAACGGAACGATGAGAGCGTCGCGGTCCCGGTGGCGCTCGACCATCCTGGTGAGGGCGCCGAACAGAGTGTCATCGAGGAGAGGAAGGGTTGGACCGCGCGCGTAACTGAGCATTCACTTGGCCCTCGTGTTGAGGCGATCGCCGGATCGGCGCGTCCCCCCGGGCGAATCCCGACGCCACGCAATCAGAACCGCAAGCCGAGTGACATCGGGGCGAACTGCGACTCGCCGCTGGAGCTATGGATGTATCGATAGCGGGCCTCGATGAAGAAGACCGTGTGGGTATCCAGCGCAGTCTCCCATCCGAGGCCGGCATTCCAGGACCACTCCCAAGGACTCGTGTCGTGCTCCTGTGCGAGCAGCGTCCCGAACAGGTCACAGTAGCGTACGCCGCATGATCTTTCCTGCGAGACCTTCTGCAGGAGCGTGTCGGTACGATACCAGCCGACGCCTGCGGTGAGATAGAGCTGCTGTCGCGAGTGCGATCGCGTCAGATTCAGCCGCACATTAACGTCGCCTCCGTAGAGATCCTGCTGTCCCTTGTTGTAGCCGACATTGTTGAGCGCGAGCAGCTGACTCGCGGGCTTGAGCCATGTGTAGCTCCCCTCGAGCTGCAAGCCGATCGGCAGCGCAGTGCTCGGAAACCAGTCGAGCGCTGCGCCTGCATGTGCGCCGCCATTGACGTAGCGGGCCGTGGATCCGGTTGGGAAGGTGTAGCCCCCGCCGGCCTGCACGGAAAGCGCGCGGTAGCGCAGCTCCCGCGCGCGAGGCGGCTCCGGTAGCAGCTGATAGATGGGCGAGGGGGATGCGGACGGCGCCGCTGGCGCATAGCGAGCCTGGTAACCCCGCTCCTCCAGACAGGCAGCCATCGCTCGCACGTACTGCTCGCCCGCCCGCTGCTGATACCCGGCGTGCGGATCGTAGCCGGTTTGCCGTCTGGCCTGGCCGTCACATTCGTAGCGGTCGAACCACTCTTGCACGTCATCCTGCCCGTGCAGTGGTGATAGCTGGAAATTGGTCGCGTCGGGCGCGGGCAGCATCTGAGGCTGTCCGTGTGCGGGCAGGGGCAGCATCGGCGCGAGGAACACCAGAATTGCCGCTGCACTGGAAGCGCGCTGATGCATGTCTTTCCATAGCGCCTTCTGGCTCGACCTGCCAGCGGCAGCTTTAGCTCATGAGTAACCGGAGCGGCGAAGACCGGTCTAGCGCTCCTTCTCCACCGCACGCAGATATCCCGCGCCTCCGAGCTCGCGCATCTGCTGCATGATCCAGTCGCGCCGCTCGAGCACGTAATGCGACGGCCGATCGACGTGCAGCCGCAGCGGGTTGGGCAGCACCGCCGCGAGCAGCGCCGCCTCGGCCGCGGTGATGTGCGCCGCCGGCTTGCGGTAGAAGCGCTGCGCCGCCGCCTGCACCCCGTACACCCCGTCACCGAACTGCGCGACGTTGAGATACATCTCGAGAATCCGCTCCTTGGGCCAAAGCGCCTCGATCAGCACCGTGAAGTATGCCTCGAAGCCCTTGCGCACGAAGCTGTGCCCCGGCCACAGGAACAGATTCTTCGCCACCTGCTGCGAGATGGTGCTGGCGCCGCGCAGTCGCCGGCCACGCTCGCTGGCGCGCACTGCCTCGCGGATCGAGTTGAAATCGAAGCCCGCATGGAACGGGAACTGCTGATCCTCCGAGGCGATGACCGCGATCGCCGCCTGGGGCGAGATCTGCTCGAGACTGACCCACTGGTAGCTGGTGTGGTAGCCGCGTTGAGCGGAAAGGCGCGCCTCGATACCCGCCTCCAGCATGAAGGCGCTGGTGAGGGGGTGCAGCCAGCGCAGAACGAGCACCGGGATCGCCGTGAGCAGCACCCAGGCGAGGATGATCAGCGCCAGCGCCCTCAGCAGCCGGCGCAGGATGCTGCTGCGTGGCGGCACGCGTTGGGTCGCTACGCCGGTGCGATGCGGCGCGCCGCCACGATCACGACGTCTTCGAGCGGGGCGTCCTGGTAACCCTTGCGCGCCCCGGTCCTGACCGCCGCGATCTTATCGATGACGTCCATACCCTCCGTGACGCGGCCGAACACGGCGTAGCCATAATCGCGCGGCCCGTGATCCAGAAAGCCGTTGTCCTTGAGGTTGACGAAGAACTGCGAGGTGGCGCTGTTGACGTCGCTGGTGCGCGCCATGGAGAGCGAGCCGCGCGTGTTCTTGAGGCCATTCTTGGCTTCGTTACGGATCGGCGTACGCGTTTTCTTGTTGCCGAAGTCCGCCGTCAGGCCGCCCCCCTGGATGACGAAGCCCGGCACGATGCGATGGAAGATGGTGCCATCGAAGAAGCCGTCGTCGACGTACTTGAGGAAATTCTCCACGGTCGCCGGTGCCTCCTTCTGGAACAGCTCGACCGTGAAGTTGCCGTGCGAGGTCTCGAATCTGATCATCGTTGTCCTTCCGTCATGCGCTCGTGTGCGGCGAGATCGCGGTGCGAGCGTACGTGAGTGAAGCCGGCGGCGACAAGCTCGCGCCGCAGTGCCTCGCCCTGGGTGGCGCCATGCTCGAGCAGCAGCCAGCCGCCCCGCGCCAGATGCGCGGCAGCCCCGCGCGCCAGCAGCCGCAGCGCCGCCAGACCGTCCGCGCCGGGTGTCAGCGCCAGCGCAGGCTCGAAGCCGAGAGCCTCGAGCGCAGGATCGCCTGCGGCCACATACGGGGGGTTGCTCACGATCAACTCGAAGCGCTCGCCCCCGAGCGGCTCGAACCAGCTGCCCTCGAGGAACTCGACCTCTCGCAGGCCGAGTGCGGCGGCGTTGGCACGTGCCACGGCGAGCGCCGGCGCCGAAATGTCGGTCGCGACCACGCGCCAGGCGGGACGCTCCCTGGCGATCGCGAGAGCGATGGCGCCGGACCCGGTGCCAAGGTCCGCGACTCGCGCGGCGGCAGGTCCGAGGGCGAGCGCACGCTCCACCAGGATCTCGGTCTCGGGCCTCGGGATCAGCACGGCGGGGGTGACGGCGAGCTCGAGGGACCAGAACTCGCGCCGGCCGATGAGGTAGGCGAGCGGCTCACCCGTGGCGCGGCGGGCGAGCAGGCGGCGGTAAGCGGCCGCCTGCGCTTCAGCGGCAGGGGCCTGCGCATCGGCGAGCAGCTGCGCGCGTGATCGGGCGAGCACCCATGCGAGCAGCAGCTGGGCATCGAGGCGGGCCGCGCCGCTCCAGGCGGTGCGGGCCAGCGTCCGCTCACCTTCGGCGAGCAGGTGATCGACGGTATCGGCTGTCATAGGCGCTTGCAGCGCAACGGCGCTAATATGCTGCTATGCGAGAACCAACATTGTATCCGCCGCCGCGCCCGCTGACCGTCGGCGAGGTCCTCGACCTGTCGTTCCGGATCTACCGAAGCACCTTCGCCAAATGCCTGGTATTCGGCGCACTGACAGTGGTGGCGAACTGGCTCCCCAATCTCTATTCGATCGCTCGCGGCCAGACAGTGGCGCAGTCGGTGCTGAGTCCGGGCGCCGATCTGGGCCGCGCCGCGACGGCCCTGATCGCGGGGTTGCTGGCGGCGCTATTTCCGATGGCGATCATCCTGCGCCAGTACCGGATGATCACCGGAGGCGAGACCGGGGGCGAGTTCGCCCGCGCACTGAAGCTCCTCGGGCGCATGGTGCTCATGGGCATTCTGTTCGTGCTGGCCATGCTCGCGTGCCTGCTGTTCCTGGTGCCGGCTTTTTTCGCGAGCGGTCTCACCCGCTACGCCCTGATCGCGGTGCTGCTGCTGCCGGTAACGTACGTGTTCATCCGTTTCATGTGCTGCTTCACCGCCATGGCGGTCGAGAACACCAGCGCCGCCGGCAGTCTCGCCCGCAGCTGGGAGCTCACGGGCGGCAACGTGCTGCGCCTGACCGCCATCGACACCGTGGCGGTTTTCCTGCTGATCGTCCTGTACGCCGTCGTCGCTTCGCTGACCGGGTTTTTGTACGTGGTGCTGGGCAAGACCGACGTCGCTTTGATCTCCGCCGCCGTCGGGGTGATGGTCGTGGCCGCCGGCGCCCTGGCGAGCCCTTACTACTCGGCTCTCGGTCTGGCCATCTTCGGGGATCTTGCGGCGCGCAAGGAAGGCGTCGACCTGGCGCAGCGCATCACTGCCGAAGTGTGAATCGTGGCGCGCGTACTGCCCGCGCTGCTGCTGCTGCTCGTCCCCTTTGCGTACGCGCAGACGCCGGATGCGCCGGATGCGCTGGCAGCGCTCGATGACTGCGCCAGCCGGCTCGACGCCGGACTCGATGTGGGATACGAGCGGATTGCGGCGCGTTGCCCGACGCTCATCCGAACGCTCGAGCACAGTCCATGGGCGGCGTGGCTGCCGGCGGACTGGAAGGAGCCGCACAACCAGCTGAATGCGGAAGGCCTGCGCGCGCTCCACCAGACTCTGGCGCGCGAAAGCACCGCCGCCACCGGCGCCCGGCTGCTGCACCCCGAGCGCGTGGGTGCCGTGCTCGAGCGCATCGCCCGGCCGGATGGCGCAGAGCAGGGCTGGTGGCCGCGTTTCAAGCGCTGGCTGCGCGAGCTTCTCGCGCCACCGCCGCATGATGAGCGCCGCTGGTGGCGCCGGTTCTTCGGTGAGGGCTCGATCGACCGCTCGGTGCTGCGCACGATGGCGGTGGTCTCGATCGCGCTGCTCGTCATCATGGCACTCATGGTCGTGACGAATGAGCTGCGCGTCGCGGGTCTCCTGCGACGCCGCCCGGGCAGTGCCCGCAGGTCCGCACGCTCCGTGGAGGGCAGACTCGGCTCACCGGATCTCGACGCGGCGGAGCCGAGCGTACAACCCGCGCTGCTGCTGGAGCTGATCGCGGCGCGACTGGCGGCGCAGCAGCGGCTGCCGCCGGCGCGCGCTCTCACGGTGCGCGAGCTCGTCGCGCGTGCGCGGCTGCGGGATGAGGCCGAGCGTGCGCGGCTCGCTGCCCTCGCGGCGGTCAGCGAGCGCCTTCGCTACGCGGCAGGCGGTGTGACGAGGCCGGCGCTCGAGGCCGCCCTGACCGGCGGGCGGGAGCTCCTCGCGGCAATCGAGGCCCCGGCCGCCGCGGGAGCCGCGTAATGCGCGAGCGCCTGACCACGCTGGCCCTGGCGTGCGCGTCGCTGCTTCTCTTCCTGATGCTGTTCGTGCACGCGGAGGGTCCGCCGGCAGAGGATGCATCGGTGCCGACGACAGCCGATCGTCAGGGCAACGGGCTGCGGGGCGCGAGTGCCTGGCTCGAGGAGGAGGGGGTGCGCACGAGAGCGGTGCGCGAGCGCTTCAGCGTTCTGCGACGCATGCGCGACCTGCCCCCGAAGGGGAATCTCCTGATCGTCACTCTGCCCGGGACCGTCCCGTTCGCGAATGACGAGGCCGTGGCGCTCGATGACTGGCTGCGCCAGGGCAATACGCTCCTGCTGCTCGCCGCACTCGCGGACCGTCCGAGGTGGGCGCAGGACCCCGGGACCATCAAGAGCGACGTGCGCCTGCTCACGGGGTTCGAGATCGAGCGCTTACGCCGCCCGCGCGCCTCCTCGGCCACCACGGGGCAGGGCGCGGCGAACGCTCTCGCCGAGGAGACCCGCGGGCTGTCCAGGCCGCGCCGCGAGACGCTCCTGCCCAACCGCGCGCATCGCTACTTCGATGACGTGCGGTCGGTCGCGGGTTTCTCCGATTACCTCCCGCTTCATTGGAAGCTCAAGTCGCCGCGCGATGCTTTGCCGCTGTGTCTGGCGCACATTGCTCCCTCCGCCGATTGCGGACTCTCGCTGCTGCCCGACGGCGCAGGCAGCATCCTGCTCAGCGCCTTCGGAACACTCCTCAGCAACCGCGCGCTCGGCGAGGCCGGTAACGCGCGCCTGTTCGCTAACCTGGTGCGCGGTACCCTCGGCTCCGACGGCGTGGTGCTGTTCGACGATGAGCACCGCGGGCTCTCCGATGCGTATGACCCGGACAAGTTCTGGCGCGACCGGCGGCTTTACCTCACCTTCGCCATCCTGGCTGCGGTCTGGCTCATCTGGGTGGTCGGCGGCACCCGCCTCGCGGCCCCCGCCGCCGCTGCGCCCGCACAGGGCGAGGCGGACCTGGTACGCACGACCGGCTCGTTTCTGGCACGCGTGCTGCGGCCGTCGGCTGCCGCGCGCCGCATGTTCGAGCATTTCTTTGCGCGTCTGCGGCGCACGCTGCGCGAGAGAACGCCCGATCCGTCGCCCTGCTGGGAATGGCTCGAGCACAACCCACGCGTGCCGCAGGCCGACGTCGCGCAGTTGCGCGCGTGGTATGCCGACGCCTGGTCCGGTCGAGGCGTGCCGCTGGTACGCTTGCACAATCTCATCGTCAGAACTGAAATGCAGATCGCCGCATGAGCTCACAGGTCCAGCAGCTGCACGAAGCGCTCGCACGCGAGCTTGCCCGCGTGGTGGTCGGTGTCGAGGCGGTGGTTCCTTCCCTGGTGATCGCCCTGGCGTCGCGCGGCCACGTGCTGCTGCAGGGCGTGCCGGGCCTCGGCAAGACGCTGCTCGCGAAAGCACTGGCGCGCACGCTGGGTGGGGACTTCAAGCGCATCCAGGGCACGGCCGATCTGATGCCGAGCGACATCATCGGCGTGCACGTGTTCGATGAGGTGGCACGCAACTTCGTGTTCCGTCCCGGCCCCCTGTTCGCCGACGTCGTGCTGGTGGACGAGATCAACCGCGCCGGCCCCAAGACCCAGTCGGCCCTGCTCGAGGCCATGGAGGAGCGGCAGGTGAGCGTCGAGCGAACCGCACTGCCGCTGCCGGCCGACTTCCTGGTGCTGGCCACACAGAACCCGCGTGAGTTCGAAGGCACCTATCCGTTGCCTGAGTCGCAGCTCGACCGCTTCATGCTGCGGATCGAGATCGATTATCCGCAGCGCGAGGCCGAGGCCGAGGTGCTGGCGCGCTATGGCGGAACTCTGACCGGCGCGGCCGCCGCCTTTGCCCAGGTGGCGGCGCTGGATGCGCAGCTGCTGCAGGGAGCGCGCGCCGATGCCGAGCGCATACACGTGGCGCGCTCGCTCGGCGGCTACATTCTCGACCTCGCTGCAGCTTCGCGCCGCCATCCGCGCCTGACGCTCGGGCTCTCCACCCGCGGCGCGCTGGCGCTGCACCGCGCGGCGCGCATCACGGCGGCCATGCGCGGCGCGGAGTTCGTCACGCCCGACGACGTCAAGCAGGTGGCACCCGCCGTCATGGCGCATCGCCTGGTACTGACGCCGGAAGCGGCGCTCGAGGGCGTCAGCGATCTCGACGTCGTCGAGAGCCTGCTCGCCGACACTCCGGTGCCGCGCTAGGGCCATGCACCTCGCGCGCCGCGGCTACGTGCTGCTGCTGCTGACCGCGGTACTGGCGGTAGTGGCGGTCTGGTCCGATGACCGCCGGCTAGCCGGGTGGTGGGAGCTGTCCGCCGGGCTGCTGCTCCTCGGGCTGGCACTCGAGAGCCTGCTGGCGCGGCGCGCGGCGCCCGCCGCGAGCCTCGCCATCGAGCCACGCGCCTATCTGGGACGCGCGCTCGAGGCCGCCTTCATCTTTGGCAACGACTCGCGGCGCCCCCTGGCGCTCGAGTACGTGCCGCTGACTCCAGCGGGCTTCGCGCCACGCGAAGAGGTCCGCCGCCTGACGGCGCCCGCCAGAGGCAGCATCTCCGACACCGTGACACTGCGCCCCGTGCGGCTCGGCCAACAAGTCTGGCCCGCGCTCCCCGCGCGGCTGCTCGGAGCGTTGGCACTCGCGTGGTGGTCGCGCCGCCTGCCGCTCGCAGCCGAGGTGGTGGTGGCGCCCGAGGCGCTGAGCAGCCGGGTGCGCGCGCGCGGCATGACGGGGGGTGCGCGGGCACGACGTGTGGCCGGCGCCGGCGCGGAGCTCCATCAGCTGCGCGGCTACCTGCCGGGCGACCCGCTCAACCGGATCGACTGGAAGGCGAGTGCGCGCGCCCGCTCCCTCATCACACGCGAGTACAGCGAAGACCAGCACCTCGACCTCCTGGTCGCGGTCGATGCGGGACGGCTGAGCCGCCTGCGTTGCGGAGAACTCGATCGCTTTGCCCTGTACGGCAACATCGCCGCGCGTGTGGCCGAGGTGGCGACCCATTACGACGACCGGATCGGGCTGGTCGTGTACGCAGACCGCGTGCTCGCCACGCGCCCTCCCTCGCGCGGACTCGCAGCCACGATCGCCTTGCGTCAGGCTCTCGAGCGCAGCAGCGTGCAGGCGACGGAATCGGATCCGACGGTCGCGGCCGTGAGCATTCGCGGGCTGCTGCGGCATCGCGCGCTCGTCATCCTGCTCACCGACCTCGATGACGCCAGCGTCGCACACCAGCTTGCCCGGGCCGTGCGCCTGCTCGCCCCGCCGCACCTGGTGCTGGTGGCGGGAGTGCAGAGCGGAGAGATCGCGCAGCTCTCGCGCGCCCGCGCGCGCGATTGGCAGGACCCGTACGTCTCGCTCGCGGCCGCAGAGCACGAGGAGCGCACGGCCGGACAGCGGGCACTGCTGGCGCGCCTCGGTGCACCCGTAGTGGCGGCGCCCGCGGCGCGGCTGGAGGAGGAGCTGTTCGCGCGCTACGAATCGCTGCGCCGTGCGCGCCGCGTGTAGCCGGGCAGCCGCCATAGCGCTCCCGTCAGCAGCGCCAGCATCAGCAACCAGTAGCCGACGCCGACCGCCACTTTGACCGCGACCGGGATACGCGGCTGGGGCGAGATGAAGCCCTCGATCAGGCCGGCGCCCACCAGTAGCACGGTGCAGGCGATCAGTGCCGGTCCGGAGCGCAGCGCCGCGGCTCTGAAGGCAGCGACCCGCCCGTGACTGCCGGGCCGCGCCAGGGCTTCGCCGACCGCGGCTCCGGCGGCGCCGGACAGACACATGACCGAGAGCTCGACGCAGCCGTGCGCCACGATGAACGCGGCCAGCGCACCGGCCAGGCCGTTGCGGGCCACGAATGCGAACACGGCTCCCAGCATCAGACCGTTGAGACCCACTATATAAAGAGTGCCGAGTCCGAAGAGGAAGCCGCTGCAGTACGCGAGCAGGCTGACGACGATATTGTTGGCGAGGATCTGCGCCGAGAGCACCGAGGAGGGCACGATGTTGAGCAGGCCCTCGGTCCAGAGCTTGCCGCTCTCGACGCTCGCGATGAGGTCGGGAGAGGCGAAGAGGGCGATCAGCTCGGGAAAGCGCGCGACCAGCGCGTAGCCGGCGCAACCTGCGAGCACGAAGAGCAGCGTGGCCCACACGAGATAGGGCCTCAGCCAGCGGACCGATGCCGGAATCTCCTCGCGGAACAGCCGCTCCACGGTGGCCCACAGCCGCCAGTCACCGTGATTGAGCGTGGCGTGCACGCGCGCATAGACGCTCTCGAGGTACGCCCGCGCCCGCGAGCGCGGCAGCAGCGCGCGCGCGCGTGCCAGGTCGTGCGCCAGAAGCCGATAGTCATCGGCCACACGCGCCGCCTCGACCGGATCGTCCGAGCGCCCCCGGCTGAACCGCCGGGCGCGCGCCTCGGCCTCCTGCCAGGCGCCCGCGCGCTTGAGCAGCGCATGTGCCAGCGCGCTCTGGCGGGCCTCCGCGCTCACGGGTGAGCCTGCGCCTCAGATGTGAGGCTGCGCCTCACGCGTTGGCTCCCGCGGCGCGCGTGACTTCGATGAGTATCCGCCGCAGCGCTGCATCATCGAGCGGTGCGATTTCGTCTGCGGAACGGCCGCAGCGTTTGAGGAGCTGTTGCGCCAGCGCCGCGCGCGCCGCGAGTGTCAGTCCCGGCCAGCGCGCCAGCAGCTCCGCCACCAGCTCCGCGGTCGCGACGTCGAGCGACCCGGAGGTGGTCGCCGGGGTCATGGCCAGGGCGGGGCTGGCGCTCTCATAGATGAGGAGTGTGCCGGCGGCCATGTCGCCGCAGCGCACGTGCTCACGGGTGAGAGCCACGAGCAGCAGCCCCAGCCCATAGCCGAGCGGCAGACTGTCGATCAGACGGAACACGTTGCGCACCAGCAGCGCGCCAGCCCCGGCGACGCTTCCATCACGCGCCACCACCCGCACCCCTGCCAGGCGTTTGCCGGGAGTGCTGCCCCGAAGGAGCAGCTCGATGAGCGGGTGATAGAGAAAGTAGAGCGCCAGGGCCGGCGCCACGACCGTGCCGAGCCAGCGGACGTGGGTGCCGAGCGGCGGTGCGAGCGAGATCTCACCGTTACGCAGGTAGTTATAAAGGACTGTTCCGGCGCCATACCAGGCGAGCGCCAGGACGATGCGGATGTGCCAGTCCACGACGAAGGCGTAGGAGCGGGCGCCGGCACCGGCCAGCGGCAGTGCGACATCGATGCCGGTCGCGCTGTCGACCCGCAGCTGCGGCGTCGCCTCGCTCACGCCTCCTCCGCGAGCAGCTCCGCCTGATACTCCTGCTGCAGGGCGTTGACGAGCTCGTCGAGCTCGCCATTCATGACCTGGGCGAGCTTATAGAGGGTGAGCTCGATGCGGTGATCGGTGACGCGCCCCTGCGGGAAGTTGTAGGTGCGGATGCGCTCGGAGCGATCGCCACTGCCGATCTGCAGGCGCCGCGAGTGCGCTTGCGCGCTGTGGAGCTTCTCCTGCTCAGCCGCCAGCAGCCGCGCCTTGAGGAGCGAGAGCGCGCGCGCACGATTCTTGTGCTGCGAGCGCTCGTCCTGGCATTCGACCACGATGCCGCTCGGCAGGTGCGTGATGCGCACGGCCGAGTCGGTCTTGTTGACGTGCTGGCCGCCGGCGCCGGAAGCACGGAAGGTATCGACGCGCAGCTCCGCGGGCTTGAGCTCGATCTCCCCGACCTCATCGGGCTCGGGCAGGATCGCGACCGTCACGGCCGAGGTGTGCACACGGCCCTGGGCCTCGGTGGCGGGCACCCGTTGCACGCGGTGCGTTCCGGACTCGAACTTGAGCAGCGAGAAAGCGCCCTTGCCGGCGATGCGGCTGATGATTTCCTTGTAGCCGCCGTGCTCACCGGGGCTCTCGCTCAGGATCTCGACGCTGAGCCCTTTGGACTCCGCGTAGCGCGCGTACATGCGAAAGAGGTCGCCCGCGAAAATCGCCGCCTCATCGCCGCCGGTGCCGGCGCGCACCTCGAGAAAGATGTTGCGCTCATCGCGCGGATCCTTCGGCAGCAGCAGCAGCCTGAGCTCCTCCGCTGCGGCGCCGATCGCGGACCTGACGCGCGTCAGCTCTTCGGCGCCGAGCGAGCGCATGCCGGCGTCGGGATCCTGCGCCATCTCATTGGCGGCCGTCAGGTCGCGCTCGAGGCCACGGTAAGCGCGGTAACGCTCCGTCAGCGGCGCCAGGCGTGCGTACTCCATGGAAAGCTCGCGGAATTGCTGCGAGCCGCCCGCGACTTCATCGGTGGCGAGAAGGCGGCCGATCTCCTCGAAGCGATCGGCGATCTTGTCGAGCCGTTGGCGGATGGATTCCTTCAACTGCGGGAATTCTCCGGGAAGTCGGCGGTTTGTGACAAGTTACGCGATGCGTCGCCCCCGCGAAGGCTCTATAGTGGCTCCGATGCTCAAGTCCCCCCCGCTTGCCGCCGCGCGCTCGAGCGCGGCCGGCCTCACCCTTGCGCTGCTGCTCGGCGGCTGCGCAGGCCTCCAGCGCCCGCCGGCACCGCCTCCCGCCACCGGCGACCCGACCGCGCTCACGATCACCGCGGAGGTCGCCCTGAAGCGCGGTGATTGCCGCGCCGCGGCCGAGGATTATGCCCAGGCCGCGGTCGTCGGCGATGCCCAGCTGGCGCGCAAGGCCACCGAAGTGGCCATCGCCTGCGAGCACCTGCCGGCGGCGTGGAGCGCCGCATCGCGCTGGCGGAGCCTGGCACCCACGCAGCGCGAGGCCAACGCGCTCTACGCGCTCGTGGCGCTCAAGCTCTATCGCACCGCCGAGGCACGGGCGGCGATCCGCGACTACTGCCGCAGCGCGATCGAGGCGGGCACGACGGACAAGAGCCCGGCGCGCAGTGCGCCAGCGCTCCATCCGGCGCGCGATCAGGGCCAGCGCGCACTGTCTGAGCTGGTTTCGCTCCTGCTCGAGGAAGATGACGCCGCCGAGGTGCTGGCCGCGATGAGCGCGGTGCCCGAGCCGCTGGCGAGCACGCCACAGTCGCTGGCGCTGTTCGGTGAGCTGGCGCTCGCCGCCTACGATGGCAAGCGGGCCGAAGCCTTCGCGCAGCAGGCGCTCGCGCACGATGCCCGGGATTTCGCGGCGCTGCGGGTGCTGGCGCGCGCGCAGGTGCTGCGCGGTGACGGCGAGCGCGCCATCGCGACCGCGCGCTCCGCGGTCGCGGTGGACGAGGTGCGCGGCGGACTCGAGCTGGCCGAGATTTTCGTCTCGCTCGATCGCATCGAGGAGGCCCATCAGCAACTCGAGAGCCTGCGCGATCACGGGGTACCCGCCGCCGAGATCGATCGGCGCCTGGCGCTGCTCGCCTTCCAGTCGGGAGATCTGAAGGAAGCGCAGCTGCGCTTCGCGGCGTTGCTCGCCAATGGCGAGGGGAACGATGGCGTGCAGCTCTATCTCGCCGACATCGCGGTCCGCGAAGGCGATCCGGAGCGCGCGCTCGCGGACTACCGCCGCCTGTATGACTCCGCCGTGGCGGTGGCGGCGCGCTCGCGCGCGGCGGCGCTGTTGCTCGAGCGCCCGACGCACACCGAGAGCGCCCACACCGAGGCGCTGACGCTGCTCGATGACTACGCGGCCGAGCACCCCGAGAGCGAGCTCGAGCTCAACCTCGCCAAGGCGCATTTGCTCGCCGATCACGGCGAGCCCGAAGCGGGGCTGGCGGTTCTGCGCGCGGCCCTCGAGCGGCACCCGCAACATCCGCAGATCGAATACGACCGCGCGGTGATCCTCGACCAAGCGGGGCACGTGCACGATTCGGTGGGTGCGCTAGAGCAGTTGCTCAACGAGCGTCCCGACGATCCGACACTCCTCAATGCACTCGGCTACACGCTCGCGGATCATTCCCTCGAGCTCGGCCGCGCCGAGAACCTGATCCGTCGCGCGCTGACCGTGATGCCCGATAGTCCGGCCGCGCTCGACAGCCTCGGCTGGGTGCGCTTTCGCCGTGGCGATACGCGCAGCGCCGCCGGGATGCTCGAGCGGGCTTATTCCATCGGCCACGATGCCGAGATCGCCGCCCATTGGGGCGAGGCGCTCTGGGCGAGCGGCGAGCAGAGCGAGGCGCGCAAGGTCTGGGCGGCGGCGCTCGCTCGTGAGCCTGACTCCAAACCGCTGAAAGCGACGGTCGCGCGCTTCATCCCCGATGCGAAGTGAGCTGGCGCGCGGTCTCGCGGCGGCCGCGCTCGTGCTGCTCGCGGCCTGTCGCACCGCTCCTCCCGCTGCGCCCGGCTCACCGTCCTGGCAGCTGCGCCGACCGCAGCTGCAGGCGCGCGCGCACTTTTTGCTCAAGGGCCGCGTAGCGGTCGCAGCCGGCGGGCAGGGATTCAATGCGAGCTTGCGCTGGGCACAGGAGGGAGCCGCCTCGCAGGTGGCGCTCGAGGGGCCGCTCGGCGCCGGCGCGGTGCACATCAGCGCGCAGGGGAACGATCTCAATGTCGCCACCGCCAGCGGCACGAAACTCGAGAGCGATGCGGCACGCGCCGAGCTCGCCGCGCGCTTAGGGTTCGATCCGCCGCTCGCGAGCCTGCGCTACTGGGTGCTGGGCGTGCCCGATCCGGCGCAGCCCGCCGCGGAGACCCTCGATGAGGCGCACCAGCGGCTCGCCCGACTCGAGCAGGATGGCTGGCGCATCGACTATGGCAGTTACATGGCGGTCGGCGCCGAGTGGCTGCCGGCACGCGTGACCCTCGAGCGCGACGACGTTCGCGTCAAGCTCATCGTCGACAACTGGCAGTCGTGAAGCGCCCGTCCGCAGCGGCCGGCGCGGAGACGCGCTGGCCGGCACCCGCGAAGCTCAACCTGTTTCTGCATGTGACGGGCCGGCGCGGCGATGGCTATCACGAGCTGCAGACACTCTTTCAGCTCCTGGACCTCAGCGACACCATCGCCGTGCGGGTGCGCGAAGACGGCGTGATCGAGCGTCCCGAGGGGCCCGAGGGCGTTGCGGCGGAGTCGGACCTTGCCGTACGCGCCGCGCAGGTGCTCAAAGCGGCGACTGGGAGCCCCCTCGGGGCGACGCTGCGGGTGCTCAAGCGGATTCCGCAGGGCGGTGGCTTAGGCGGCGGCAGCTCGGATGCGGCGACCGTGCTCGTGGCTCTGAACGAGCTCTGGGGGGTGGGGCTTCCGCGGGCCGATCTCCTCTCACTGGCACGGCCGCTGGGCGCCGATGTGCCTGTTTTTATTGAAGGTTTCTCGGCCTGGGGGGAGGGAACCGGCGATCGCCTGACCCCGGTGGAGCTCCCGCCGCGCTGGTACCTGATCCTCTATCCGGGCTTCGGAGTGAGCACCCGGGAGGTGTTCCAGAGCCCTGAATTGACACGAAATTCACCCCTCATCACAATACGCGCCTTTTTTGAGTCGGGGGGGCGCAACGACTGCGAGGCCGTAGTCCGCACGCTTTGTCCCGAGGTGGGCGAGGCACTGGATTGGCTGGGCCGCTTCGCCCCGGCACGCCTGACCGGCACCGGCTCCTGCGTGTTCGCATCTTTCGCGAGCGCCGCGGAGGCCGAGCGGCTTGCGGCGCGCGTGCCGGATCGCTGGCACAGCACGGTGGCCCGGGGGCTCGACGTATCGCCGCTGCGGGAGCAGCTCGCGGCCCACGGGCGGTGACGATGGAGCGTAAGATTGCCCGCCATTCTGCGCGATCGTCTGCTGGGGTGTCGCCAAGTGGTAAGGCAGCGGGTTTTGATCCCGCCATTCGGAGGTTCGAATCCTTCCACCCCAGCCAGTTTTGTAGGGTATGAGTAGCAGCGACACACTCGCGCTGTTCGCCGGCAACGCCATCCCGGCGCTGGCGCACGACATAGCGAAAAGCCTGCAGACGCCGCTCGGACGGGCGTATGTCGGGCGCTTCAGCGACGGCGAGGTCAACATCGAGCTGATGGAGAACGTGCGCGGGCGCGACGTTTTCATCGTGCAGTCGACGTGTCCGCCTGCGAACGACAGCCTGATGGAGCTGCTGGTGATGGTGGATGCCGCGCGGCGCGCTTCCGCGGCACGAATCACGGCGGTGGTGCCGTATTTCGGCTACTCGCGCCAGGACCGCCGCCCGCGCGCGACGCGCGCGGCGATCACGGCGAAGCTGGTGGCCAACATGCTCTCGAGCGCCGGGGTGAATCGGCTGCTGACGATCGATCTGCATGCGGACCAGATTCAGGGATTCTTCGACATCCCGGTGGACAACGTGTACGCCTCGCCGGTGCTGCTCGGCGATGCCTGGAAGCAGGCGTACCGCAACGTCATCATCGTGTCGCCGGACGTGGGTGGAGTGGCACGGGCGCGCGCCTTCGCCAAGCGCCTGGACGATGCGGATCTGGCCATCATCGACAAGCGCCGGCCGCGGCCCAACGAATCGAAGGTGATGAACATCATCGGTGAGGTCGAGGGCAAGACCTGCATACTGATCGACGACATGGTCGATACCGCGGGCACGCTCTGCCAGGCGGCGCAGGCCCTGAAGGATGAGGGCGCGGAAAAGGTGGTCGCCTACATCACCCATCCGGTGCTGTCGGGCGGGGCGGTCGAGCGGATCTCGAAGTCGGCGCTCGATCAGCTGGTCGTGACGGACACGATCCCGCTGTCCGCCGAGGCGCGCAAGGCCGACCGCATCCGGGTGCTGTCGGTCGCCGAGTTGCTGGCGGAGACCATCCGCCGGATTCTCGATGAGGGTTCGGTAAGCTCGTTGTACGTGGATTAGTTTTTGGTGTGTCGGGCTGGTCGCGGTCCGGCACTGTTGGCTCAACTAACGGAGACTTTAATGCGTATTTCATTCACCTTCGGCGCGGACGTCCGCGAGACGCAAGGCAAGGGTGCGAGCCGCCGCCTGCGTCACGCCGGCAAGGTTCCCGCCATCCTCTACGGCGCCCACCAGGACGCCCAGCCGCTGGTCCTCGACCAGCAAAACCTCCTCACCATGATCAGCGATGAGCGCTTCTACTCCTCGATCGTGCGGTTGAAGATCGGCGAGCGCACCCACGAGGCGATCATCAAGGACGTGCAGATGCACCCGGCGAAGAACCTGGTGGTGCACGTGGATCTGCAGCGCGTGGTCGAGAACGAGAAGATCCGTATCCGGCTGCCGATCCACTTCAGGGGCGAGACCATCGCGCCGGGCGTCAAGAACGAAGGCGGCGTGGTCTCGCACATGCGCACCGACATCGAGGTGAGCTGTCTGCCGAAGGACCTGCCGGAGTTCCTCGAGCTCGACCTCTCGGGGATGAGCCTCAACGACACCAAGTTCCTGGCGGACATTCCGCTGCCGTCCGGGGTCGCCATTCCGGAGCTGACTCAGCGCAATACGCCGGTGGTCTCGATCCACGCGCCGCGCGCCGAGGAGCCGGAGCCGGTGGCGGCAGAGGCCGCTGCGGTGCCGGCCGAGGGCGCGGCTCCTGTCGCGGGCGCGCCGGGAGCCCCGGGAGCACCGGGTGCGGCGCCTGCCGCTGCGGGTGCAGCGGGTGCAGCGGCTGCGGCCCCTGCGGACGCCAAGAAGGGCGAGGAGAAGAAGGAGTCCGCTGGCAAGAAGGAGGGCGGCAAGAAGTAGCCGCCGCACTCAGGCCACTGAAACCGCCGGCCGCCGCGGGAGCCTCAAACGCTCTTCGGCGGCCGGCGGCTTTTGCGGCGATGCTCAACACAATGGCAGGCGAAGCACTCAAGCTGATCGTCGGACTCGGTAACCCCGGGACCGAGTACGCGCGTACGCGCCACAACGCCGGCTTCCAGCTGGCCGACGAGCTGGCTGCGCGCCACGGCGGCACGTTCCGCAGCGAGCCGCGTCATCGGGCGGAGCTCGCGCGCACCCGTATCGGCGAGGCGGACCTCTGGCTGCTGAAGCCCATGAACTACATGAACAACAGCGGCGATGCGGTACTCAGTATCTGCTCCTTTTATAAGATTCCCGTGGAATGGGTCCTGGTGGCCTACGACGAGCTGGACTTCCCACCCGGGGTCGTCCGGCTCAAACAGGGTGGCGGCGCAGCCGGACATAACGGCCTGCGTGACGTGATCGCACAGATGGGGGACGGATTCTGGCGGATGCGGATCGGCATCGGGCACCCGGGGGATCGCTCGCAGGTGCTCGACTACGTTCTCGGCCGGCCGCCGGCTGAGGAAGCGCAGCTGATCCGCTCGGGCGTTCAGACGGGGGCCGACATCGTGCCGGTACTGCTCGCCGAGGGCGCGCAGGTCGCGATGAACCTGCTGCACAGCCGCGATTCCGCAGCGCCGCCGGCCGGGCGCGGCTCGCCCTGATGCCCATACGCTGCGGCATCGTAGGGCTGCCGAACGTCGGCAAGTCGACCCTGTTCAACGCGCTGACGCGCGCGCAGATCGCGGCTGAGAACTATCCCTTCTGCACCATCGACCCCAACGTCGGCGTGGTGCCCGTGCCGGACCCGCGCTTGAATTCGCTCGCCGCGATCGCGCAACCGGAGAAGGTGGTGCCCGCCACCGTCGAGTTCCTCGACATCGCAGGTCTCGTCGCCGGCGCTTCCCAGGGTGAGGGGCTCGGCAACCAGTTCCTCGGGCACATCCGCGAGGTGGATGCGATCGCGCACGTCGTGCGCTGCTTCGCCAGCGGCGATGTGATCCACGTCGCCGGCAAGGTCGACCCGCTGTCCGACATGGAGGTCATCGACACCGAGCTCGCGCTCGCCGATCTCGCCACCCTGGAGAAGGGACTGGAGCGGGCGGTCAAGGCGGGCAAGAGCGGCGACAAGGACGCAATCAAACGCCGCTCGCTCCTCGAGAGGGTCAAGGTGCAGCTGGATGCGGCCCGCCCGGTGCGCGCCATGGACCTGAGCGAGGAGGAGCGGCGGGAAATCCGCGAGCTGCAGCTGCTCACCGCCAAGCCGGTGATGTACGTCGCCAACGTGGACGAGAAGGGCTTTCACGACAATCCGCTGCTGGCTGCGGTGGAGCGGCGGGCCGCCGCCGAGGGTGCGCGCGTGGTACCGGTGTGCGCAGCGCTCGAGGCCGAGATCGCCCAGCTCGCCGA
>DATGJR010000178.1:0-5469 GCA_035295065.1 Steroidobacteraceae bacterium
CGGAGTCAGTGCTGGTCGAGGAAATGATCAGCGACGGCGTGGCCGAGGTTCTCCTCGGTGTCACGGTCGATCCGCAATTCGGGCAGCTGCTCGTGCTCGGCGCCGGCGGTGTGCTCACGGAGCTCCTGCGTGACTCGGTCACGCTGCTGCCGCCTTTCGACGCCTCGGCCATCGAGGCAGCCCTGCGGCAGACCCGCGTCGCGCAGTTGCTCGCGGGCTTCCGCGGGCGCCCCCCCGGCGACCTGCCGGCCCTGGTTCACATTGCACTCGCGTGCGCCCGTTATGCGCAGGCCAACCTCGAGACTCTGGCGGAGCTCGACATCAACCCCGTCATCGTGCGGCCGCAGGGCCTCGGTGCCGTGGCAGTGGATGCTCTGATCCGCCTGGCGGAGTAACACGGCATGTCAGACCTCAGCAACAGCTCCTCCGACGGCGTCTACACGAAGATCAACGGTGCGGTGCTCGAGGTGACGCTCGACCGGCCCAAAGCCAACGCCATCGATCTCGCGGCCAGCCGCCGCCTCAACCGGGTGTTCGAGCAGTTCCGCGACGCGGCGACGCTGCGCATCTGCATCGTAACGGGAGGGGGCGAGCGGTTTTTCAGCGCGGGCTGGGACCTGAAGGGCGCCGCCGCCGGAGAGGAATCCGACACGGATTGGGGCGCCGGCGGCTTCGGCGGCCTCAACTACCCGCGCAACCTCGACAAACCGCTCATCGCCGCGGTCAATGGCATCGCCTGCGGGGGAGGCATGGAGCTGGTTCTCGGCACCGACATCATCGTCATGGAAGAGCACGCGAAGTTTGCGCTGCCGGAGATCAATGTCGGGGTGCTGGCGGATGCCGGCACCATCAAACTGCGGCGGCGCATTCCTTACCACGTCGCGGTCGAGTTCCTCATGACCGGCCGCTGGATGGATGCGGCGGAGGCCAAGCACTGGGGGCTCGCCAACCATGTGGTGCCGAAAGGCGCGAGCCTCGCCAAGGCACGCGAGATCGCTCAGGCACTGGCCGACGGACCCCCGCTGCTCTTCCCCGCGATCAAGCAGCTGCTGCGCCAGACGGAGATGACCCCGGAGCACCAGGCCTTCGAGGTGCACGACGCGCTGCATGCGGTGCAGAAGGTGATTCGCTCCGAGGACCTCAAGGAGGGCACGCGCGCCTTCTCAGAGAAGCGCAAGCCCAACTGGAAGGGCAAGTAGAGTCCTTCGCGATGACGCCGCCCGCCGATGCCGCGGCCCGGTGGGATCCACTGCATCCTCGCGAGGCGTCGGCGCTCCTGAGCCACCTGCCGAGCCCCTGGTGGGTCGCCGGCGGGTGGGCAATCGATCTGTTTCTGGGTCATCAGGGCCGCCCGCACAAGGACCTCGATATCGGCATCCTGCGTGGGAGTACGCGGCAGACACTGGCGGCCATGCCGGACTGGGAGTTCTTCGAAGCCAGCGGTGGAATACTCTCCGGCCCTCTCGCCGGCGATCCCCGGCCGAACGTCAACTCCCTGTGGGGACGGCCGCGTCACACCCGCGCGTGGAGACTGGAGCTGATGCTCGATGACTCCGACGGCGAGCAATGGATATTCCGGCGCGATCGCAGCGTTCGGCGGGCCCTGAGTCTGGCGATCCGACGCGACGGCGAGGGCATTCCCTATCTCGCTCCCGAGATTCAGCTCCTCTACAAGGCGAGCGGTACCCGAGCGGAGGACGAGGCGGATTTCACGCGCGCGGCTCCCCGTCTGTCTGAAGAGTCCCGCCGTTGGCTCGGGGACGCCCTGGCGCGAGCGCACCCGCAACACCCGTGGCGGTCCGTCATCCTCCCAGCGGCCGCAGCAGCGCCCGCGAGATGATGTGGCGCTGCACCTCGCTGGTGCCGTCCCAGATGCGCTCGATGCGCGCATCGCGCCAGATGCGCTCGAGCGGCAGCTCGCTCATGAGGCCCATGCCGCCGTGGATCTGCAGCGCCTCATCCGCCACCATTGCCAGCATCTCGCTCGCCTTGAGCTTCGCGATCGCCATATCCATATCGGTGGCGCTGCGCTGATCGAGCTTCCAGGCCGCTTCCAGCGTCAGGAGCTCCGCCGCGCGCAGCTCGACCGCCATGTCGGCGAGCTTGAAAGCCACTCCCTGGAATTTGCCGATCTGCTGGCCGAACTGACGCCGCTCGGCAGCCCACTGCGTGGCGAGCCCGAGCGCGCGCTCGGCCCTCCCGAGGCAATTGGCCGCGACCTGCAGGCGTGTCGCGCCCAGCCAGACATTCGCCACCTCGAAGCCGCGATGTACCTCGCCCAGCACGGCGCTGCGCGGCACACGGCAATCGGTGAATTGCAGAATGCTGTTGTTGTAGCCGCGATGCGAGACGTTCCGATAGCCGGGCCGCACTTCGAAGCCCGGTGTGCCCATGTCGATCAGGAACGCGGTGATCAGCTTCCTGCGTCCGCGCGGCCCGTCTTCCTCCCCGCTGGCGGCGAACAGGATGACGAAGTCGGCGTGATCGGCATGGCTGATGAAATGCTTGGTGCCATTGATGATGAAGTCGCCCCCGTCGGGCGTCGCGGTGGTCTTCATGCCGCGCAGGTCCGAGCCCGCCTCGGGCTCAGTCATGGCCAGGCACTCGGTGCGCTCGCCGCGCACCGCCGGCAGCAGATAACGCTCACGCTGCCCGCCCGCACAGGCGAGCAGGATGTTCGAGGGGCGCGCCACACAGCCGTACTGCAGCGCGTAGCTGGTGTAGCCGAGCTCTTTCTCATAGAGGACCCAGCTCACGCCATCGAGCCCGGCACCGCCGACCTCGGTGGGCATATTGGCGGCGTA
This sequence comes from Steroidobacteraceae bacterium, assembly GCA_035295065.1. Taxonomy (GTDB): domain Bacteria; phylum Pseudomonadota; class Gammaproteobacteria; order Steroidobacterales; family Steroidobacteraceae; genus 13-2-20CM-66-19. The sequence goes on from DATGJR010000178.1 coordinate 2,805, forward strand.
GAGACCTGCCGCCTGAGCTCTCGAGGTGAGCTCGCGGCGCAGCTCCTCGCGCAGCTCGCCGGTGCGCTCGACCTCGGCTTCGTGCGGAACCAGCTCCTCGCGCACGAAGCGCCGTGTGGTGCTGACGATCAGCTGCTGCTCTTCGCTGAGAGTGAAGTCCACCGTTCCCCCTTAGGCCGATGCGCGGCGCGCGGGAGCCTGGGCGCCGCCACGCGCCCAGCGGTGCAGCATCTCGAGCTGCAGCCGCAACTGCTCCACCTGCCGCTCCGCCGGCCAGTCGCCGGGGCTTGCGACCACGCTCGCCGTCAGGCCGTTGATGAAGGTGATCACCGAGCGCAGCACCTGCGCGCGGGTGAGCGGCGACCAGCGCGGCCACTCACGCCAGCCGCGCGCCAGGCAGCGCTCGAAGAGCTTGAGATATTCCCTGTGCATCCACGTGTTGATGCGCTTCAGGCGGGCATCCGCCGATACCTGGCCCCAGAACGCCGTCCAGAACGCACACTCGGTGAAGCGCGTGGCGTCGAGCGGAAGAGCCTCACTGAGGAGCGCCAGCAACTCCGGGTCGCCGCTCCCGGCGGCCAGTGTGAGCCGCTCCTCGATGCGGCGCAGGATGAGCCGCAGCGCTGCGATGACGATTTCCTGCTTGGTATCGAAATAGTGCGCCACCATGCCGGTGGTATAGCCGGCCTGGCGCGCGATGCGCACGATGGTCGCCTGGTCGAAGCCATACTCCGCCACCACGCGGCAGGCGACCAGCGCGATCTCGTCGCGCCGCCGCTCGTGATCGACGATCTTCGGCATCAGTGTCGCGGCCCGAGCCGGCCGGCCTCCGGCGGCCGCGGCAACTCCGCGTGCGCGGCTTCGAGCGCCGCAAGCCGGGCGCGGATGTTCGCGTCCATGGGCGAAGCCTTGCCGGCCGCGCTCCTCACGTGCAGGTAGAGTTGCTCGGCGGTGGCCACCTGCGCCTCGTCACGCCGCCGGTGCAAGGCGTGAAAGACTCTCACGCGCTTCTCATCGACCTCGAGCACGCGGCTCAGTACGTACAGCGGCTCGAGCGCGCGCGCCTGTCCCTGGTGCAGAACGTGCGTCTCGACCGTGTAGAAGGCGCTGCCGGCACGGCGATAGGCGTCATCGACGCCCGCATAGCGCAGCAGCGCATCGGTCGCGTCCCCGAAGACCTGAAGATACCGCGAGTCGGTCATGTGTCCGTTGTAATCGACCCATTCGGGCCGTACCTCGGTCTCGAGGAGCCGCAGCGGGGCGGCAGCGCCCGCGACCGCCGCCTCGATCGCACCCCGCGCCCTGGCCGCCTCGGCCTCGTACAGCCGCTCTTCCAGCGCACGGAGCGTCGAGCCCGCGCCGACGTTGAACTGCCGCAGCACCTGCTGGATCGCGACCAGATAATCGTCCCGCAGCCGTTCGAGCTCGCGGATGGAGCGCCCGGCGGCCTGCTGCTGCGTGCCCTCCACCATGCGGTCGATCAGCGGCTCGGTGAGCTCGGGCGCCTCGAGTCTGGTCCATGGCCACTTCAGACAAGGCCCGAACTGGCGCAGCATGTGGCGCATGCCGGCCTCACCGCCCGCGAGATGGTAAATGAGATTGGTGCCCATGCCGGCCCACCGCAGGCCCGGCCCGTAAATGATCGAGTCGTCGAGCTCGCCGGTCGTTGCCGTGCCGTCATTCACCAGGTGCAGGATCTCGCGCCACAGCGCCTCCTGCAGGCGGTCGGTCAGATGGCCCGGGACCTCGCGACGCACCGTCAGCGGATGCATACCGATGTAGCTGAAGAAGCGGCTCGCAGCCTCCATCGCCTGCGCTCCGGTCTCCTTTCCCGCCACCAGCTCGACGAGTGGCAGCAGGTACACCGGGTTGAAGGGATGGGCCACCAGGAAGCGCTCCGGCGCTTCCATGTCCCGCTGCAGATCGGTCGGCAGAAGTCCGGAGGTGCTCGAGGCAATCACCACGTCGCCCGGAGCGTGGCGACTCACGAGGGCGAGGGTGCGCTGCTTGAGCTCGAGCTCTTCGGGGATGTTCTCCTGGATGAAATCGGCCTGGCGCGCCATCGCGGCAAGATCGGTGGTGAAACTCAACTTTCCCTTCGGCGGGAGCGGTGCGAACGTGAGCCGGGCCAGCGCCCCCTCGGCGTTGGCGACCGCACCGCGAATCCAGTCCTCCATCTCGGGCTTCACGTCCGCGGCGACGACGTCGATGCCGAAATGCAGTGCGCGGGCGGCCCAGCCGCCGCCGATCACGCCCGTGCCCAGCAAACCGAGGGTTCTCACCTGCCTCATGATCCGTGCGCTCTTTTTTTAATGTCTTCGTAATAATATAATAACGCGACAGCCGGCGCACCGCAGCGCCCCGGCGGGCCAGCCCGCCTCCCCTTGGACACCGCAGCCTCTCGCGAGCACAATGCGCCCGCATCCGCGGCGCTCGCGACAGGAGGGGCTCATGGGATTGCTCGACGGGTTGATTGGTGGAGTCGTCGGGGCCGAGATGGCCACCGTGGTGAACTCCTTCATACAGCAGCATGGCGGAGTGCAGGGCATCGTCGGCCAGCTCGAGAGCCAGGGACTGGGTGCGACGGCGCGCTCCTGGGTCTCGACCGGCGCGAATCAGGCGATCTCGCCCGATGAGATCAGCCGGGTGTTTGCCAGCAGCGGCG
>DATGJR010000179.1:0-2536 GCA_035295065.1 Steroidobacteraceae bacterium
GTTGCTGGGGCAGGATCCGTTCCCGGGGCCCGCCGACATCTTCTTCGGGGCTTTCTACGCGGCCATGGGGGCGGTGGCATGGTTTCTGATCCGTGCCGCGGCCGCACGTGTTCCCTGGATGCAGTTGTCGCTCGATGCGACGACCTTCGTGGTGGGCTTCGGCGCCTTCTTCTGGTTCCTCGTGGTGCACCCGGCGGCCTTGCACACCGAGGTCAATCTCCTCAAGGAGGGTCTCAGCCAGACCTACGTCGCGCTCGACTGCGTGGTGCTGTTGACGTTCGGGGTGTTGCTGCTCATAGGGGCCGGCAATGCGCGCACCGCGAACATTCATGCCCTGCTGCTCGGGGGCTTCGCCACTATGTTTCTGGCGGACATCGTCTGGTCACTCGCGCGGATACGCGGGTACTACCTGCCGGGCGGTTTCCACATGGTGTTATACCTGTGCGCGTCCCTGCCTCTCGCGGCCGCAGCGCGTGAGCAACTGCGCACCGCGGATGCAAGCGTGCGAACGAACTCCATTGCCCCCGACGCGCTCGCCCGCGCGCTGCCCTATGCCGGGATGTTCGCGGCGTTCCTGGTGCTGTTGTATTTCGCGCGCAGCGAGATCGGGCGGCCCGCGAGCGTCATGATCATGATCGTGTTCGCACTCGCAGCGCTGCTGCTGGTCCGGCAGGTCGTGCTCCTGCGCGGTGATGCGCTGGCACGCGAGCAGCGTGCGGCGCGGATGGTCGAGGATCGCTACGCCTCCCTCATTGCCAATGCATCGGATGTGATCATGATCGTCGGCGGCGACGGCGTGGTGCGCTTTGCCTCGCCGGCCACCGAGCGCACGCTCGGCCTCAAGCCCGAGGAGATCAGCGGGCGGAGCCTGCCCGATCTTTGGGGCGGAGAGGACGCGGAGCGGCTGCGACGCTTTCTCGCCGAGGTGGCGCAGAGCTCTGCAGGGACGGTGGGGCCGGTGGAGCTGCGCATCGAGCAGGGCAGCCAGCGCTGCGTGATCGAGAGCGTCGGCAGCAACCTCACGGAGGATCCGGCGGTGGCGGGGCTGGCGCTGAACTTCCGCGACATCTCCGAGCGCAAAGCCCTCGAGGAGCAGCTGCGCCAGCTCGCTTTCCACGACCCGCTGACACTGCTGGCGAACCGCAATCTCTTCCGCGACCGCGTGCAGCACGCTCTGACACTCGCCCCCGCAGGGGGCAGCCGCTCGGTGGCGGTGATGTTTCTCGACCTCGACAACTTCAAGAACATCAACGACTCCCTCGGCCACGATGCCGGCGACCGGCTGCTGCAGGCGGTGGCGCAGCGCATCGTCAAGATCACCCGCTCCTCGGACACGGTGGCGCGCCTGGGGGGGGATGAGTTTGCGGTGCTGCTGGAGAAGGTGGTCGATGGCACAGAGGTCGAGCAGCTGGCGGCGGGGCTGATCGAGACTCTGGCGCAGCCCTTTGCCCTCGATGGCAAGGAGGTGCGCATCGGGGTGAGCATCGGGGTGGCGTTCTCGGCTGCCGAGGGCGGGGCGGAGACGCTGTTGAGCAATGCCGACATTGCCATGTATCACGCCAAGGCGGCCGGCAAGAACCGCTTCGCCACCTTCCAGCCGCAGATGCAGGACCTGCTGCAGGAGCGGATGAGGCTCGAGGCGGACATCGGCCGGGCGCTCGCGCAGGAGGAGTTCTTCCTCGAGTACCAGCCGATCATCGACTTAGGCTCGCGCAGTCTGCTTGGGGTGGAGGCGCTGGTGCGCTGGCGACACCCGCAGGCAGGCGTGCTGTTGCCGGGTCGCTTCATCCAGATTCTCGAGGAGTGTGGACACATTGCCCGTCTGGGGCGGTGGGTGCTCAAGCGAGCCTGCCGCGACATCTGTGCCTGGCGCGGCGCGATCGCCGGGGGTCAGGGGCTGCGCCTGGCGGTGAACATCTCCGGCCAGCACCTGCAGCACGGGGAGCTGGTGAGGGATGTGCTGGAGGCGCTGGAGGAGTCCGGGCTCGAGCCCGGCAACCTGGTGATCGAGCTCACCGAGAGCACCATCATGTACAACACCGACACGAACCTCGAGCGCTTTCAGCGCCTCAAGGCACTCGGGGTGCGCCTCGCCATCGATGACTTCGGCACCGGCTACTCCTCGCTCTCGTATCTGCACCGCTTCCCGATCGACATCCTCAAGATCGATCGCTCCTTCGTCAGCCGACTCACCAACTCCGACAACGGCCCGGAGCTGGCGCGGGCGGTCATCACCCTCGGGGAGACCCTCGGACTCGAGACGGTCGCCGAGGGGATCGAGCACGAGCCGCAGGTGAGCGCCCTGCTCGCCCTCGGCTGTGTCGCCGGACAGGGCTTTCTCTTTGCCGCCTCCGCCCCCCTCGAGCAGCTCTCCCAATCGAGCTTCGTCGCACGCCGCAACGCCTTCTGGACCGCCCAGGCCGCCCGCGAGCAACTCTCAGCGACCGGCCGCTTCAAGGCGCTCCAGGGGCAGCGAAGACGCCCTGCGGGCGCCGCCTGAATTCGGCCGCCTGCGAGGGATTGACGGCACGCACGC
>DATGJR010000180.1:0-41131 GCA_035295065.1 Steroidobacteraceae bacterium
TCGAAGCCGCCGAAAACCTGGGTGCTCATGCTGTTGGTGACCAGCCGCAGCTGCTTGTGGGCGCTCAGACGGTCTATGAACTCGTGCACCCGTGGGATGTAGTCCGCCGTGAGCGGATAGAGACTGATCTCGACGCCGATGTCCATGAGCGTCCTCCACGTTTCAGGTCGGCAGTATTGCATGCCGCCCTCGGGCGGCGCCCGTCAGCCGCGCGAGGCAGCAGCCACTGCGCGCGCGATAGGTCTAGAATTGGCCCGGGGAGCCGCCGGCGGACCGGAACGATGACGCGAACGATAGAAATACACCAGGTCGATGCCTTCACCCGCCAACCATTCACCGGCAATCCCACCGGCGTGGTGCTCAAGGCCGATGCGCTCAGCGACGCACAGATGCTGGCCGTCGCGCGCGAGCTCAACAACGCGGAGACCGCTTTCCTCCTGTCCGCCGACGGCGACGATCACAGCGTGCGGGCGCGTTTCTTCACTCCGCGCACCGAAATCGGCTTCGTCGGTCATGCGACCGTCGCCGCACAGTACGTGCTTTCGCAGCGAGCGGACGCGCCGCGCCGCGGGCGACAGAAGTCCAAAGCGGGTATCGTCGACGTCGAGGTGCGCGGCACGGGCGAGGATCGCAGCATCGCCATCCGCCGCACTCCGCCGCCGATCGGCCGCGAGCTCAACGACCGCGAGCGTCTGGCGGTGCTGGATGCGCTGGCGCTTGCCACGGAGGGCCTCGACACGCGCATCGCGCCGCGCATCGTCGGAGGGAGCGGTGCGCGACTGCTGATCGGCGTGCGCGGCGCGGAGCCCCTGCGCCACCTCAAACCCGATCTCGCGCGGCTCACGACATTGTCGGCGCAGCTCGGCGCGGCCGGCTACTTCGTGTTCGCCTTCGCGCGCGACGGCACGGACCACCAGGTCGAGTCGCGCATGTTCTGTCCGGCGCTCGGCATCGCCGAGGACCCCGTGAGCGGCAATGCACACGGACTGCTCGGAGCCTATCTGTCGCAGCTCGGCCTGCTGACTCCGGTGAGCGAGCGCGTGCGCTTCTGCGGGATCCAGGGCCATTTTCTCAATCGCCCCGGACGCGTCGAGGTGGAGCTCGAGTTCCGCGAGGGACGCCTCGACGGCGTATGGATCCGTGGCCAGGCCGTGTCGATATTCCGGACCGAGATCAGCCTCTAGAAGTCGTGGGCTTCCAGCCGGTGATGAAGCTCGCCGAGCTGCCGTGCGGCAGCATGCGCGCGTGTCTGCTCGGCGCGCGCGAGATACTGATATGCCACAGCCGCGAGGGGCTGTTCGCGCTCGACAACATCTGCACGCACGCTCATGCGCGCCTGTGCGAGGGCCGGCTGCGCAGGACGCGTCTCACCTGTCCGCTGCACGGCGCGAGCTTCGACATCCGTGACGGACGGGTGCTGTCCTCCCCCGCGGAGCTGCCGCTGGCCACGCATGCGGTGCGCGTCGTCGCCGGGACAATCGAAGTCGAGCTGCACCAATGACTAATGCCCGGGAACGAGACCGGAGATGTCGCCCCCGGGGCGGGCCGCCGACGGCACGAAGTCGCGTGCGCCGCTCACGATGAGGTTCGGTATGCGCGATTCATCGAAATCGGCGTGGGCGCGACGCGCGGTGCGCAGCACCGCAAGCTGCAGCGAGGGAACGAGCCACAGGAAATTGCCATCCTCGCCGTCGACCGCATAGGTATCGCGGGCGAGGTAGGGCGCCTTGCCGCCTCCGGCCAGCGCGCTGAGGCGCAGCACCGTGCCGTAATCGGTGTTGGCGGCCGCGGGTGAGCGCATCGCCTTGACCCAGCCCGGGCGGATGATCTCGTAGCCGCGATAGTTCCCGTCGCCGAGGAGCAGCTGCGCGACACGGATCCAGTCGCCCTGACGCGCGAGCATGCAGCAGTCGGCATAGGCCGCGCCTGCGCGCCGGTCGAGGTACAGCCAGGCGTCCGCCGCCCCGATACGCCGCCACAGCTCCTGCGACAGGTAGGCCGCATAGCGCTCGCCCGTGGCCCGCTCCAGCACCAGCGACAGCAGCTGCGGGTCGGCGCGCTGCACCAGATACGTGCGGCCCGGGTCGGCTGTGAGCGGCTCCGCCAGGACCGTCCCCGTGACGTCGGTGCCGAACAGCTGCTGTGCGGCTGCGCTCCAGGGCGCGCGGGTCGGGGCCGGCGGCGCGAGCCCGCTCGACATCTGCAGGAGGCTGCGCACCGTGATACCACCGCGGGCATCGGCCTTCCACTCGCGCAGCAGGTAGCGCAGCGGCTCGTCCGGCCAGGCGATCCGGCGGTGTGCGATCGCGATGCCGGTGAGGAGCGCCGGCAGCAGCCGCGCGAAGGCGCGCGCGTCGGTGGCGGTGTCGAAGCTGCTGCCCTGCCAGTAGCGCTCGAAGACGATATGGTCGTTACGCTCGACGATCAGGGCGAGCGAATCGTGCGCGGCCGCGTACGCGGCGGCGCTCGCGAGGGCGTGAGCGTCGAGCGCCTCGAGCTCGGGCGCGACGCGCGGCGCCGGCGCCTCATTCCCGCCCGCCACGAGCTCGCGCGGCTCATACCAGGCGGGGAGCGAGGCAGCGCCGAGCTGCGAGCGCAGATAACGCCCCCAGAAAAGTGGCGGCCCGACCCGCAGCGCCAGCGCGCCTAGAATCACCGCAATCGCGCACGCGGCGAGCGCGGCGAACGCGCAGCGCCGCCTCACCGCGGACTCCGCGACGCGTGTCGGCTCGAGCGCGCCCGGCGCACCGGACCGCAGTAGCGCGCACGCCCGCCGGCGAGCTCGAGCTCGTGGGTGGCGCAACCGGGCCAGTCACCGAGCCTGTGCGTGGTCACCACCATGGCGGTGCCCTTGGCCACCAGTGACCCGAGACGCTCCATGAGAGCGCGTCGCGTTGGAGCATCGACACCGGCGAACGGCTCATCGAGCAGCAGGAGCTGCGGCTCGTGCACCAGGGCGCGGGCGAACAGCACCCGTCGCGACTGACCGTAGGACAGCTCGCGCAACGGACGCCGCGCGAGCCCCGTGAGGCCGAGGAGCGCGAGGCTGCGTCTCGCCGCCGCGCGGTCCGCCGGGCGCGGTGCCTCGTTGAGCCCCACGCTCGCGTAGCGTCCGGACTGCACCACCTCTGTCACCGTGAGGTCGCGCGGATGATCGGCATGCAGATGAGGCGCGACCAGCCCGACCCGGCGTTTGAAGCGCTCGAGCGGCACGCCCGCAGAGACACCCGCGCGCTCGAGCGTGCCGCCCACTGCGACGCCATGATCGCCGTACAGAGTCCGCAGCAGCGTCGTCTTGCCCGAGCCATTGCGGCCGTGTACCACCCAACACTCTCCCGCCCGCACCGTCAAAGAGATATCCGAAAGGGCGCGGCTGCCGTCGAGATATACCCGGGCGCGCCTCAGGTGCACCAGTCGCCGGCCGGGCGCTGCGGCGCGCGCGGCGCGCCGGCTGCGCGCCTCGCCGGGAGGCGCCTCGAGCCAGCGTGCCAGCGGTGCGCCACGCCTCGGGCCGGCGTACACGACACGACCGCGATCGAGCAGCAAGGCGCGCGTCGCTCCCGGCGGCACGTCGGCGGGGCGGTGGGTGGCGAGCACCCACGGCAGACGCGCACCGCGCAGCCAGCGCAGCACGCGCGTGCGGTTCTCGCCATCGAGCCCATTCAACACCTCATCGAGCAACAGCAGCCGCGGCCGCGAGGCGAGCGCACGCGCCAGCAGAACCACGCGCCGTTCGCCGTAGGAGAGCGACAGGAACGGTCGCTTCGCCAGATGCGCCGCGCAGAGCGCGCGCAGTACGCGCAGCACCTGGCGGCGCTCGCCCGGCGTCAGCGCCTCGAGCGGAATGTCGCTGCGATGAATCCCCGTGCCGACGATGCGCTCGACGCTGGTGTCCCAGCCGTAGCGCTGGTACTTGTCCTGACGCTCGGCGCCGAGATAGGCGATGTCCTCTTTCACCTCCTGCGGCGTGAGCCACTCGCGCCTGCCGCGCACGTAGCGACGCGGCGGCAAGGCGGCGGCCTCGGGCCACACGCTCCCGGCGATGAGCTTCAGCAGCTGAGTCTTGCCCGCGCCGTTGCCGCCGGCGAGCACCCAGCACTCACCTGGTCGGATACGCCAACTGAGATCGCGCAGCACCCGCCGTCCGCCGCGGCGCACGTTGGCGTGGAGGAGCTCCACGCCGAGGTATCGCGAGTCGACGGCGCTCATCGGCCAACATTGGAGCACAGATCGCGCATTCCGCGAATGGGGTATTCTCGTGTGCCGATGCATGGCGTGCACATTTTGCTCAGGGGGTTTCGATGCGATGGCGGCTGCTGGCGCCCCGTTACTGGCCGACGTGGGCCGGACTCGGGCTGTTACGCCTGCTCGCGCTGCTGCCGTTTCCACTGATGCTGCGGTTCGGGCGGCTGCTCGGCGCGTTGCTGCGTCGTCTGGCTGCCCGCTTCGTGAGGATCGCGCGGCGTAACATCGAGTTGTGTTTTCCGCAGCTCGATACGCAATCGCGTGAGCGCCTGCTCGACCGCCACTTCACGAGCTTAGGGATCGCGCTGCTGGAGATTCCGCTCGCCTGGTGGTCGTCGCCGGCCCGATTCGCCCGACTGGTCCATCTCGAGGGCCGCGAGCATCTCGAGGCTGCGCTCGCGCGCGGGCGCGGCGCCATACTTCTGACCGCGCATTTCACGCCGATCGAGCTGGCGGGTCGGGCGCTGGCCTCGGTAACCCGCATCGGCTTCCTTTACCGGCCCACGAGCAATGCGGTGCTCGCCTATGCGCTGGAGCGTTTCCGCGCCGGCTATGGCGGACGCGGCATCCCGCGGGATGACATCCGCGGTTTCATCGGCGCGCTGCGCAACAACGAGTGCGTGTGGTATGCCCCGGACCAGAGCTACCGCAAGAAGGGCGCGCAGATGGTGCCCCTGTTCGGCATCCCGGCGGCCACCAACACCCTCACCTCGCGCCTGGCGCGGATGACCGGAGCCCCGGTGCTGCCGTATTTCATTCAGCGCCTGCCGGGCACGGAGGGCTATCGGGCGGTCATTCATCCTCCCTTCGAGAATTTTCCGAGTGAGGACCCCGTCGCCGACGCCGAGCGCTACCACCACATGCTCGAGGCACAGGTGCGCCTCGTCCCCGAGCAATATCTGTGGATCCACCGCCGCTTCAAGGGACTCACTGCGGACTACCCCGACTACTACGGCCGGCAGGCGCCGCCGCGCCGCGCATGAGCGCATCGATCGCCCCGGGCTTCGACCTGTTGATCGTCGGGGGCGGCGTCAACGGCACCGGCATCGCGCGCGATGCCGCAGGCCGCGGGCTGCGCGTGCTGCTCGTCGAGCAGGATGACCTCGCGGCGCACACCTCTTCCGCCAGCACCAAGCTGATTCACGGCGGCCTGCGCTATCTGGAGGAGTTTCACTTTGCGCTGGTGCGCAAGGCTCTGATCGAGCGCGAGGTGTTGTTGCGCTCGGCGCCGCACATCATGCGGCCGCTGCACTTCGTCATGCCTCATGCGCCGCATCTGCGGCCGGCCTGGATGATCCGCGCAGGGTTGTTTCTCTACGATCACCTCGCGCATCGCGAGCGCCTCGCCGCCTCAGGGTCGATCGACCTGCGCACGCACATCGCCGGCGCCGCGCTCAAGAGCGGCTACCGCCGCGGCTTCGTCTATTCCGACGGCTGGGCGGACGATGCACGTCTCGTGGTGCTCAACGCGCTCGATGCGCGGCAGCGCGGCGCCGCCATCCTGACGCGCACCCGGTGCGAACGGCTGAGTGCGGGGCCCGCAGGCTGGACGGCGACTCTGAGCGGCGCGCAGGGAACGAGTGTCGTCGCGGCGCGCGCCGCCGTGAATGCCAGCGGGCCGTGGGTCGACCGCTTCGTGGCGGCCGCCACTCCCGTACGGACCCGACATCGTGTGCGGCTGGTGAAGGGCAGCCACATCGTGGTACCCCGGCTCTTCGAGCACCGCTTCGCCTACATCTTCCAGAACGAGGACCGGCGCATCGTGTTCGCGATTCCGTACGAGCACGACTTCACTCTCCTCGGTACCACGGACGTGGACTACACCGGCGACCCGGCCGCGGTGCGCATCGAGGATGAGGAGACTGCCTACCTGTGCGCGCTCGCCAATCGCTACTTCCAGCGCCAGATCAACGCCCGGGAGGTGCGCTGGAGCTATTCAGGGGTGCGGCCGCTGCTCGCCGACGAGTCGCGGGATCCGATGAGCGTCACGCGCGATTACGCACTCGAGCTCGAGCGCGATCCGGCGCCGTTGCTTTCGGTGTTCGGCGGCAAGATCACCACCTACCGGCGGCTCGCGGAGGATGCCGTGGATACCCTCGCACCACTCCTCGGCACGAGGGCGCCCGGCTGGACGGCGCGCGCAACCCTGCCCGGCGGGGACCTTCCGGAGGGGAGCTTCGCGGTGTTTCTGCGCACGGTCGAGCGGCGCTATCCCTGGCTCCCGCCCCGCCTGCAGCAGCGCTATGCCCATGCCTACGGGACCCGCGTGGAGCGCGTGCTCGGATCCGCCGCGGCTCTCGGGGATCTGGGGCGCGAGCTGCTGCCGGGACTCCATGAGCGCGAAGTCGAGTACCTGTGCCGGGAGGAATTCGCGCGCAGCGCCGATGACATCCTCTGGAGGCGCACCAAGCTCGGCTTGCACCTGCTCGGTGAGGATCTGGCGCCCCTGGAGCGCTGGCTCGAAGCCCAGGGGCCGCAAGCGCGCCCCGCAGACACCGCCCCGGCGTCCGCCATGTGACCAGCGTCGCGTTTTCTCGCTTCTCCCCGGCCTCCCGCCGCGGCGACCGTGTAGCGTGGCGCCGGAGAGTCCGCCGCTTGCAGATGCCCATGTCCGATTCAGTACTCGCCGCCCTGATTGCGGGCACCGCGACGCTGTCCGCGTCGTTTTTGCAGCTACGCTCGGCGCTGCTGCGCGACGGTGGGCGCGGCCAGTCCGCAAGCAGCGCGCGGCGCAAGAGCCGTCTGCAGCGCATCATCTTCTTCGTCATCATCGGCGGCGCGGCCGCCTCCGGTTTTGCGATCTCGCAGTGGCTCGCCGAGGGCGAGCGCGCCGCGCAGGTATCGCTGCAGCGCGAGCTGCAGGCACGGATCGCCGAAGTCAGTCACACCGCCCAGCAACTCGCCGCCACACAGGCGGGCGAGCGCGCCGACATCGAGAGCGGCGTGCTGCGGCGGATCGGGACCGACGGCGTGGTGGTATCGGCGACCGTGGCCGCCTGCCATTCGCAGGCTCCCGGCAGCGGCTGCACCGAGGCCGACGCCGCCCCCCTCACCCTGTGCGCGACCATCCCCGAGAAGGCCTCCATCACCGAGGTCGCCCTCTTCAGCCGCGCGGTCGATGCGGATACTCCCTGGAGCGCGAGCCGGCTGCTCCCCGGGCAGGAGGCGGGACAGGCCCGCTTTGCCGACAAGTACTCCGAGACCACGCCTGAGAATGGCACACGTCAGGTGTGTCAGGGCTTCGCACAGTGGTCCAGCGAGCACGCCCGCACCGTGCGCGTGATCGTGCGCTACACACTCTAAGCCCTTCCTTCCGCATAATTGCCCCCGTGAGAGGCCGCGCCTCCCGGGGGTACCCTTGAGCTCATCGCCGCGACCAGCTGCGCGCTCCCTGTTGTTGACTCTCGTGCTGGCCCTCGCGCCGCTATGGCTCGTCGGGCTTTTCGACCGTGGCCTCTGGACACCCGACGAGCCGCGCGAGGCCGACATTGCCTGGCGCATGAGCTGGCAGGACCAGCGCGTGCTGCCGCAGCTCGCCGGCGTTCCGTTCCTCGAAAAGCCCCCGCTCAGCTACTGGATGGCGGCGGGCGCCATCTCGGTGCTGGGCGACTCCCCGACCGCCGCGCGCGCTCCCAATCTCCTCTACGCCATCGTCGTGGCGCTGGCGGTCGGAGCTCTGGCGCTCGCCATGCAGCTCGAGTGGATGCCGGCATTCATCGCAGCGCTCATCGCCGCAACCGCGCTCACCGCGTACCGCGTCGAGATCTGGCTGGCGCCGGACGCCTGTCTCCTCGCCGCTTGCGCCCTGGCGCTGCTCGGCGCGTGGCGCGGGCTCAATGCCCCCCCGGGCGCCGCGAAGCTCGCAGGCTTTACGCTGCTGCACCTCGGCGCGGCCATCGGCTTCATGGCCAAGAGCGCCCCGGGCTGGATCGTGCCCGCGCTCGCGCTGCTCACCTTCATCGTGTGGGAGCGGCGCTGGAGGGAGCTGCGCCGCTGGGAGCTGTACGCGGGACTGGCCTTGCAGGCACTGATCATCGGCCCATGGCTCATCGCCGTGGCGCGCACCGCGCATGGGAGCGAGGCGTTGGTCACGCTGTTCTGGCACAACCTCGTCGGCCGCTTCACGCAGATCGCAGCGCCCGCCGGCCTCGACTACACCAGCGGACATCACAACACGCCCGGAAAGTACCTGCTGGAGCTGCCGCTCTACCTGCTGCCGTGGACGCTGGTGGTGGCCGCGGCTCTCGCCAGAGCCTGGAGAGCAATGCGCGCCGGCGGCGCGCGCGGCAGTGCATGGCGGTTCGCACTCTGCGCCTGCATTCCGTTCCTGCTGCTGCTGTCGCTCGCCGCCACGGCGCGCGATATCTACGCGGCGCCCGCCCTCCTCGGCTTCGGTCTGCTCGCAGGTCTTTGGTCCGGGGAATCGCAGCGTGCGCCCTCGCGACTCGACCGCAGCGCCGTCCTCGCAACCTTTGTGCTCATCGTTCTCATGGCGCTGGCCTGGGTCGCGGCGCTCGGCGTCTTCGCCGCTTCCGGCGCGGCTGCGTGGAGCTCGTGCGCAGCGGCAGCGATCGGCGTACTGCTCGTCGTCGCCGTGGGGCTGGGGTTTGCCTGGCGGGCGCTCCGTCCCGGCGCACTTGCGAGAAGCCTCGCCTGGGCCTACGCGGCCTATGCGGCGGCGCTGTGTCTGGCGGCCCGCCCCATTCTGCCCGTGATCGATCGCTGGCAGGACCTGCCGGCACTCGCCGCGCGCATTCACGCGGACACGGCGCACCAGGCTCTCGCCCTGCTCGATCCCGATGAGACCACGATCGCCGTGCTGGACCACGGCCTGCGAACCTCCTTCAGCGTGCTGACGAGCACCGCAACGCCGCGAGAGGCGGTGTCGGAATGGTTCGCGGTCCGCGGGCCGACGGCGCGCGTACTGGTGCTCCTCCCCGGCCACGCGGGTGGTGCGGTTACGGAGTGGCTGGCGCGCTATCACCCACTGCCTGCTCCCGACGACGGTGTCGCCGGAGCTCTGCTGGCCACGGGCGCGGCGACCCTGGCTCAGCGTTATGAGTTGCCCGAGGGCCGCCGCTATGCGCTACTGGCGCCGCCGGCAATGCACTAGGGAGTCTTCATGACCGACCTGTCCCGCAACCTGCGCAATCGCCACATTCAGCTCATTGCCTTCGGTGGCACGATCGGTGTGGGGCTGTTCCTCGGCTCCGCGAAGGCCATCCACTCGGCAGGCCCGTCGCTGATCATCGCGTATGCGATCGGGGGCGTCGCCATCTTCTTCATCATGCGCGCGCTGGGCGAGCTCCTCACCTACCGCCCGGTCGCCGGTTCCTTCGCCACCTACGCCGATGAGTTCTGCGGGCCGCTCGCGGGTTTCATCACCGGATGGTCCTACTGGTTCGCGTGGGTGGTGACCGCGATGGCCGAGCTCACCGCCATCGGGATCTACATACGCTTCTGGCTCCCGGATGTGCCGCAATGGCTGCCGGGTCTGATTGCGCTGCTGGTGTTGTATGGCACCAATCTGCTCGCCGTGCGCGTCTACGGCGAGCTCGAGTTCTGGTTCGCGCTCATCAAAGTAGTCACGATCGTCGGATTGATCATCGCGGGAGTCGCCGTGATCGTGTTCCACCTCGGCGATCTCGGAGCGACGGCCAGCTTCTCGAATCTCTGGTCGCACGGCGGACTCCTGCCGCATGGGATCCTCGGCGTGCTGCTCACGATGCAGATCGTCATGTTTGCCTACGAGGGGGTGGAGCTCATCGGCGTCACGGCGGGCGAGGCGCGCGATCCGGCGGTGGTGCTGCCGCGCGCCACCAACAGCATCATCGTCAGGATTCTCATCTTCTATATCGGGGCGGTCCTCATCATCATGTCGCTGGTCCCGTGGACCGAGCTCAGTCCACAGGTGAGTCCGTTCGTGTTCGTGTTCGAGAAGATGCACATCCCCGCGGCCGCCGCGCTCATCAACCTCGTGGTGATCACCGCCGCCTCCTCCTCCTGCAACAGCGGAATCTTCAGCACCGGGCGCATGCTCTGGTCACTGGCGCAGCGCGGACAGGCGCCCCGGACCTTCGCCCAGCTCAATCGGGGGCGCGTCCCCGGGCATGCGATCCATGCCACGGCGGTGCTGCTGCTGATCGGCGTTGCGCTCAACAAGTTCGTGCCCGAGCAGATCTTCACGTGGGTCACGAGCATCGCGCTGGTCGGGACCTTCTGGACGTGGGGAATCATCCTGGTGTCGCACCGCAATTACCGGCGCGCCGTCGCCGCCGGCAAGGCGTCCGCGGCGCCGTTCCGCATGCCGGGAGCGCCGATCGCCAACTGGGTCGTGCTCGCGTTCCTCGTGGGAGTGAGCGCGCTGCTCGCGCTCGATGCCGACCAGCGGGTTGCGCTCTACGTGGCCCCCGTGTGGTTCGCCCTGCTCGGGGTCGGCTACGCTGCGATGCGTGCCCGGCAGCGCGCCCAGCGCGTCCCGTGAGCGCTACAGCAGCCGCTCGCCGCCGCCGATCAGTCCGCCGCCGTCGATGACGATCGTCTGGCCGGTGATGAAGCTGCCGGCGCGCGCAGCCAGCATGACCGCGACACCCGCGACGTCATCGGGATCTCCGAGTCTCTTCAGGGGATAGCCGCGCGCCAGGGCTTCCGCGCGTGCCGGATCCGCCCAAAGCGCCTGCGAGAACTTCGTCCTGATGACGCCGGGGGCAATGCAGTTGACCCGGATGTTGTGCCCCCCCCACTCAACCGCGAGATTTCGCGCCAGCTGCATGTCGGCCGCCTTGGAGATGCCGTAGGCGCCGAGCAGCGCGCTGCCCATGAAGCCGCTCACCGAGGACAGGATGATGACCGCGCCGTCCTTGCGCTGCGCCATTCCCGGCAACGCGAGATTGCACAGCCACACGTTGCTGTAGAGATTGGTGCGAATGACCTTGTCCAGCGCCTCGTCGGTGAGCGAGGCGGTAGGGCCGAAGTGGGGATTGGTGGCGGCATTGCACACCAGGATGTCGATACGGCCCCAGGCGGCCACGGTCGCATCCACCAGGCCCTTGAGCTCTTCCTTGTGGCCGACGTGACAGGCATGCGCCATGGCGGTGCCGCCGGCGGCGGTGATCTCCGCCACCACCGCCTCACAACTCTCCCGCTTGCGGCTCGAGACGACCACGCGCGCGCCGTGCGCGGCCATGTGCACCGCGATGGCCTTGCCTATGCCGCGGCTCGAGCCGGTGATGAGGGCGACCTTTCCCGACAGGTCAAATAAGGACATGGAACAGCTCCACGGTGGACACTTTGGCGCGCATTCTGCTCCGCGTGGCGCATCGAGGGAATCGCGGGAGGCGGCGCCTCGCGCCACGCAGTACAATCCGCTCATGCGCTCTGCTCTGCTGATCGTGCTCGCGGTGCTCGCGGTGCTCGCGGCCGGATGTGCGGCCCAACAAGCTCCGCGGTCTCCGGAGCGACACGCGGCCAACATAGCCGCGGCGGAGTCGGCCGGCTATAAGGTGATCCACTACGGCGATCGGGTGGTGTTCTGTCCCACCACGCCCCCGACCGGCTCGCACGTCGGGTCCATGTGCGTCAGCGAGAGCGAGTGGGAGGCTCAGTTCGGCGTACCGGCGCCCGCCAGTCCTTCCGTGCGCGTGACGAACCAGCCCCCAGGGCCTGGGACCGGCGCGGGACATTAGACCTTTACAGTAGAATCCGCGCTCCGCGCCCGTAGCTCAGTTGGATAGAGCATCAGGCTTCGAACCTGAGGGTCGGCGGTTCGAATCCGTCCGGGCGCGCTGAAATCTCAAATCGCGCCGGAGTCTGCTGGACACTTCAGGCACTCGCACGGATGAGAACTCCCGACCGCCGCCGCAGGCGGCGCGGGAGCTCGACAACTCGGCGAGTCTGCGAGCCGGGTTGGACGCACGCGCTTTCGCGCGGGCGGTCCCGAGCGTCCGCGAGGGACGAGGCCGCGTCAGCGGCCGAGCAATCCGTCCGGGCGCGCTGTCAGCGCGGCGTCTTCACGAAGCGAATTGATTCCACCACGCCATCGACGATCCTGAGGAGCGCCGGGAACTTGCTTGCGCCACGGTCATAGCGCCACAGCTCCGCGGAGCTGAAATACACGGGGTCCGCTATCGTCATGCGCTGCGTCGGCTCGCCGCACTTGTCGATGACGGAGAAGGCATCGTCGCCATCCTGGATCAGATGCGAGCCGCAACGCAGGGTGTCGGCCATAGCGGCGTTGTAAGGCAAAACCAACGCCACGAGCATGAACAGCGGCAGCGCTCGGGCAGGGCGATTCATCGGTGCACCCCTTCGGCGGTTGGCAGTACCGAAGCTACTCCGCCACCAGGACCCAAGCGATTTAATTTTTGTTAATGTCTCCAGCATGGCCAGGGACATCGAGCAGGAGCTTGACGCGATCTTCGCGCACCACTGGTCCGGGAGCTTTACGGACCTTTTTGAGACGGCCGCACCCGCTCAGATCGGCTCGTCGATCGACTTCGCGAGCGGTGTGAACAGCTTCGGCCCGGCGGCTGTCA
This sequence comes from Steroidobacteraceae bacterium, assembly GCA_035295065.1. Taxonomy (GTDB): domain Bacteria; phylum Pseudomonadota; class Gammaproteobacteria; order Steroidobacterales; family Steroidobacteraceae; genus 13-2-20CM-66-19. The sequence continues at coordinate 12,780 of DATGJR010000180.1, forward strand.
TGTACCAGCAGTCCTCGAGCCGAATGCCGAATTCCCCCGGAATGTAGATTCCCGGCTCGTCGGAGAAGCACATCCCGGCTTCGAGCGGCGTCGCGTCGTTACGCACCAGGTAAGGCGCTTCGTGCACTTCCATGCCGATGCCGTGCCCGGTGCGATGCGAGAGCCCCGGCAGGCCATAGTCCTTGCTCCAGCCCTTGTGCTCGTAAAAATCGCGCACTGCCTTGTCGATGCTGCCCGTCGGCGCTCCGAGCTTCGCCGTCGCGAGCGCCAGCTCCTGACCCTGTTTGACCGTGTCCCACAGCTCCCGCTGCCGGGGAGAGGCCTTGCCGAAGACCCAACTGCGCGAGATGTCGGACTGGTAGCCGTGCACGCTGCAACCGGTGTCGACCAGGACCACGGAGCCCTCGCGCACCTGCTGGGGCTTGATCGAGCCATGCGGGAAGGCGCTCGCCTCGTTGAGCAATACCAGCGTGAACTCGTGCGAGCCGCCGAGGGATGTGGTGGCGGCGACCATCAGGTTGAGGATGTCCGAGCCATGCATCCCCGCTTCGACGTGCGCATGCGTGTGACGGAGCGCGGCGATGGTGACGTTGTTGGCGGCCTGCATGAGTGCGAGCTCCGCCGCGGACTTGTGCATCCGGCAGGCCCGCACCAGATCCTCTCCGGAGATTACCGGATACGCGCCGCCGGCGGCCTTCGCGACCCGCTCGACGATGAACTGTCGTGTCGTCGGCTCGACGGCAAGCGGGCCGGCCGCACGCGCCTTCAGGGCGCCGGCGATCAGCTCGAACGGGCTCTCGTCTTCCTTCCAGGGGCGCACGTCCCCTGCGACCTGCAGCGTCTCGCGGATGGAAGGCTCCTCGAAGAACGGTGTTACCACGACCACCGCTCCCTCGGCCGGAATGAGTGCCGCAGTGGTTCTCTCGGACCGATGCCAGCGAATGCCTGTGAAGTATTCGAGCGAGGCTCCCGACTCGACCAGGAACGCGGCGATCTTCTTCTGCCGCATCAGCCCCTGAGCCCTGGCGAGGCGTGCGCCGTGCTCCGCGGCGCTGATGGGCTGCGCGTCGCGGGTGATCGAGCTCAGGCCGGAAGCCGCGGCCTTGGCCGCCAGGCCCCGCTCACTGGCCGCGAGCGCCGCCCCCGCCGCTGTCAGACTCAGGAAGCCGCGTCTGGAAACCCACATCATGCACCCCTCCCGCGCAACGATCCGCCGCGCATTCTGCCCGGTACGGCGTGGCTTGGCGAACCTGCCGGTCAGGCGCGCGGCGGAGGCACACAGTAGAATCCGCGCTCCGCGCCCGTAGCTCGTAGGCCATTTCGAAAACGCCTGTAAGCCGAAGCTGAAGAACGATTTAGCTTGAATTCAGAAACCGGTGTTAGCGTCATTCCGATGAAGTCCAACAGGCGCCCCGACGGCGCAACACGAGGCAAGCGGCTCGCGGCGGCTTGCGTGCTCTGCGTCCTGTTGTCCGGCTGTGCCGGCGGCGCGGCCGTTCAGCCACCGCGCGACGTGCCCGCCGCCTTTCAGTACGGTAGCTTGCACGGCGGTTCGTGGCCCGCCCAGGACTGGTACCGCGGCTTCGGCAGCCAGGAGCTGAACGGCTTTGTCGAGCTCGCCGTGAGCAACAACGGCGATCTGGCGGCCGCCCGTGAGCGCGTGCTGCAGGCCGACGCGCGCGCGCGCCAGGCGGGCGCAGCGCTCCTGCCGAGCGTCGACGGCAATGCGAATGGCAACTTTCTTGCCGGGCATTCGCAGCAGGGATCCGGTCACGAGTTGGACTGGTCGACGATGCTATCGGCGAGCTACGAGGTGGACTTCTGGGGAAAGAACCGGGCCACCGCGCACGCCGCGGCCCTGCAAGCCGCAGCCTCGCGCGCCGAGCGGGACACGGTGGCGCTGACGATGCTGGGCGGCGTGGCCGACGAATATTTCCAGGTGCTGGCGCTGCGCGAGCGCATCACGATCGCACAATCCAACAGGGACAATGCGCAGAAGGTTCTCGAGGTCGTGCAGGCGCGCTTCGACGCCGGAGTCGCGAGCCCGGTGGAGCTCGCGGCGCAAAAGGCGGCCCTCGACACCGCACAGATCGCTCTCTCGGACCTGCAGCAATCCGAGGTCGAGGCACGCGCCGCGCTCGCCCTGTTGCTTGGCCGCATGCCGGAGAATTTTGAGATCGCCGGCCGCTCGCTCGATCCGCTCACAGAGCCAGCCGTCGCCGCCGGCCTGCCCGCCGAGCTCCTCACCCGCCGGCCGGATGTGGTGATGGCGGAAGCGAATCTGCGGGCCGCCAACGCGAATCTTGCGGCCGCGCGCGCCGCGATGCTGCCGAGCCTCACGCTTACCGCCGGCGCCGGTGTACAGAATCCCGCACTGCCGGCAACCGTGCTGACGATCGCCGGTGCCGGTCCCTCGCTCGCGCTCGCCGCCGACCTGACGCAGCCGATATTCAATCACGGCCGGCTGCGGGCGCAGCGGGATGAGTCCGCGGCCAGGGAGCGCGAGCTGCTCGCGGCCTACCGTACCGCCGTCATCGCGGCGCTGGTGGACGTCGAGAAGGCGCTGTCGGCGTTGCAACACCTCGACGCCGAGCGTGACTTCGAGAGCGGCAGCCTCGCCGAGAGCGAGCGCGCCTTCGAGGGCGCCCGGCTGCGTTACCAGAAGGGCTCCGGGGATTTCCTCACGTTGCTGGAATCGCAGCGCGCGCTGTTCGCCGCGCGCGACCAGTTCACGCAGTACCGCCTGGCGCGCCTGCAAGGCCTGATTGCGCTGTGCAAGGCGCTCGGCGGCGGATGGGGCAGCGCTGCCGCGAGCTCCTAGGCACTTCATTCGAATCGGGAGAACGCAGCAATGAATTCGATCCAGGGCCCGCAGCGGCCGGCAGCGGCGCGACGCAGGCCCGGGCCGTCGGCCTGGGCACCGAGGCTCGCGCCCCTGTGCGCCGCGCTCCTGGTCGTCGCAGGCTGTCAGCGCAGCCAGCCCCCCGCGGGCGCGGCGCCGGCGCAAGCCGCTGAGAAGGCTTCGGTCGAGGGCGAAGGCGTCAGCCTGAAGCCCGACGAGATCGAGAAGGCGGGCATCAAGACCACGCCGGCGGCCGCGGCGCGGCAGGCGCCGGAGAGCACCGGCTATGCGCTGGTGCTGACGCGCGACGCGATCGCCCAGGCGGTCGCCGACATCACCAGCGCGGCCGCAGCCGAGCGTCAGAGCCGCGCCGTACTGCTGCGCAGCAACAGTCTCGCCGGTACGCCCGGCGCGATGGCCGTCGAGGTACAGGAGGCCGCGCAACGACAGGCGACCGTCGATGCGGCGGCGCTGGCGCTGGCCGAGCGGCGCATGTCCGCGACTTTTGGCCGGGATGCTCCCTGGAAGGATGATTACGCAAGTCCGGTGCTGGCGGCGCTCGCGAGCGGCCAGAGCAAGCTCGTGCGCGTGAGCTTTCCCCTCGGCGCGCTCGGCCCGACTGTGCCCGCGAAACTGCGTCTGCTGCGCATCGGCCCGGCCCAGGCCGCAAAGAGCTTCGAGTCGGACGCGGTATGGAGCGCCCCGGCGGACGCCAGCCTGCCGGGCAGGAGCTTCTTCGCGATCCTGAAAGGGAGCGACGTCAGCGAGGGCGAGCGGCTGCTGGCCCGCGCGCCGGTGGGCGCCGCTGTCGCCGGGGTGATCGTTCCCGCCGCGGCGGTGCTGATAAGGGGCGGCAAGTACTGGTGCTACGTCGAGGAGACGCCCGGCCACTACGTGCGCAAGGAAATCGATATCAGCATGCCGACCGACGACGGCTACTTCGTCGCCGCAGGCATTGCGGCTGGCGCCAACATCGTCACTGCCTCGGCTGGCGAGCTGCTGGCGCGTGAGGTCAACCCCGGGTCCGCGGCGGACTGAAGCGCATGCACAGGCTGGTAGCACTATGCGTGCGGCATTTCGGCTCCGTGACCGCGCTGACCCTGGTGGCGCTCGTGCTCGGCACCTGGGGCGCACTGCACTCGTCGTTGGACGTCTTCCCGGAATTCGTCCCGTCGCAGGTCGAGATACAGACCGAAGCGCCGGGCTTCGCTCCGCAGCAGGTCGAGGAGCTCGTGACCAAGCCGGTCGAGAACGCCGTGAACGGCGCCTCGGGGCTGGCGACCCTGCGTTCCGAATCCACTCCGGGACTGTCCGTGGTCACGGTCACGTTCGCGAGCGGCATCGATGTGCACGTGGCGCGCCAGGGGATATCGGAGCGGCTGTCGGAGCTCGGCAGCAGCCTGCCCGCCGGCGTCGGGACGCCGAAGCTGTCGCCGCTCGTGTCGAGCACCATGGACCTGCTCAAGATCGGCCTGCTGTCGGACAAGGTCGACGCTTACACCCTGCGCGATGCGGCCGACTGGGTCATCAAGCCGCGGCTGCTCGCCGTGCCGGGCGTCGCGCACGTCATCGTCTTCGGCGGCGACGTGCGGCAGATTCAGATCCTGCCGGACCTGCGCAAGCTCGCCGCCTATAACGTCACCCTCAGCGAGCTGGCCGACGCGGCGCGCACGGCACTGCCGCTGCGCGGCGCCGGCTTCATCGACCTGGCCTCGCAGCGGGTGCTGCTCAAGTCGCCGACTCCCGAGCCCGACATCGCCTCGCTCGGCGCGGCGGTGATCACCGTGCGCAACAACACCCCGCTGCTGCTGAGCGATCTCGCTGAGGTGAAGATGGCTCCGGCCTTGCGTTTCGGCGATGCGCTCATCATGGGCAAGCGCGGAGTGCTGCTGTCGCTCGCCAGCCAGTATGGCGCCAACACGCTGACCACGACCCTGGCGGTGGAGCAGGCGCTCGCCGCGCTGCGGCCGGCGCTCGAGGCGCAGGGCATTACGCTCTATCCGGACCTGCACCGGCCCGCGAATTTCATCGAACGTGCGCTCGGCAACCTGCGGGAGTCGCTGGTCATAGCGGCGGTGCTGATCCTGGCGGTCCTGTATCTGTTCCTGCGGGACGTGCGCGCCGCCCTCATCGCCTTCACGGCGATCCCGCTGTCGCTGCTCGCCGCCGTTGCGGTGCTGAACCGCATGGGCCTGACCCTCAATACCATGACCCTGGGCGGCTTCGCGGTGGCGCTCGGCGTGCTGGTGGACGATGCGATCATCGGCATCGAGAACATCCTGCGGCGCCTGCGCGAGAACGCCCGGCTCGCATCGCCCAGCCCGCGCCTCGAGATCATCCGCGACGCATCGCTCGAGGTGCGGGGACCGGTGATCTATGCCACCGCCGTGGTCATCGTGGTCTTCCTGCCGGAGCTGTTCACCTCCAGCGTCCAGGGACGGTTCGTGGCTCCGCTGGCGCTCGCATTCATTTTCGCCGTGCTTGCATCGCTGCTGGTGGCGCTGACCTCGACCCCGGCGCTGTGCGCGTTGCTGCTGCGTCATCACGACGAGCGCCCGGAAGCACGCTGGCTGGTGCGGCTCAAGGCATGGCAGAGCTGGTCGGTCCACCACGTCGGGCGGCACCTCAAGCTCATGATCGGGGCGCTCATCGGCCTGGTGGCCGCCGCCGCCGCGGCCCTGCCGTTCCTCGGCGGCACCTTCATGCCGGACTTCCGTGAAGGTCATTTCGTGATGCAGGTGTCGAGCGCCATCACCGGCACCTCACTCGAGGAGATGCTCTCGCTCGGCCGGCGGGTGAGCGCCGAGGTGCTGGCGCTCCCCTACGTCAAGAGTATCGAGCAGCAGGTTGGGCGTGCCGAGCTCAGCGAGGACACCTGGGGTCCCCACAGGAGCGAGTTCCACGTCGAGCTCAAGCCCGACGCCAAGGTGGATCAGGGCGCTGCCCAGGAGGAGCTGCGCGCCATCCTCGAGCACTATCCCGGCATCGAAAGCGAGGTCGTCACCTTTCTCGGCGACCGCATCAGCGAAAGCCTGTCAGGCGAGACGGCGCAGGTCGCGATCAAGGTATTCGGCGATGATCTCGACGTTCTCGATGCGACCGCCGCCAAGGTGGCCGCGGCGCTGGCCAAGGTGAAGGGGATCGTCGACCTGCAATTCAAAGTGCAGAGCGGCACGCCGGCGCTCGCAATCCAGCTGGTGCCGGCGGCGCTCGCGGCCACCGGGCTCAAGGTCCAGGACGTGCTGGACACCATCGAGACCGCTTACGCCGGCACCCAGGTCGGTCAGACTTTCCGCGGCACCCGCACGGTCGACGTCGAGCTCCTGCTGCCCGCGAGATTGCGGCAGCAGCCGGCGCAACTCGCGCAGCTGATGATCGCCGGCCCGCTTGGCCCCGTGCCGTTGTCGCAAGTAGCGCGCATCGAGGTCACCCAGGATCGCTACAGCATCGAGCACGACGGCGGCCAACGCCGGGTGAGCGTGACCTTCAACGTCCGTGGCGAATCGCTGCAGTCGGTGGTGCAGGAAGCGCAGCGCACCATCGCCGCAGCCGTGCCGCTGCCGAAGGGCGTGTACCTCGAATACACCGGAGCCGCCGCCGCGGAGCGCCAGACGCGCAACGAGCTGATGATCTACTCGGGGCTCGCCCTGGCGCTCATCGTCATGATCCTGTTCGTCTCCTTCCATTGGCGGGCCAACAGCTGGCTGGTGCTCGCCAATCTGCCGTTCAGTCTCATCGGCAGCGTGCTGGCGATTGCGCTCACCGGCGTCGGAATCTCACTCGGTACCGTGGTCGGACTGGTGACGGTGTTCGGCATCAGCGCCCGCAACGCCATCCTGCAGCTCGCGCATTACGAGCACCTGGTCGAGGTCGAGAAGGTGCCGTGGAACGCCGCGCTGGTGCTGCGTGGCGCCAACGAGCGGCTCATCCCGATCCTGATGACCGCCGCGGTCACCGCGCTCGGACTGGCGCCGCTGGCCTTCGGCCTCAATCGTCCGGGACAGGAGATCGAAGGGCCGATGGCGGTCACGGTGCTCGGCGGCCTGCTGTCCTCGACCGTGTTGAATCTGCTGGTGCTGCCGGCCCTGGCACAGCGCTACGTGCGCATTCCGGCGGCGGCCGAGGGGAGAGGCACATGAGCAACACGACGCGCCGCTGGTCGCAGGCCTGGTGGCGCATCATGGAGCTGCGCATCGGGGTGATTCCCGTGCCGGTGTACGTGGCGCTGCTCGGCGTGGTCGCCTATTTCGTCAGCACCGGCAAGGTGCCCACCGAGATCAACATGATGATCGGCGTGCTGGCGGTGCTGGGGTTCACCTGCGCCGAGCTGGGGCGGCGCGTGCCGCTCCTCAATCGGATCGGGGGCGCGGCGATCTTTGCCACCTTCGTGCCCTCGTTTCTGAATTACCACCACCTGATTCCCGCCCAGATCGTCAGCACGGTCACGGACTTCACCAGGTCCACCAATTTTCTCTATCTGTTCATCGCGGCGGTGATCGTCGGCAGCATTCTCAGCATGGATCGCGTGTTGCTGGTGAAGGGCTTTCTCAGGCTGTTTGTGCCCATGCTGGCCGGCTCGCTGGCCGCGCTACTGGTCGGTACTGCGGTCGGCAGCGCCCTCGGGCTCGGTGCCCGCCATAGCCTGCTGATGATCGTGATCCCGGTGATGGCCGGGGGCGTCGGCGAGGGGGCGATCCCCTTGTCGGTCGCCTACGGCCAGCTGTGGCAACAGCCGCAGGGCGAGCTGTTTGCGCAGGTGCTGCCGCCGGTGATGTTCGGCAGCCTCACGGCGATTCTGCTCGCCGGCATCCTCAACTTTCTCGGCCAGCGCTTCCCGCACCTGAGCGGTGAAGGTCGCCTGCAGCCGGAGGAGAGCGAGGAGCTCGCCAGCCGCGAGCAGGATGCGCCGGTGGATCTGGACGTCACGCACATCGCCGCCGCGGGACTCCTGGTCATCACGCTGTATCTGCTCGGCCTGATCTGTTTCCAGACCTTCCGCTTGCCGGCCCCGGTCGCGATGCTGCTGCTCGCGGTATTGCTCCAGCTCGTCCAGGCGGTGCCGCCCTCGCTGCAGCGCGGCGCGCACGTCGTCTACGAATTCTTTCGCCGCGCGGTCACCTACCCGCTGCTGTTCGCGATCGGGGTGGCGCTCACCCCCTGGGAGCGGCTGATGGCGGCGTTCGCGCCGCGCAACCTCCTCACCATCGTCGCCACCGTCCTCGCCCTGGTGACGACCGGATTCCTCGTCGGGCGGTGGATGCGGTTGTTCCCCATCGACACGGCGATCGTGATCGCCTGTCGCGCCGGACAGGGCGGTACCGGGGATGTGGCGATTCTCACGGCCGCCAACCGCATGCAGCTCATGCCGTTCGCGCAGATTGCCACGCGCATCGGCGGCGCGATCACGATCACCTTGACGCTGCTTCTGCTGGCTCATTACGGGTGACCGGCTGCGCGCGCGGCGGGATGCCTTCCACCGGTATCTCGAACACCACGCACAGGCCGCGGCCATTGGCGGCGCGCCTGGCAAAGATCCGCCCTCGATGCAGCTCGATGATGCTGCGGCAGATGGCCAGCCCCAGTCCGCTGCCTTCGTGTCGCTGCGAGGCGGCGGACTGCACGCGCACGAAGCGGTCGAAAATGCGCTCCAACTCCGCGCCCGGAACGCCCTCGCCCTCGTCCTCGATCTCGACGCGCCACAGATCCCCACCCAGGCGCGAGCGCAGCCGCACATGCCCTCCGGGCGGCGAGGCATTGATGGCATTGCTGAGCAGATTCAACAGCACCCGCCGCAGCCACCGGGGCTCGCACATGACGATTCCCGGGCCCTGGTGTTCGTATGAGAACTTCAGCCCGTAGTGCTCGGCCAGAACCTGCGCGTCGACATTGAAGTTCGCCAGCAGCAGCGCGGGATCATCGGGGGTTCGTGCCAGCGTAATGTTGTGCGACTCGGCGCGCGACAGGAACAGCAGCTCGTCGATGGTTGCGTTGACGCGCGTCAGCTCCTCGAGCACCGTCTGCATGCCCTCCTCGTTGTCGTGAGTGAGCATGCCGCTGGCGAGCACCTTCTCAGCGTGCAGCCTGAGGAGCGAAAGCGGTGTCTTCAGCTCGTGAGAGGCATCGGCGGCGAAGCGGCGCACGTTGTTGAATGAGGCCTCCAGCCGGTCGAACATCGCGTTGAGGAGCCGCGCCAGGTCGGAGATCTCGTCCTTGACCGCAGACACCGGGATGCGTTCACTGAGGTTCTCCGAGCCGATGTGGCTGGCGGTGGCGCTGATCAGCCGCACCGGCCGCAGCGCCAGCTTGCTCAGGCCGAAGCCGACGGCGACGCTCGTTGCCAGCACCAGGACCAACAGCGCGGCGCTCACCTCGGCGTAACCTTCCATCACGCCCTCGACCTGCGTCGCGGGAGTCGCGACGATGACGTCATAGGGCGCCATGATGAATTCCCCGACTCGCAGCGGCCCATTGTCCCACGGCACGTCATAGCGGCGCTTACCCCTGATGTCGGGGATCGAGCGGCCATTCAGATTGCCGGAGTAGAAGATGGTGCCGGTGTCGGCGCGGTGAATGTCTATATAGAACAGCACCGAGGCGTAGTCAGTGGTCTCGCGGATGCGCTGGTCGATCACCGCCGGACTGAGCGCGGCATAGTCAGCGCCGAGATGGGCGCGGATCTGCTGGAACTCGGATTGATTGAGCAGATCCAGCCCGTGGATCAGGTAGCCGCGCAGCAGGTAATAGCCCACCACGAACAGGCAGGCGAGCGTTGCGGTGCTGGCCGCCGCGTACCACAGGGCGAGTCTTGCGCCGAGGGATCTCACTGCAGCTTGTACCCGACGCCGCGCACGGTCTTGAACAGCGGCCGGGCTCCTTCGGTCTCGAGCCGGGTGCGCAGCTTACTCATGTAGACGTCGAGCAGGTTGGCGTCGACATCGTAGGGCGATGACCAGACCTTTTCGCAGATCAGCGTGCGCGGCAGCACGCGCCCGGGATTCTGCATGAAGACTTCGAGCAGCGCGAACTCGCGGTTGGTCAGCTCGATCGGCTTGCCGTTGAAATGCAGCGTCCGTCCCGCCAGATCCAGGCGCATGCCGCGGTGCTCGAGCACGGTGTCCTTGACGCTCGCATGGCGGCGCAGCAGCGAACGCAAGCGGGCCAGCAGCTCCTGCAGGCTGAAGGGCTTCGGCAGGTAGTCATCGGCGCCGACGTCCAGACCCTTGATACGGTCCTGCACGGCGTCGCGCGCGCTCAGGATGATGACCGGCTCGTTGAAGCCGCTCCTGCGCCACTGGCGCAGCAGCTCGAGTCCGTCGCCGTCGGGCAGGCCCAGGTCGAGCACGATTGCGTCGTAGCTGGTGTCGCACAACGCGTCGCGCGCCGCCGCGCAGCTTGCGGCAACACCGACCACGAAGCCCGCCTCGGCGAGGCCCTGTTTGAGGAAGTGCCCCAGCTTGTGCTGGTCCTCGACGATCAGAACTTTCATCTTGGCTTCAGGTTGGGCCGGCAGACTGGCGCCGCGGCATCGGGGGCCGCACTTGCGGGATACACCAGATGCCACGTGACCATCAGTTGTTGTCTGCGATGCTCGCCGCCGCGAGCCTGCTGGCCGTTGTCGCGGCGCAGTCGGCGCCGCCCGCCGCCGGCGGCTATCGCATGATTGCGCAGTTTCCGGTCGGCGGCAACGAGACGGGTTATGACTACCTGCGGGTCGATGCGCCCACGCGCCGCGTGTTCGTGGCGCATCTCAACCGGGTCGAGGTTCTCGATGCCGACAGCGGCGCGAAGATCGGCGAGGTCGCCGGCATGCACGGCGTGCACGGCATCGAGATCATCCCCGAGCTCGGCAAGGGCTACACCAGCAACGGCCTGGATCGCACCGTGACGGTGTTCGACCGCACTACGCTGCAGGTCCGCAGGATCATCCGCTACACCGGCGTCAAGCCCGATGCGATCCAGTACGACCCCGAGAGCCGCCGGCTGTACGTGGTCAACGGCGGCACGAGCGGCGATGTGACGATCATCGATCCGCGCACCGACGCCATCGTCGACACGCTCGATCTCGGCGGCGCCAAGCTCGAGCAGATCGGCTTCGACGGGCGGGGTCGCGCTTTCGTGAACGACGAAGGCAAGAGCGTCATCCACGTGTTCGACACCCACACGCTGCGGCCGGCGGGGGAGTGGAAGCTCGGCGGCTGCGAGGAGCCGACCGGCATGGCGGTCGATCGTGCGCATCACCGGGTGTTCGCCGCCTGCGGCAACGAGAAGCTCGCCGTGCTCGACAGCGACGACGGGCACGTGGTCGCCACACCCGCGATCGGCAGCGACCCGGACGGCGCGGTTTTCGAGCCGAACACGCAGCGGATCTTCACCTCCAACAAGGAAGGGACGCTCAGCGTGCTGCGGGAAGTCTCACCCGACCGCTACGAGACGCTGCAGACGCTCACGACCCAACCGGGCGCCCGCACCCTGGCGCTGGACGAGACTACCGGCCACATCTATCTGCCCACCGCACGCACCGGAAAAGCGCCGGCCGCGGGCGGCGCGGCTCCGATCCTGCCTGAGACCTTCGTGCTGCTCGTGGCTGGGGAGTAGCCGGCCGGCCTCACACCGGGCCTGTGCGCGCGGTCCGCGCTGCGGAAGCGGGGGGACCTCACGGCGCCGCACCAAATTCAGGCTCGTTTCAGAGTCCTGGGTTAAAACAGGGCACAAGTCTTGGAGAGGGGAACAAGAATGGTGCGCCGTCTGCTGGCATGCTGCTTCGCCCTGGGAGCGTCGGCGACCCAGGCTGCCGCCATTCCGGGCAGTACCTACGGCCACGAGCTGCTGCTCGCGGTGAGCCGCGCCAACCCGCAATTGCTGGCCGCATCCATCAGCGCCAGGCCGCCCAAGGCGGCCGAAGCCGTGGTGGTGGCGTCGACCGATCCGCAGGCCGCCCTCGGGCGCAGCGACGCGGCCGATCTGGCCGCGAGCGCGAGCGCCACCCCGGTGCCGGCCGTGAGCCCGTCCGGCGAGCGGCTCGAAGTGCGGCTGCCGTTGCACGATGTGTCCGGCGACACCATCGGCACGCTGCACCTGAGCTATGCCTACCAGCCCGGCGGCGACCGCGCCGCCCTCGAACGCCGCGCCGAGAGCGTGCGCGACTTTCTGCAGCGGCGCATCTCACACGCCGCCAATCTGCTCGATCCCTATCCTTTCGAGCCCGACGCTCCCAGCCACACCTATGCGCAGCAGCTGGTCGATGAGTTCCTGGAACGCTATCCGCAGATCGAGATTCTGGCGATTCATGCCACGCCGCCGGACAGCGACTACAACATCATCGCCGGCTCGAACATCGGCCGCCTCGGCAAGAAGGCCGACAACGACGACATGCGCTGCGTATTCACCGGCAAGCCCAATCTCGAGCTCAATTCGAGCGGCAAGCGCTTCGAGAGCGAGATGCAGCTGCATGACCGCGCCGGCACGGTGATCGGCGCCGTGGGTGTAGTGTTCGCGTACCGGAAAGGCGACGACAAAGAGGCGCTGCATGAGCGCGCCGAGAAGATCAAGGCCGAGCTCGAGAAGAGGATTCCCGATTCGGCGGCGCTGTTTCGGCCCGCGGCCGCCCATTGAACGACCGCGAGGAGCCGGATCGTGAAAAGCACAGGTCTCATGTTGGTATGGCTGCTCGCGCTCGGCGGCCCAACGCTCGGGAGCGGCGCGACGCCGGCGCCGACGGCGGGCGGCACGGACGCTGCGCTGGTGCTCGAGGGTCGCAGCGAGCTGCCCGGCTATAGCGGGGATTTCGATCACTTCGCCGTCGATCTGCCGGGCAATCGCCTGTTCCTTGCGGCCGAGGATCACGGCACGCTCGAGGTGTTCGACCTGCACAGCGGCAGGCACCTGAAGAGCGTCGGCGGCTTCGAGACACCGCACAGCATCTTGCTGATCCCGCAGACCCGGCGCCTGTTGATCACCGACGGGAGCGAGCGCATCAAGCTGCTCGATGCCGCGACGCTCGCCCCCGCCGGCACCCTCAGGTTGCACCCCGGCGCCGACTCGATCGGCCTCGACAGTCACAGCGGGCACCTGTATGTGGTCACGGGCGGCAAGGACGTCAAGCTCAAGGAGTCATGGCTCGAAGAGATCGACCCGGTGACGCTGCGCAAGATCGGCGAAGTGCATCTCGATGCCGATCACGTCGAGGCCATGGCCGTCGAGCAGCGCGGGCCGCGCCTCTACATCAACGTCACCGACAAGAACTACGTGGCGGTGATCGACAAGGCCACCCGCACGGTAGTGGCGCGCTGGCCGATCCGCGAAGCCGCACAGAACGCGCTGGCGCAGCTCGATGAGGCCAATCACCGCCTGTTCGTCGTGGCACGCGACCCGGGCAGATTCATCGTGCTGAACACCGACAGCGGTGCGAGCATCGCAAGCTTCCCCGCGCCCGGGCACGTCGACGCCGAAATCTTCGACGCCGGGAACCGCCGCGTGTACGCGCCCGGCGGCGAGGGCTACATCGGTGTGTACGTGGAGCGCGACGCGGGGCATTTCGCCGAGTTGGCGCATGTGCCGAGCTCGGTCGGCGCCAAGACCGCGGTCCTGGTCCCCGAGCTGCACCGACTGTATCTGGCGGTGTCTCCGGGGGAGGGGCACAGCGGCGGCGGCATCATCTGGTTCGACGTCAAGGCTGCACCCGCATCATGAGGGGTTGCGATCGCTTAGCGAGGGGGAAACCGTGAACAACCACAAAATCGGCTTTTTCATTGCCTCAGTGCTCACCTCGGCAGCGGCTGCCGCGGCCGAGCCGCAATCGGTGAGCACGCCGACCGAGGCCGCGGCGGAGCTGCCCATGGTCGTGGTAACCGGCAGCAGCATTCCGACCACTCCGGACACCGTCGCGGTGCCCGTTGACACACTGAGCGCTGCGCAGCTCGAAGCGAGCGGCGTCGATTCCAACGCGCTCGAGATGCTGCGCAAGGAGATTCCAGCCTTCGAGGGCCGCAGCAACGCCGGCACGAGCAACGCCAACAACAACAACCAGAACACCGCCGGCGGCTCGCAGGCGCAGTTGCGCAACCTCCCGACCCTGGTGCTGGTCGACGGCCGACGCGTCGCGACCAGCGGCATCGGCGGCATCAATGGCAAGAACTTCGTCGACATCAACCAGATTCCGGCCGCCGCGATCGATCACGTCGACGTGCTGACCGACGGCGCCTCCTCGATCTACGGCTCGGACGCGGTAGGCGGGGTGGTCAACTTCGCGCTGAAGTCCGACTACAAGGGCCTGAGCGCCGGCGCGCGCGCGGCCGACGGCACCGACTACGGTGAGTGGAACGCCTTCGCCGTCGGCGGCTTACCCGTAGGACAGGGGAACATCACCGCGATCGTGAACTACACGCACACCGATCCCCTGTTCCAGTCCGACCGCTCTTTCAGCAGTCCGCTCTACGGCAAGACCTCGGCTCTCCCCGGCACGGTCAGTGGCGCCAGCGACATTCTGGCGCCCGGCCTCGACTCGCCGAGCGCCAGGAACCCCACCGGTGTCAACGCGAGCGCCGCCTCGCTGGCGGCGCTCGTTGCCAACGGCACCTACCTGCCGACCTCCCCGTCCGCGGTCGCCAACGGTTTCGACATCTCGCCTTACCAGACGCTGCTGCTGAAGCAGGATCTCGCTTCCTTCACCAGCACTTTCAACTTCCCCGTCGCCGACCGCGACAAGCTCGCGCTGTTTGGCGATGTGATGGTGTCGCAGGATCGGGCCTGGACGCGCTGGGCTCCGGTGAACGCCACGGGACTCACGGTGCCGGCCGGAGCGCCCTTCAACCCGCTGACCAGCGCCTTCCCGGGTGTCACTTTCACTTATCTGCCGGACGGGCACGACTTCTACGACACGACCACCGCGGCGCGCGTGACCGCGGGACTGCGCGGGGAGTTCACGCCCGCCTGGACCTGGGAGACCGCGGTCGTATACAGCGAAAGCGATCTCGAGCAGGATCAGACGAATCTCCTCTTCAAGCCCAACCTGGCTCTGGCGATCGCCGGTGGCTACAACGCCGCGGGCCAGCCGGTGGCCGGTGGCCCCTACAGCCTGGAGTACGGCGGCTTCTCGCCGAGCGGCCCGCAGGTGCTGACGCCTGCGCTCGATCCCTTCGCCACGGCGGCCGGCGTCAATCCCGGCTCGCTCGCGCACCTGTACGGCACGGAAGTGATCCGTGCGATCAGCCAGCTCGAATCCTGGGACGGGCAGATCGTCGGACGCATGCCGGGACTGCCGGCGGGCGATGTCGGCCTCGCGGTCGGGGCCACGGTTCGGCGCGAGGCGCTCTCGGGGCACGCGGACCCGAACGGCCGCGTCACCGATCCGGTAACCGGTGCCTACGGCGTGAACTCACAGCTCTGGATCGGGGGCACCTTTGCGGATCCGTTCGCCGCGGCCCGCACCATCAGCGGGGGATTCGCCGAGGTGCGCGTGCCGCTCACCAGCGATCAGTGGAGCGTGCCCGTGGTGCGCGCCTTCGACCTGACCGGTGCCGTGCGCTCCGAGCACTACAGCGACGCCGGCAACTCCACGGTGCCGAAGGTCGGCTTCCGCTGGGAGCCGTTCGACCGGCAACTGGTCTTCCGCGGCAACTACGCCAAGTCCTTCCTGGCTCCGAACCTTTTCTCGGAGGTCGGTCCGACCGACACCCGTCAGGTGGCGGGCACGGTGATCGCCGGCGTGTTCGGTCCCAACTACAACGCGCTGCCTTTCAACGGCGAGGACGGCAACAACCCGAACCTCAAGGCCGCGACTTCCACCTCGAAAACCGTCGGCTTCGTGCTGAAGCCCGACATGGCCAAGGGGCTGAGCGTGACCGCCGACTATTCCTACATCGTGCTGAAGGGCTTCCAGGCGGGCATCGGCTTCAACAACATCCTCTCGAGCGTCAACACGCTGGGCTCCGCCTCGCCCTACTTTGCCAATCTCGCCATCGGCAACTTTGCCGGGCTCGCCGGCTCGAGCAATCCGTTCACGGCGCCGGGGGCACTGCTCGCCTACCTGACCAATCCTGGGACCGGCATGGGCGATCCCGCCAAGGCCGCCAACCTCTACCTGATCGACCGCTTCCAGAACAACGCCGAGCTCCTCGAGGAATCCTGGAACATCGGCGCCAGCTACACGATTCCGACCGATCGCGCCGGCATCTTCACCGTGGGCAGCACGGGCTCGATCTTCGATTCGTTCAACTTCCAGGGCCTCCCCGGGCAGGCATACATCCAGTATGCAGGTCACGCAACCAACGCCGGCGTCTTCGGCGGTACCTTGCCCAAGTACCACTTCTATACGACGCTCGACTGGGCCTATGCGGACTTCGATCTCGGCCTGGCCAACACCTATCTGTCGTCAGTGACCGATACCGGACCGAACGGGAATCTCGCCCCGCTCCCGGTGAGCCGCTACTCGGCCTGGGATGCGCGCGCTGCGTACAGCTGGGGCAAGTTCAAGGCCGCAGTGGGCGTCAACAACTTCACCAACCGCATGCCGCCACTGGCGCCGCGAACCTTCACCGACAACAACGTCGACGTCTCGACTTACTCGCCGATCGGCCGGCTGCTGTACGCCACCGTGACCATGACGTTCTGAAGCGGTGCAACGTGCCGGACACGCGCACGCCGGCCAGCGGCTGCCGGTTCGTCGCTTGAGCGTCAGCACCCTGACCTCGACGCCCGCGGCCGCATCCCCCAGGCGGCGCTGCCACTGGGCGCACGATGCCGAGCCGGACATGCAGCGCTATCACGACGAGGAGTGGGGTCGGCCCGTGCACGATGACCGGCGGCTGTTCGAGATGCTCACTCTCGAGGGCGCGCAGGCGGGTCTTTCCTGGTCCACGATCCTGCGCAAGCGCGGCGGCTACGCCCGCGCCTTTGCCAACTTCGATGCTAGCCGCGTAGCGCGCTTCGACGCGCGGCGCCGCGCAGCTCTGCTGCGCGACCCCGGCATCGTGCGCAACCGCCTCAAGATCCATTCCACGGTGACCAACGCGCGTGCATTTCTCGCCATCCAGCGCGAGTTCGGCTCCTTCGACCGCTATCTCTGGTCGTTCGTCGGCGGCAAGCCGCGCGTCAAGCGTCGCCGCGGCCGCAGGCTCCCCGCGCGCAGCCCGCTGAGTGATCGCATCTCCAGAGACCTCATGCGCCGCGGCTTTCGCTTCGTCGGCACCACCATCATCTACGCTTACCTGCAGGCGGTGGGGGTGGTCGACGATCACGCCCGCGACTGCTTCCTCGGCGGCCGGGCTCCCCGGGAGTAGCCTTGGCTCCCGAGCGCCTCTTAAGATAGCGATCCCTTTCAACCGCCCGGAATACAACGCATGAAAGCACTCCTGGTCCTCGGGGCCGCTGCGGCACTCGCCGCCGGCGCCGCGTATGCCGACTGCCCCTACCCTGCAGCCCCCGACAAGGTGCCTGACGGCGCCTCCGCCACGATGCAGGAGATGCTCGCCGGACAGAAAGCCGTGGGCGAATACAACAAGGCCATCGGCGTCTACAACGCCTGCATCGACAAGGAGCTGGCCGATTCCATCGCCAAGGGGGGCGACAAGCTCAAGCCGGAGCAGAAGGCCGACATGCAGCGCATCGCCAACCAGAAACACAACGCCGCCATCGACCAGCTGCAGAGCGTGGCCGACCGCTTCAACGAGCAGGTCAAGATCTACAAGGCAAAGTCCGCCGACAAGAAGCCCTGAGTGCTCACGCCCGCCGAAGCCGACGCGCTGATCGGCCAGCATCTGCAGTGCCTTCCGATCGAATCGCTGCCACTCGCGCAGTGTGCCGGCGGAGTGCTGCGCGAGAACATCTACGCGGAACGTGATCAGCCGCCCTTCGACCGCGTCGACATGGACGGCATCGCGCTCGACAGCCAGGCGGTAGCGGCAGGCCGGCGGAGCTTCCGCGTGCAGGCGACGCAGGCGGCCGGCGATCCACCGCTGACGCTCGCAGCCAGCAGCGCCTGCATCGACGTCATGACGGGTGCCGTCCTCCCGGTGGGCTGCGACAGCGTCGTGCCCGTCGAGGAGTTGACGGTGCAGGAGGGCGAAGCGGCGCTGTCGGCCGCGGCACGGGCCGAACCCTGGCAGCACGTGCGCCGGCGCGGCAGCGACACGCGCCAGGGGACGCTGCTCGTGCCCGCAGGCACGCGGCTGCGAGCGCCGGAGATCGCCATCGCGGCGGCGGCCGGCATGCCGCGCATCCGCGTGAGCAGCCAGCCGATGTTGGCCGTCATCTCGACCGGAAACGAGCTGGTCGAGCCGGGCGAGCCCGTGCTGGCCCATCAGGTGCGACGCTCCAACGCCTACGCGATCGTGAGCGCCTTGCGCGAGCACGGCTTTCAGCGCGTCGCCGACGACCATCTGCAGGACGATGCGGAGGAGCTGCGCGAGCGGCTGCGGTTTCATCTCGAGACGCACGACGTGCTGGTGCTGTCGGGCGGCGTCTCGATGGGTAAATTCGATCTCGTGCCGCAGGTGCTCGAAGAGCTCGGTGTGCACGCCGTCTTCCATAAAGTGGCGCAGCGGCCCGGCAAGCCCCTGTGGTTCGGCATCGCGCCCTCGGGCGCCGCGGTGTTCGGCCTGCCGGGGAACCCCGTCTCGACTCTGGTGTGCCTGCGGCGCTATGTGCTGCCCGCGCTGTTTTGCAGTCTCGGTCAGACACCGGTGGCGGCGGAGCGGTTGGCGCTCGGCGCGCCGGTGACGGTGACCCCCCCGCTCACGCACTTCCTTCCCGTACGGCTCGAAGAGGACGACTGGGGACGGCCGTGGGCCATGCCCGCCCCGACCAACGGCTCGGGCGACTTTGCCGCGCTCGCGGGCACTGACGGGTTCGTGGAGCTGCCTCCGGGACCCAATACCTACAAGAAGGGCTTCGTCACCCGGCTGTTCCGCTGGAACTGAGGCGATCGCGGAAGCCCCCGGAGCCCTCCTTCCGGCCGATAGCCAGCATCCCCGACGCCCCCCATACTTAGCGGCGATGCCCCCTTCAGAAGTCATCGTTCCGCTCAACCTGCGACCCGGGCCCCGGGACACGCGCGCGCGCCCCATGCGCGACCTGCGCATCTCGGTGATGGACCGGTGCAACTTCCGCTGCCCGTACTGCATGCCGGGCGAGACCTACCACGAGAAATACCGCTTCCTCGGCTCGCACGAGCGGCTGTCGTTCGATGAGATCGTGCGGCTCGCGCGGCTGTTCGTGCAGCTCGGCGTCAATAAGCTGCGCCTCACGGGGGGCGAGCCCCTGCTGCGCGCGAACCTGAGCGAGCTGATCGGCGATCTCACGGCAATCCCGGGCGTCGAGGACGTAGCGCTCACCACCAACGGCGTGCTGCTCGCCAGGTATGCGAGCGAGCTGAAGGCCGCGGGACTGAAGCGCATCACCGTGAGCCTCGACAGCCTGGATCGGGAGGTTTTCGCGCGCATGTCGGGCGGCTTCGGCAGCCCCGAGGAGGTGCTCGAAGGAATCGAGCACGCGCGCCGCGCCGGGCTCGAGCCCATCAAGATCAACACCGTCGTACAGCGCGGCGTCAACGATCACGGCGTCGAGGAGCTGGTGGCGCGTTTCCGGGGGAGCGGCGTGATCGTGCGCTTCATCGAGTACATGGATGTCGGCAACCGCAACCACTGGCGCTCGGAGCTCGTGGTGCCCTCGAGGGAGCTGGTGGCGCGCATCGGCGCGCGCTGGCCCCTCACCCCCCGCGAGCGCAACTATCGCGGCGAAGTCGCCGAGCGCTATGCGTTCGCGGACGGCCAGGGCGAGGTCGGTTTCATTTCCTCGGTCTCGCAACCCTTCTGCGGCGACTGCTCGCGCGTGCGCCTCTCTTCCGACGGCGTCGTCTATACCTGCCTGTTTGCGACCCAGGGCACGAGCCTGCGGGATGCGCTGCGCGGCGGCGCGAGCGATGAGGAGCTGCTCGGGCGGATTTCCGCGCTCTGGCAGCGACGCGCGGACCGCTACAGCGAGCTGCGCTCGAGCATGCCGCGCGGCCAGGACGAGCCGCGCAAGGTCGAGATGTTCTACATCGGTGGCTGATGCCGCGGCCGCGCCTCTCGCACCTCGACGCGCGCGACCGGCCAGCCATGGTCGACGTCGGCGCCAAGGCGGTCACGCAGCGCGTCGCCGTGGCCGAGGCACTCATCCGTGTGCCGCCCGCCGTGGCGCGCGCACTGCGCGCAAGCGGCCACCGCACTAAGAAAGGGCCCGTGTTCGATACCGCGATCCTTGCCGGGGTGATGGCGGCCAAGCGCACCCATGAGCTCATTCCGTTCTGCCACCCGCTCGCGCTCGAGGACTGCCAGGTCGAGATCGAGCAGCGCGGCGCGGGCGTGATCGCGGTGCGCTGCCGCGTGTCGGTGCACCACCGCACTGGAGTTGAGATGGAGGCGCTGACCGGCGCGAGCGTGGCCGCGCTCACGGTCTATGACATGTGCAAGGCCCTCTCTCACGACATCGAGATAGAAGCCGTGCGGCTCCTGTCCAAGTCCGGTGGACGGCGCCCCTTCGAGCGGCCGCGGGGGCGTCGCGCATGAGTGCGCCGCTCTACGGGCTGGTGCTGAGCGGGGGACGGAGCACCCGCATGGGCCAGGACAAGGCGGCGCTGCGCATCGGCAGTCGCACCCAGCTCGAGCGCACCATGGAGCTCATGGCCCCGCACGTCGAGCGCGCCTTCGTCTCGGTGCGCCCGGATCAACGCGAGGAACCACTGCGCGGCGGGTTCGAGCAGATCGCGGACACTCGCGCGAACCTGGGACCCATCGCGGGCATCGTTGCCGCCCAGGAGCGCTTTCCCGACAAGGCGTGGCTGGTGCTGGCCTGCGATCTGCCGCTCCTGGATGCCGCAACGCTCGCCTTCCTGCTGCGCGCGCGCGCCCCGCAGCGCCTCGCCACCGCCTTCCGCTCGAGTCATGACGGGCTGCCGGAGCCCTTGTGCGCGGTGTATGAGCCGGCGAGCCGCCGCAGCCTCCTCGCCTATGTGGAAGCGGGGCGGCAATGTCCACGCAAGTTCCTGGTCGGTGCCGGGGACGTCGAGCTCATCGATGAGCCCGAGCCGCGCGCCCTCGACAATGCCAACACACCCGAGGAACATGCCTCTGCCATGAGCCTTCTCGAGCAGCCCAACGCGACCGCGGCCGCCGCAGCGCGCCGCCTCACGGTGCAGTACTACGCGGTGCTGCGCGAGCAGGCCGGGCGGCGCGAGGAGTCCCTCACCACCTCGGCGCGTACGGCGCGCGAGCTCTACCGCGAGCTCGCACAGCGCTATCCCTTCTCGCTCGACCCGACGGTGCTGCGCGTCGCGATCAACGGCGAGTTCGGCGACTGGACGGCGCCCCTCGCGGACGGCGACTCGGTGGTGTTCATCCCGCCGGTCGCCGGTGGCTGAGCCGATGGGCGCGCCGTTTCGCTTCGTGCGCTCGGCCATCGACACCGGCGCGCTGCGCGGGGAGCTGCTCGATGCCGGCTGCGGCGGCTACGCTGCCTTTGAGGGCTGGGTGCGCGATCACAACGAGGGCCAGTCGGTGCGCCATCTCGAGTACGAGGCCTACGAGACGCTGGCGGTGCGCGAGGCCGAGCGCATCGTGGCCGAGGCCATCGCGCGCTTTCGGGTTGCCCACATCGCCTGTGCGCATCGGCTGGGCGACCTCGCCGTGGGCGAGCTCGCCGTGTGGGTCGGAGTGAGCGCGGCGCACCGCCACGAGGCCTTTCTCGCCTGCCGCTACGTCATCGATGAGATCAAGCACCGGCTGCCGATCTGGAAGAAAGAGCACTACGCGAGCGGCGATTCCGGCTGGGTGAACTGCGAACGCTGCGCCGCGCCGCATGCGCATCAGCATCCGGAGCCCCTCGAGCACGCCTGAAGCTTCAGTCGCGGATCTGGCCCGCGCCGCGCACCACATACTTGTAGCTGGTGAGCTGCTCCACGCCCACCGGTCCGCGCGCATGGAAGCGGTCGGTGGAGATGCCGATCTCCGCCCCCATGCCGAATTCCCCGCCGTCCGCGAACTGTGTGGAAGCGTTGTGCAGCACGATCGCGCTGTCGACGCGTTGCAGGAAGCGCTCCGCGGTCGCGACATTCCCGGTGACGATCGATTCGGTGTGCGCCGAGCCGTAGCGCGCGATGTGCGCGATCGCCTCATCGACGCCGTCGACCACGCGGGCGGCGATGATGGCGTCCAGGTACTCCGTGTACCAGTCGTCCTCGCTCGCCGGCCGCACGCGTGCGTCCGCCTGCTGCACCAGCGCATCGCCGCGCACCTCGCAGCCGGCCTCGAGCAGGTCACGCACGATGGGACCGAGGTGCGTGGCGGCGCAGGCGCGATCGATGAGCAGCGTCTCGGCTGCGCCGCAGATCCCGGTACGGCGCATCTTGGCATTGAGCGCGATGGTGCGCGCCATGCGCACATCGGCGTCACGATCGATGTACACGTGGCAGTTGCCTTCGAGGTGCCCGATCACCGGCACGCGTGCCTCCTGCTGCACGCGCGCCACGAGCGTGCGGCCCCCGCGTGGCACCAGACAATCGAGGTAGTCGGTCATGCCGGCGAGCATGTAGCCGACGGCGGCGCGTTCGGTGGTCGGTACGAGCTGAATGCACGCGGCCGGGAGCGCGGCGGACTCGAGTCCCTGCACCAGACATGCATGGAGCGCCAGGTTCGAGTGGCGGCTCTCAGAGCCCCCCCGCAGGATCGCAGCGTTACCTGACTTCAGGCACAGCGCCCCGGCATCCGCGGTCACGTTCGGGCGGCTCTCGTAGATGATGCCGATGACGCCGAGCGGCACGACCACGCGCTGGATCCGCAGCCCGTTCGGCCGCTCCCATTCGGCCACCACCCTGCCGATCGGATCGGCAAGCGCCGCGACGGCGTCGATACTGAGCGCGATCGCCTCGATCCGCTGCGCATCGAGGCGCAGCCGCTCGACTCGCGGCCCGCCGAGTCGCGCCGCGCGCGCCGCGGCCAGGTCCCTCTCGTTGGCAGCCAGAATCTCGCGGCTGCGGGTGCGCACGGCGGCCGCCGCCGCCTGGAGCGCCGCATTCTTCTGCGCGGTCGGCGTCATGGCGAGAATTTCCGCAGCGGCGTTCGCAGCCCTGCCGAGCCCTTGCATCAGTTCGCCGACCGGCTCTGAGCTCATGGCGAGACTTCAGCGCGCGGCCGCCGCGGCCGGCGCTTCCCGCTCGCGCAGCAGCACCAGGTCGTCGCGGTGAATCATCTCGTCGCGCCCGCGGAAGCCGAGCAGCGCCTCGATCTCGGAGGACTTGCGCCCCATGATCCGGGCCGCATCGGTGTCGGAATAGGCGACGATGCCACGCGCGACCTCGGTGCCATCGCCGCTCAACACGCTCACCGTGTCGCCGCGCTCGAATCGGCCGCGCGCCGCCGTGACGCCGGCGGGCAGCAGGCTCTTGCCATCGAGCAGCGCCCGCAGCGCCCCCGCATCGATGGTGATGGCTCCCGCGGGCCGCAGTGTGCCGGCGATCCATTGCTTGCGCGCAACCGCCGGCGTCGCGCTCGGCACGAACCAGGTGCACGCGGCGCCTTCCTCGAGGCGCCGCAGCGGGTGGCGGGGGGAACCTGCGGCGATGCACATATGGCAGCCCGCGGCCACCGCGATCCTGGCCGCCAGAATCTTGGTCGCCATGCCGCCCGAACCCACCGCCGAGCTGCTGTTGCCGGCCATCGCCTCGATCTCGGGCGTGATGTGGCGCACCTCCGGCACGATGCGGGCCTGCGTGTGCTTGTTGGGATCGGCGCTGTAGAGCCCCTCGACATCCGACAGCAGCACCAGGCAGTCGGCCCCGGCCATCTGCGCCACGCGCGCGGCGAGGCGGTCGTTGTCGCCGTAGCGGATCTCGGCCGTCGCCACCGTGTCGTTCTCATTGATGACGGGCAGCGCCCCGAGCGCGAGCAGCGCCTCGAGGGTCGCGCGGGCGTTGAGGTAACGCCGGCGACGCTCGCTGTCCTCGAGCGTCAACAGCACCTGCGCCACGGTGATGCCGTGCTCCTCGAGCAGCTCCTTGTAGGCATGGGCGAGACGGATCTGCCCGACAGCCGCCGCCGCCTGGCTTTCCTCGAGCCGCAGTGCGCCATGGCGCAGACCGAGGCGGCGCCGGCCGAGCGCGATCGCGCCTGAAGAGACGAGGATGACCTGCTGGCCGCGCCGGCGCAGTCGCAGCAGATCATCGACCAGGGTCGCGAGCCAGGCGCGATTGACGCGGCCACTGTCCCCGTCCACCAGCAGCGCCGAGCCGACCTTGACCACGAGCCGCCGGGCTCGCGTCAGGGGCGTCGCATGGATCGCGGGCTGGAGCGTCATGGTGCGAAAACTATACGCATTCCCCACCTGCGTTGCCCAAGTACGGCCGCACCCCCTAAACTCACTGCGGGTCGAGGGCAGGCACAACAGGGTGGATCGGCGCGGTGAGCAGAGATTACGAACCGGTTCCGGGTCAGTGGTACGAGAACCTCGAGGAAGAGGAACAGTTTCGTGTCCTGACGATGGACGAGGACTCCGAGCTCATCGAGATCGAATATCTCGATGGCGACATCGAGGAGCTCGACCTCGAGGCATGGCGCGAGATGGATCTCGAGCGCATCGCGGAGCCCGAGGGCTGGTCCGACGACGACGAGGAGTCGGAAGACGAAGAGGAATGGGACGAGGAAGAAGACGAGGACGAGGACGACGACGACTGGGATGAGGACGACGAGGACGGCGACGAAGAGCAGGACGAGTATTGACCGCCCCCGGCCTCGACAGCTGGTACCACGAGAAGGAATCCGCCTGGCTGTACCAGCGGGTGGCGGCCGCGGAATCCGATCCGCGCAAGCGCCGCCTGTTCGAGCAACTGGCATCGGCCGCCGAAGAGCAGGCCAGCCGTTGGGAGCAGGCAGCGGCGCGCGGCACTGAGCAGCCTCCCCGGGCGCGCAGTTTCACACCGGCCCTGCGCGCGCGCATCGTGGCGCAGCTCCTCCATCGTTTCGAGCCGCGCTCGCTGCGGGCGGTGCTGGCCGCCATGAAGCTGCGCGGCCTCTCGGTCTACGCGGCCCCGGCCGCGGCCCCCTCCGGTTCCATCGGTGCGCTCGCCGGCCACGCCATGCCCACCTCGCTCGCCGAGGTCGGGGCACGCCACCGCAGCAGCCTCGGCGGGAGTCTGCGGGCCGCGGTCTTCGGCGTGAATGACGGCCTGGTGTCGAACATGAGCCTGGTGCTCGGCGTCGCCGGCGCGGGCGCCGGCGCCGGCTACGTGCTGACGGCGGGTGCCGCGGGGCTCCTGGCCGGCGCCCTCTCGATGGCGGCGGGCGAGTACGTGTCGGTGCGCTCGCAGCGCGAGATGTACGAATACCAGATGGCACTCGAGCGCGAGGAGCTGCAGGAATACCCGGAGGAGGAAGCCGAGGAGCTTGCGCTCATCTACCAGGCGCGCGGTGTCGAGCTCGAGCAGGCGCGCGCCGTCAGCCGTTCACTGCTCTCACGCCCCGAGCAGGCCCTCGACGTGCTGGCGCGCGAGGAGCTCGGCTTGAATCCCGACGACCTCGGCTCGCCCTGGCGCGCTGCCAGCGCCTCGTTCGTGACCTTCGCCGCGGGCGCGGCGCTCCCGCTCGCTCCCTTTATCGCACGCCTCAGCGGCACCCAGGCGATCGTCACTGCGGCGGTGATCACCGCCGTGGCGCTCTTCGCGGTGGGCCTCGGGCTGTCGCTCTTCACCGGTCGCGACGCGCTGCGCAGCGCGCTGCGCATGGTGCTGATCGGCGGCGGCGCGGGAACTCTGAGCTTTCTGGTGGGTCGGGCGCTCGGGGTGGCGATCGGCTGAGACACGGCTGCCGCCTCGCCGCTCTTGAATCTCCGTCCACCGCCCCAACGCTGGCGGCTCATGAAGGGGTCGGGTTAGAGTGCCTGCCCCATTGCCCGTGTAACGCCCATGATCAAACGCATCCTGCTGTTCGTCTTCACCAATATCGCGGTCCTCCTGGTGCTGTCGGTCGTTGCGCAGCTGCTCGGGGTCAACTCCTATCTCGCCGCTCACGGCGAGAGCCTGACGGGATTGCTGGTATGGGCCTCGCTCTTTGGCTTTGGCGGTGCGTTCATATCGCTGGCCATGTCGAAGATGCAGGCCAAGATGTTCATGGGCGTGCAGGTGATCGCTCCGCAGTCGGCAGACGCGAACGCGCAGTGGCTGCTGTCGGTGGTGGAGCATCATGCACGCAATGTCGGGGTGCGGATGCCCGAGGTTGGCATCTTCGACTCCCCTGAGCCCAACGCGTTTGCCACCGGCATGAGTCGCAACTCTTCGCTGGTCGCGGTGAGCACCGGGCTGATGCAGCGCATGAGCCGCCCGGAAATCGAAGCGGTCCTCGGCCACGAGATGACTCACGTCGCCAACGGCGACATGGTGACGCTCACTCTCATTCAGGGCATCGTCAATACCTTCGTGCTGTTCCTGGCGCGGATCGTCGGCAACATCGTCGACCGCGCGGTGTTCCGCTCCGACGACGGCCGCGGCATCGCTTCCTACCTGACCTTCTATGTGCTGCAGATCGCCTTCGGCCTGCTCGCCACCCCGATCGTCATGTGGTTCTCGCGCTGGCGCGAGTTCCGCGCCGACCGCGGCGGCGCGCAGCTCGCCGGCACACCCAACATGATCGACGCGCTCGAGGAGCTCAAGCGTGTGCATGAGCCGCTGCCGAGCCGGCAGCTGGCGGCATTCGGCATCGCAGGCGATGAGGGCTTCGGCCTCAAGCGGCTCTTCATGAGCCACCCGCCGCTGGACGAGCGCATCGCGGCGCTGCGCGCGCTCGGCACGCACTGAGCGGAGCTTGTTGCGCGCGTGGACCTGCTGGGGACTCTGCGCGGGATTCTCGGCGACGGCGGTGTGCTGAGCGGCGGGGACTGCGCACCCTATCTCACCGATCACCGCCGGCTCTACCAGGGGCGCGCCCTGGCGGTGGCGCTGCCGCGCACTTGTGAGCAGGTCTCGCAAGTGCTCGCCGCCTGCCACGGCGCCCGCACCGCCGTCGTGCCGCAGGGCGGCAACACCAGCTACTGCGGCGGTGCCACGCCCGATGAGAGCGGGCGGCAGCTGCTGCTCTCGCTCAAGCGCCTCAACCGCGTTCGCGGTGTCGATCCGGCAAATTACTCACTCACGGCGGAAGCCGGCTGCACGCTCGCCGAGGTGCAGCGCGCGGCGCGCGAGGCCGAGCGTTACTTTCCGCTGAGCGTCGGATCGGAGGGGAGCTGTCAGATCGGCGGCAATCTCTCGACCAACGCCGGCGGAGTCCACGTGCTGCGCTACGGGATGATGCGCGACCTGGTGCTCGGGCTCGAGGTGGTGCTGCCGGACGGCACGGTGCTGCCGTTGCTGAGCGCGCTGCGCAAAGACAACACCGGTTACGACACCCGGGGCCTGTTCCTCGGCGCCGAGGGCACGCTCGGCGTCATTACCGCCGCGACCCTCAAGCTGTTCCCGCAGATTCGCGCCACCGCCACCGCCTTCGCCGCGGTCGCCGACGTCGCGAGCGCCGTGGCGCTGCTCGGCCGGCTGCGCGAGGCGAGCGGCGACCGTGTGAGCTCCTTCGAGCTGCTGCCGCGCATCGCCGTCGAGCTCACCGCCCTGCACATCCCCGGAGTGAGCGATCCCTTGGGCGGCGCCCATCCCTGGTACGTACTGTGCGAGCTCAGCTCATCGAGCGCCGCCGAGCCGCTCGATGAGCGCCTCACCGAGGCACTCGGCGCGGCGCTCGAAGCCGGCCTGGTGACGGATGCGGTCGTGACGCGCAGCGAGCGCGAGCGCGCCGCGCTCTGGAAGCTGCGCGAGACGGTACCTGAGGCACAGACCCGCGAGGGTGCGAGCCTCAAGCACGACATCTCGGTGCCGATCAGCGCTCTGCCGGAATTCGTCGCGCGCGGCGCCGCGTGGGTGAGCGAGCACGTGCCGGGCGCCCGGCTGGTCGCCTATGGGCACGTCGGCGACGGGAATCTGCACTTCAACCTGAGTCAGGCCCGTGGCGCCGACGGC
Source organism: Steroidobacteraceae bacterium (assembly GCA_035295065.1). Classification (GTDB taxonomy): domain Bacteria; phylum Pseudomonadota; class Gammaproteobacteria; order Steroidobacterales; family Steroidobacteraceae; genus 13-2-20CM-66-19. The sequence goes on from DATGJR010000180.1 coordinate 40,643, forward strand.
GCTGCGCTCACGGCGCGCACCGGCGAGGTGCGCCGCGCGCTGCACGACCTGGCCGTCGGACTCGGCGGCAGCTTCAGCGCCGAGCACGGCATCGGCCGCTCCAAGGTAGGCGAGCTCGAGCACTACGCCCCGCCCGCTGAGCTCGCCGTCATGCGCGCCATGAAGCGGGCCCTCGATCCGCACGGCATCATGAATCCAGGTAAGGTATTGCGCGGCGAATGAGCAAGGTACGCACGATGCAGCGTCTCTGGTTGGCGGTCGGAGCGATTGCGCTGGCCGCTTGCGGCCAGGGGGGCAAGCCCGCGGCGCCCGCTGCCGCGGCTGCCGCGGGGACGGCGGCGGCCGCCGAAGGTCCGAGGATCGCGACGTCGGACGACCTGGTGCATCTGGAGTACCAGGTGTACGGCCAGGGCGAGCCCGCGGTGTTGCTCATCCATGGCTGGTGCGGCAACGCCGCCTACTGGCACGCGCAGATCGAGGCGCTGCGGC
>DATGJR010000181.1:0-19249 GCA_035295065.1 Steroidobacteraceae bacterium
CCGCTCAACCGCCCCAATCAGCCCCTGGAGCTCGCTGCGGTTGAGCAGGAGCTTGCGGGTGCGCACCGGGTGGGCGTGATGTGGGTCGAGGCGGCCGGCAGAGGCGAGAGGTGAGCGCCAATCAGGAAGGCCTCGCCGTCACGCAGATAGCAATAGGCTTCCTTGAGCTGCGCGCGGCCGGCCCGCATGGCCTTCACTTCCCAGCCCTGCAGCGCAATTCCCGCCTCGTAGCGCTCTTCGATGAAGTAATCGAAGCGCGCCTTGCGGTTCTCGGCGATCAGCCGGGGTGAGCTCTCGTCTTTGGTCATCGGCGTCGCCTGATGGGACAATGTACCGCATGCGGGAGGTCAAGCGCGCGGCGCTCGTCAGCCAGCCGCCGGGGAGGCTGTTTGCGCTCATCAACGATATCGAGAGCTATCCCACCTTTCTCCCCTGGTGCACCCACGCGCGTGTCGAGCACCGTGGGCCGCAGCAGATCGTCGCGACCATCGGGGTGAGGCAGGGGGCATTGCACGGGGAGTTCACCACCCGCAACACGCTCGAACCCGAGCGGCGTGTCCACATGCAGCTCGTGAGCGGACCCTTCAGCCTGCTCGAAGGCGAGTGGCTGTTGACGCCGGTGGACACGAACGGCTGCCGCGTCGAGCTCAACATGCGCTTCGCGTTCCGCAATGCGGTCGCCGGGCTCCTGTTCGAGTCGAAGTTTGCGGCAACCGTCGGCTCGCTGGTCGATGCGTTCGTGGCGCAGGCGCGGGGACTCAAGTGAAGCGCTGCCTCGTCGTCTATGCGACGCGTGCGCGGCAATACCAGTGGCGTGTCGCACTCGGCGAGGATGCGACCATCGCCGAGGCGCTGGGGGCGGCGCGGCTTGCCGCGGAGCGCGATGCGCTGCATCTCGAGGCCGCGCTGTGGGAAGAAGCTCCGGTCGGGGTCTTCGGTGAGGCGCGCGGCCGCGAGGCTCGTTACCAGGACGGAGATCGGATCGAGCTGTACCGGCCACTGCGCTGTGATCCACGAGCCCGACGGCGCGAGCGCGAGCGCGTGCAGCGCGAGCGCCGCGCCGGGGCGAGGAGCCGTCAGTAACTCATGCACAGCCGGCAAAGACCCGTGCGCTAACTGGCTACGGAGTGCTCGGCTGGCAGAGGTAGTTGCAACTGCTGCGTATCGAGCCCCGCTCTTTGCCGGCGGGCTACGGAGTAATGTCCGCCAAAATCGCCGTCAGGCGATTTTGGCCATCAACTAGATCTTGGGGAACTTCTGGATCGAGATGTCGTTGTCGGGCGCGCGTGGCGCGCTGTCCGGAACGTTCTCGCGCTGAAAGCTCGCCACCTTGTCTTCCGTGAAGAACACGACCAGGTGGCGCTGCTCGGGCCGCTGGAGATGGCCCGTCTTGAAGTAGTAGAGATAGTCCCAGCGGTCCTTGTTGAAGAGGTCGGGCACCATCGGCGAGCCGAGGAGGTAGCGTACCTGGGTGCGCGTCATCCCCACCTGCAACTGGGCCACGGTCTTGCCCTCGAGGTAATTGCCCTGCTGGATGTTCATGCGGTAGATGCAGCCGGCGAGCGGGGTCGCGAGGAGAATCAGGGCAGTCAGGGCCGTCGTGGGTAGGCGCATGGGGTCCGTTGGGGGATAATTCGTAATTATGCGGTTTGAGCGATCATACCTGACTGCCAATCGCCCGCGAGGTTCCCGTGGAAGGTAAGGACCTGCGCAAAGCCGGCCTGAAGGTAACTCTGCCGCGGCTCAAGATCCTCGAGATTCTCGAGGGCAACGCGACGCGCCACCTCTCGGCCGAAGACATCTACCGGATACTGCTCGAGTCCAACGAGGACATCGGACTTGCCACGGTGTATCGGGTACTGACCCAGTTCGAAGCCGCGGGACTCGTCACCCGTCACCACTTCGAGGATGGCATGGCCGTGTTCGAGCTCAACCAGGGCACGCACCACGACCACATCGTCTGTCTCGATTGCGGGCGGGTGGAGGAGTTCGTGGACTCGGGGATCGAGGCGCGCCAGACCGCCGTCGCCAGCAAGCTCGGCTTCACGATCCGCGATCACTCGCTGATTCTCTACGGGCACTGTCAGCGGCCGAACTGCCCGCACCGCAAGCTCAAGGCCCTCTGAGTCGCCGGCTGATCAGCGTCTCCGGGCTGCTGAGGGCCGCCGCACCTTGACCGTATCGTCGCCGCTGTCGGCAGGCTTGCCGTCTGCGGCGCTCCCCGGCGCTTCGCGCTTGAGCATCTCGCGCGCGTGCGCGCGTGCTTTCTCGGTGACCTCGATACCGCCGAGCATGCGCGCCAGCTCCTCGACACGCTCATCCGCGGTGAGCTCGCTCAGGGTAGTGCGCGTGGTGCGGCCGTCCGTCAGCTTCGTGACCCGCAGGTGGTGATGGGCCTGAGATGCGACCTGCGGCAGATGAGTGACGCACAGCACCTGGCCACGCTCGCCGAGCTTGCGGAGCTCGCGGCCGACGATCTCCGCCACGGCGCCCCCGATGCCGGCGTCGACTTCGTCGAACACCATGCAGTGGCGGTCGTCCGCGGCGCACGACACCTGTACCGCGAGCGACAGCCGTGCCAGCTCACCCCCCGAGGCGACCTTGGCCAGGGCGCGGGGCGGTGAGCCGGGATTCGCGCTCACGCGAAATTCGATCTGATCGATGCCGTGCTGGCTCGGCTCGGCGTTGCCCGCCGCCGTGACGTCGGCCTCGAAGCGGCCGCCCGACATGCCGAGGGTCTGCATGCGCGCGCTGATGTCCTTCGCCAGGGCGCCCGCTGCGCGCAGCCGCTTGCCTGAGAGCTCCACCGCCTGAGTGCGGTAGGAATCGAGCGCGCCCGCAAGCTCCTTGCGCAGCTGCGCGAGGTTCACGTCGGCGCGCTCGAGCTCCTCGAGCTCGATGCGCAGCTGCCGGCCGCGCTCAGGGAGCTCGCCCGCGGTCACGTGGTGCTTGCGCGAGAGCTCCTCGATCGCCGCCAGCCGCCGCTCGACCTCGTCCTGGCGCGCCGCGTCGACGTCGAGCGACTCCCCGTACCGCTCCAGCTCGCGGGCTGCCTCACGGATCTGCACCGCCGCCTCATCGAGCAGCAGCAGCACCGGGCCGAGCTTGGCATCGAGCGCCACGAGTCCGCGCAGCGCCTGAAGTGCGCGTGACACGCCGGCGTGGGCACTGGCGGCGTCGTTGTCGTAGAGCTCACCGAGCGCCAGCTGCGCGCCCGTCACCAGGCGCCCGCGGTTGGCGAGCCGCGCGCTTTCCTCGGTGAGGCTGGCGAGCTCGCCCTCCCTGAGCTGAAGTGCTTCGAGCTCCTGCACCTGGTAGCGCAGGAATTCGAGCCTGGTGTCGCGGTCGCGGGCCTTGCTCTCGAGATCCAGGGTGCGGTTGAGCAGTCCCAGCCACACGCGATGCGCGATGCCGACCTGGCTGGTGAGCGCGGTGAGGCCGCCGTAGGCATCGAGGAGCTCGCGCTGCGCGGGGGCGCGCGTCAGCGACTGGAACTCGTGCTGGCCGTGAATATCGATGAGGATGTTGCCGGCATCGCGCAGCGACTGGACCGGCACCGACTGGCCGTTGAGGTAGGCGCGCGAGCGGCCATCGCTCCCCACCACGCGGCGCATCACCAGCTCCGTACCGCTCTCGACCGACTGCTCCTCGAGCCACTGCTTGAGCTCGCGCGGCGCCTGCGCAAGGTCGAAGGTGGCGGCCACTTCCGCGCGCTCGGCGCCGTGGCGCACCGCCTCGGCTCCGGCGCGGCCGCCGGCCAGCAGCTGCAGCGCATCGACGATGATCGACTTGCCGGCTCCCGTCTCGCCGGTGAGCACGGTGAGGCCCGCGCGCAGCCCGAGCTCCACCGCGTCGATGATGGCGAAGTCGCGGATCTGAAGGTGCGTGAGCATGACTTCAGCGCTCGAAGCTGCCGCGGCCCCAGTGAAGCTTGGAGCGCAGCAGCTTGTAGTAGTCGTGGCCTTCGGGGTGCAGCAGCGTCACGCGCTCGCGCGCCGCGCGCACCTCGAGCCGGTCGCCGGGCATGAGGGCCCCGAGCCGCATGCCGTCGCAGGCCACGTTCGCCTGGGTATCGGGCCGCGGCAGCAGCACCACCTCGATCACCGAGCGGGAGGAGACCACGATCGGGCGGTCGGAGAGCGTATGGGCGCAGATCGGCGCGATCACCAGCGCCTCGAGCTGCGGCTCGATGATGGGACCCCCGCAGGAGAGCGCGTAGGCGGTCGAGCCGGTGGCGCTCGCGACGATGATCCCGTCGCCGTCGTGCGTGTTGACATAGCGCTGATCGACGCGTGTCTCGAAGTCGAGGGTGCGGCCGGTGTCGTGCTTCTGCATGACCACGTCGTTGAGCGCGAGCGACTGCGCCAATCCGCCGCCGGCGCCGTGCAGCTGCGCCGCGAGCAGCGGCCGCTCGTCCGCCTGCAGCGTGCCGGCGAGGGCCGCATCGACCGAGGGCAGCATGTCCTGAGGCATGACGTCGGTCAGGAAACCGAGCCGCCCGCGATTGACGCCGAGCAGCGGCACGCCGTGCCGGGCTACGAGTCGCGCCGCATAGAGGAGCGTGCCATCGCCGCCGATCGCGATCACGAGGTCGGCACGGGCGCCGATGGCCGCCTCCGGCACGCGCGTCACATCCGGGGCTTCGAGCCCCGCGGCCGATTCGCTCGCCAGCACCTGCACGCCGCGGCTCTTGAGGTGAGGCAGCAGGGCATGGACGGTTTCCGCTACCCGCGCATCGGTGTAGCGGCCCACCAGCGCGCAGGTGCGAACGGGAAAGGCCATGGGGAGCCTTCGAAGTGGCACCCCGCCAGCATCGCGAGGCGGTGCTTTTGTAGCACGGTGGCGCCGCTCACGGCCAATAGCGATGTCACATGCGGAAGGACTGGCCTTCCGGCGGCGGCTGTGCATGATGTAAGGTCCGAGCCACATAAGGGCTGTATGGCGAACGACCCCCGGGACGAGGCCTTAGGCGAGCGGGCGCAGCACCTGCTGCGGATCCTCATCGAGACCTACATCCGCGAGGGGGCGCCGGTCGGCTCGCGCGCGCTGTCGCGCGAGTCCGGGCTGCAGCTTTCCTCGGCGACGATCCGCAATGTCATGGCCGATCTCGAGGAGCTCGGCTTCGTCGCCTCGCCCCATACCTCCGCCGGTCGCGTGCCCACCGACAAGGGCTACCGCTTCTTCGTCGATACGCTGCTGCAGGTGCGCCCGCTCGATGAGGTGGCCACCGCGCAGATGCGCCGCCAGGTCGAGGCGAGCCGCGACAGCTCGACGGACCTCGTCACCGTGGTCTCGCAGCTGCTCTCGAGCGCCACCCAGCTCGCCGGCATCGTCACCGTACCGCGCGCCCGCGACCCCGCGATCACCCAGGTCGAGTTCGTCGCGCTCTCGGAGAACCGCGTGCTGGTGGTGCTGGTTTTCAACGACCGCGAGGTACAGAACCGCATCATCCAGCTCGAGCGTCACTACTCGGCCGAGGAGCTGCGGCGCGCCTCCAGCTACCTGAACGAGCAGTTTCGTGGCCGCACGCTCCGTGAGGCGCGGCAGGAAATCCTGCGGCAGCTGTCCGAGGCGCATGCCCACATGAACCAGATCATGTTGGAGGCCATCTCGGTCGCCCAGCAGGTGTTCGAGGGGGGCGACGAGGGGCGCCTCGAATACGTCATCAAGGGCGAGACCAACCTCATGGGGGTCGCAGAGCTGACGAGCGTCGAGAAGCTGCGGCGGCTCTTCGAAGCCTTCAACGAGAAACGCGACTTCCTGCACCTGCTGGATCAGAGCCTCAAGGCCGAAGGGGTGCAGATATTCATCGGCCATGAGTCCGGCTACCGGATCCTCGATGACGTGAGCCTCGTGACCGCCCCCTACGCCGACGGGGATTCGGTGGTGGGGGTGCTCGGGGTCATCGGGCCGACGCGCATGGCCTATGAGCGGGTCATTCCGATCGTGGATATGACCGCAAAACTGCTCACCGCCGCCTTGAATTCGCGCCGCTGAGCCCCACGGAGCCTCCGGCCCCCACCCGGGGGCACGCACCGCTATGATCGCTTGGCCGGAGGTAGCCTCAAAGATGACTGCGAACGAGTCCCGACGGAATCCGCAGGCCGAAGCGGCGGAGGGGCCGCTGCACCCGGAGACTGGCGCAGGCCTCGAGGAGCTCGAGCGGCTGCAGCAGGCGCTGGCGGAGTCCGAGGAGCGTGCCCGCGGCCACCGCGAGCAGTACCTGCGCGCCGTTGCCGAGCTCGACAACGTGCGCAAGCGCGCGGCGCGCGATATCGAGGCCGCCAACCGCTATGGACTCGAGAAGTTCGCCGAGGAGCTGCTGCCGGTACGCGATAGCCTGGAGCTGGCGGTCGAGAACGCGGGGCGGGCCGAGGCGCGCAGCCTCCTCGAGGGGCAGGAGGCGACGCTCAAGCTGCTCGCGAGGGCGCTGGAAAAGCTCGGAGTGACGCGGCTGGACCCCCTCGGGGAGCCCTTCGATCCCTCCCGCCACGAGGCGATGATGACCCAGGAGTCCTCCACCGCGGAGCCCGATTCGGTGCTGCAGGTGGTGCAGCCGGGGTACGAGCTGAACGGGCGCCTTCTGCGGCCGGCGCGGGTGATTGTCGCCCGTCCTCCCGGCCCCAAGCCTTGAAAGCAGGGCTCGCCACCCCTAAAAAGTGGCACAGGATTATCCCCCTTTATCGAGAGTTTTCCGGCGGAGTGACCCATGGCAAAGGTAATCGGCATCGATCTCGGCACGACTAACTCGTGCGTCGCCATCATGGAGGGCGGCAAGCCTCGCGTGATCGAGAACAGCGAGGGCGATCGCACCACCCCCTCGATCGTTGCCTTCAGCAAGGACGGTGAAGTGCTGGTGGGCCAGCCCGCCAAGCGCCAGGCGGTCACCAATCCGCAGAACACCCTGTTCGCGATCAAGCGCCTCATCGGACGCAAGTTCGAGGACGAGGTCGTGCAGCGCGACATCAAGATGGTGCCCTACAAGATCATGCGGGCCGACAACGGCGATGCCTGGGTCGAGGCGCAGGGCAAGAAGATGGCGCCCCCGGAGATCTCGGCGCGCGTACTCATGAAAATGAAGAAGACCGCCGAGGACTATCTCGGTGAGCCCGTGACCGAGGCGGTCATCACGGTCCCCGCGTACTTCAACGATTCCCAGCGGCAGGCGACCAAGGACGCCGGCCGCATCGCCGGGCTCGAGGTCAAGCGCATCATCAACGAGCCCACCGCGGGCGCGCTCGCCTACGGCCTCGACAAGCAGGGGGGCGATCGCAAGATCGCCGTCTATGACCTCGGCGGCGGCACCTTCGACATCTCGATCATCGAGATCGCCGAGATCGACGGCGAGCGCCAGTTCGAGGTGCTCTCGACCAACGGCGACACCTTCCTCGGTGGCGAGGACTTCGATCTGCGCATCATCAATTTCCTCGCCGAGCAGTTCCAGAAAGAGTCGGGCGTCGACGTGCGCCGCGACCCGCTCGCGATGCAGCGCCTGAAGGAGGCAGCGGAGAAAGCCAAGATCGAGCTCTCCTCGACCCAGCAGACCGACATCAATCTGCCGTACATCACGGCGGATGCCTCGGGCCCGAAGCACCTCAACATCAAGCTGACGCGCGCCAAGCTCGAATCCCTGGTGGAGGACCTGGTGCAGAAGACGGTCGAGCCCTGCCGCGTGGCGCTCAAGGACGCGGGGCTCTCGGCCGCGGAAGTCTCCGAGGTGATCCTCGTCGGCGGCCAGACCCGCATGCCGCTGGTGCAGAAGTACGTCAAGGACCTCTTCGGCAAGGAGCCGCGCAAGGACGTCAATCCCGACGAGGCGGTCGCAGTCGGGGCCGCGATCCAGGCCGGCGTGCTCGCCGGTGAGGTGAAGGACGTGCTGCTGCTCGATGTGACGCCGCTGTCGCTCGGCATCGAGACGCTCGGCGGCATCATGACCAAGCTCATCGAGAAGAACACCACGATCCCGACCAAGGCATCGAATACCTTCTCGACCGCCGATGACAACCAGACGGCCGTGACGATTCACGTGCTGCAGGGTGAGCGCGATCGCGCCGTCGACAACAAGTCGCTCGGCAAGTTCGACCTGTCGGACATTCCGCCCGCACCGCGCGGGATGCCGCAGGTCGAGGTGTCCTTCGACATCGATGCGAACGGCATTCTCAACGTGTCCGCCAAGGACAAGGCCACCGGCAAGGAGCAGAAGATCGTCATCAAGGCCTCCAGCGGCCTCACCGAGGACGAGATCAAGCGCATGGTGCGCGATGCCGAGGCGCATGCCGCCGATGACAAGAAGTTCCGCGAGCTGGTGGAGACGCGCAACAAGGCGGATGGCCTGATCCACGCGGTGGAGAAGTCGCTCCAGTCACTCGGCGACAAGGCCGATGCGGCCGAGCGCGCCAAGGTGGAGTCGGCCGTGTCGGATCTGCGCACCGCGCTCAAGGGTGACGATCGCAACGTCATCGAGAAGAAGACCGAGGCGCTCGCCCAGGCGTCGGCCTCCATCGCGCAGCGCGCCTACGCCGAGCAGCAGGGCGCACCCGGCGCCGGCGCCGAGGCCGCCGCCGCAGCGGGCGCGGGGGCCCAGAGCGGTGGCGACAAGAGCGGCGCAGGCAAGGACGATGTGGTGGATGCGGAATTCGAAGAGGTAAAGGACAAGGGACGCAAGGCGTCTGGTTGATCGGGCAAAAGTCGCCGGACGGCGCTTTTGCCGGACAGCAGCTTCGTTGCCGGCGGCAAAAGGCGCGGCTTTTGCCGCCTGCGCTCGCCGGGGGTCGGATAACAAAATAGATGTCCAAGCGCGATTACTACAAGGTACTCGACGTACCACGAACGGCGACGGAAGCGCAGATCAAGCAGGCGTACCGACGCCTGGCGATGAAGTTTCACCCGGACCGTAACCCCAGCGACCGCGACGCCGAAGAGCGCTTCAAGGAAGCCAAGGAAGCCTCCGAGGTGTTGACCGACGCGCACAAGCGCGCGGTCTACGATCAGCACGGACACGCCGGGCTCGAGGCGGCCGCGCGCAGCGGCGGCCGCGGCCCCTTCGGCGCAGGCGATGCCTTCAGCGACATATTCGGCGATGTGTTCGGCGACATCTTCGGCGCCGCCCGTCGCGGCGGGCGCTCGCAGGTGTTTCGCGGTGCCGATCTGCGCTACGAGCTCGAGCTCAGTCTCGATCAGGCTGTGTTCGGCACCACCAGCGAGATCGAGGTGACCAAGCTCGCCGAGTGCGAGACCTGCCACGGGAGCGGCGCCGCCAAGGGCAGCACCCCCTCGACCTGCGAGAGCTGCGGGGGCGCCGGCCAGGTGCGCATCAGCCAGGGTTTCTTCCAGCTGCAACAGACCTGTCCGCGCTGCCGGGGCACGGGCACGATCGTCCGCAACCCCTGTGACACCTGCCTCGGCCAGGGACGCATACGACGCACGCGCAAACTCTCGGTGAAGGTCCCCGCGGGAGTCGACACGGGCGATCGCGTACGCCTGTCAGGGGAAGGCGAGGGCGGGCGCAACGGCGGACCGCCGGGCGATCTCTACGTCGAGATCCACGTGCGCGAGCATCCGATCTTCGAGCGCGACGGCGAGCACCTCTCCTGCGAGGTTCCGGTGAGCTTCGCCACCGCCGCTCTCGGCGGCTCGGTCTCCGTGCCGACGCTCGATGGGGACGTGATGCTCAAGATCCCGGCCGAGACTCAATCGGGACGCGTCTTTCGGCTGCGCGACAAAGGCGTGAAGCCGGTACGCGGCGGATCGCGCGGAGATCTCTTCTGCCGCGTGGTGGTCGAGACTCCGGTGCATCTCTCCTCCGAGCAGCGCGAGCTGGTGCGCAAGCTCGATGAATCGCTCAAGGCACATCCGAGCCGTCATGCTCCGCGCGAGGAGGGCTTCATCGAAGGGGTGAAGCGCTTCTTCGGCGGCGCTCACAAGCACTGAGCCCACGAGCAGCAGCCCATGGCCACCGACCCGCGTGCCGCGCCTCTGGTCCGCATCGCCATCATCGGTGTCACGGGGCGCATGGGTCAGGCACTCGTGCGCGTCGCACCGGGCTTTCCGCGGATCATCCTCACGGGTGCCATTGCCTCACCCGCGAGCCTCGCTCTGGGGCGCGATGCCGGGGAGCTCGCAGGACTCGGACCGACCCGTCTCATCGTGAGCAGCGACCTGCCGCGCGCGCTCGCCGATGCCGACGTCGCCATCGATTTCAGCCAGTCGGCGGCAACGCGCGCCAATCTCGAGGCCTGTCGGGCCGCGCACAAGGCGCTGCTGATCGGCACCACGGGGATCGAGGCGGGGTTCGAGGCGGCGCTCGCAGGCGCCGCGCGCGAGATCGCCGTACTCGTCGCGCCGAACACCAGTATCGCGGTCGGCCTCCTCACGGAGCTGGTGCGAGCGAGCGCGCGTGCGCTGCCGGCGACCTTCGATATCGATATCCTCGAGATGCATCACCGCGGCAAACGCGACGCCCCCTCCGGCACTGCGCTCGCGCTGCGCGCCGCGGCTGCCAGCGGCCGCGGCGCACCCGAGGGAGAGATCCGCACCGCCAGCGTACGCGCGGGCGATCTGCCCGGAGAGCACACCGTGCTTTTCTCCGGGACGGGCGAGCAGCTCACCCTCAGCCACCGCGCCAGCGATCGCGCCATCTTCGCCCGTGGTGCCCTCACCGCTGCGCTCTGGCTGGCGTCGAAGGGACCGGGGCATTATTCGATGCAAGATTTTATAAGTGATAAAACATAGAGTTACGAATTAATTATCCAGTCAAAACTAGCATTGAGGCCGTGCCCGCGGGGGGAATTTTCCATGGACACCACGGGCGCGTAACCCGTAGAATTTCTGCCTAATCCGTGTACGGGTTAGTCCATGCAAGGCGGGAGGATGTTCGATGAGAACTCCTCCCGCTTTGTGTATGTGCGTCAAGGGGGAAGTGATTCGGTGAGCGTACCCGCGGTGCTCGCTCTGGCCGACGGAACGATCTTCCGCGGACAGTCGATCGGTGCCAAAGGCAACACCACGGGCGAAGTCGTTTTCAACACCGCCCTCACCGGTTATCAGGAAATCCTCACCGATCCCTCCTACGCCCGGCAGATCGTCACTCTCACCTGTCCCCACATCGGCAACACCGGCACCACGCCCGAGGATCTCGAGGCGGCGCAGATCTTTCCCGCCGGTCTCGTCATCCGCGATCTGCCGGTGCTCGAGAGCAGCTGGCGCTCCGATGAGTCGCTGCCGCAATTCCTCGAGCGCGGCCGGCTGGTTGCGATCGCAGGCCTCGACACGCGCAAGCTGACGCGCATCCTGCGCGAGAAGGGCGCCCAGGCCGGCTGCATCATGACGGGCGAGAAAGCCGACGAGTCCGCAGCCATCAAGGCGGCGCGCAAGTTCCCGGGCCTGAAGGGCATGGACCTCGCGAAGGTGGTGAGCACCAAGCGCGCCTTCCAGTGGAACGACGGGACCGTCTGGCCCGATCCGGTGCGCGCGCCGATCCGCGCGGCCCAGCGCCTGCACGTGGTCGCCTACGATTTCGGCATCAAGCGCAACATCCTGCGGATACTCGCCGACTTCGGCTGCCGCATGACGGTCGTGCCGGCACAGACGCCGGCGGAAGAGGTGCTGGCGCTCGAGCCCGACGGCGTGTTTCTCTCCAACGGCCCGGGCGATCCCGAGCCCTGCAGCTACGCGATCGCCGCCACGCGCAAGTTCCTCGAGACCGACGTGCCGGTGTTCGGCATCTGCCTCGGCCTGCAGATCCTCGGACTCGCCGCGGGCGCCAAGACCGTGAAGATGAAGTTCGGCCACCACGGCGCCAATCACCCGGTGCAGGACCTCGAGTCGGGCCGCGTGTTCATCACCAGTCAGAATCACGGCTTCGCGGTCGATGAGTCAACGCTCCCTGCGACCGTGAAGGCGACCCATCGATCGCTCTTCGACGGCTCGCTCCAGGGCATCAGCTTCACCGATCGTCCGGCCTTCGGATTCCAGGGGCATCCCGAGGCGAGTCCCGGGCCGCACGACATGCGTGCGCTGTTCGAGCGCTTCAACCACCTGATGCTGCGCCGACTGCAGGCGCAGCTGAAGCTCGCCGAGGACACTCTGCGCCGCCAGCAGGCCGGGACGGCCCGATGAGCAGCCGACGTAGTGGTGTCCGCCGGAATCGCTCTCCTGATGCGCAGCCGGCAAAAACGACGCTTTTTGCCGGCGGTCGACGCAGTCATGTCCGCCGGAATCGCTTCCTGCGATTCCGGCCAATGAATTAGATGCCCAAGCGCACCGACATCCAAAGCATCCTGATCATCGGCGCCGGGCCCATCGTCATCGGGCAGGCGTGCGAGTTCGACTATTCCGGTGCGCAGGCCTGCAAGGCGCTGCGCGAGGAGGGCTACCGGGTCATCCTGGTGAACTCCAACCCCGCGACCATCATGACCGACCCGGAGATGGCGGACGCCATCTATATCGAGCCGGTCAACGCCCGCACCGTCGCGCGCATCATCGAGAAGGAGCGCCCCGATGCGCTGCTTCCCACCATGGGCGGACAAACCGCGCTCAACACCGCTCTCGACCTGGTGCGCGAGGGAATCCTCGAGAAGTACGAGGTCGAGCTGATCGCCGCCTCCCGCGCGGCGATCGACATGGCCGAGGACCGCGAGCTCTTTCGCAACGCGATGCGCGAGATCGGGCTCGAGACGCCGCAGTCGCAGATCGCCCGCAGCCTCGATGAAGCGCTCGCCATCGCGGGCGAGATCGGCTACCCGGTGGTGGTGCGGCCGTCGTTCACGCTCGGCGGCACGGGCGGCGGCATCGGCTACAACCGCGAGGAGCTCGAGGAGATCGTGGCGCGCGGTCTCGATGCCTCCCCGACCGGGGAGGTGCTGCTCGAGGAGTCGGTGATCGGGTGGAAAGAGTTCGAGATGGAGGTGGTGCGCGACCACAAGGACAACTGCATCATCGTCTGCTCGATCGAGAACCTCGATCCCATGGGCGTGCATACCGGCGACTCGATCACGGTCGCCCCGGCGCTCACCCTCACCGACAAGGAATACCAGCGCATGCGCGACGCCTCGGTGGCGGTGCTGCGCAAGATAGGCGTCGACACCGGCGGCTCGAACGTGCAGTTCGCCGTCAGCCCCCAGGATGGGCGGCTGCTCATCATCGAGATGAATCCGCGTGTCTCGCGCTCGTCGGCGCTCGCTTCCAAGGCGACCGGCTTTCCGATCGCCAAGATCGCCGCCAAGCTCGCGGTCGGCTACACGCTCGATGAGCTGAAGAACGACATCACGGGAGGCGCGACTCCGGCGTCCTTCGAGCCCACCATCGACTACGTGGTGGTGAAGATCCCGCGCTTTACCTTCGAGAAATTCCCCGCCGCCAACGACCGGCTGACCACGCAGATGAAGTCGGTGGGCGAGGTGATGGCGATCGGCCGCACCTTCCAGGAATCGCTGCAGAAGGCGCTGCGCGGACTCGAGACCGGGCTCGACGGGCTGACGCCGCTCCTCACGCTGCCGCTTTCCGATGAGGACCGCGATCGTCTCGCGTACGAGCTGCGCGCTCCGGGCGCCAATCGCATCCTCTACGTGGCGGACGCCTTTCGCGCCGGCTGGCCGCTCGCGCGCATCGCGGAGCTCAGCCACATCGATCCCTGGTTCCTCGCGCAGATCGAGGTGCTGGTGCGGGAGGAGGCCGAAGTTCGCACCCACGGGTTCGGCGCCCTGACGGCGGAGCGGCTGCGGGCCCTCAAGCGCCGCGGCTTCTCCGACAGCCGCTTAGGCAGGCTCCTCGACATGCCGGAGAAGGCGCTTCGCGACAAGCGGCACGAGCTCGGTGTCGTGCCGGTGTACAAGCGCGTCGACACCTGCGCGGCGGAGTTCGCCACCTCCACCGCCTACATGTACTCGACCTACGAGGAGGAGTGCGAGGCCAATCCCACCGACCGGCGCAAGATCGTGATCCTCGGCGGCGGCCCCAACCGCATCGGCCAGGGGATCGAGTTCGACTACTGCTGCGTGCACGCCGCGCTGCAGCTGCGCGAGGACGGGTTCGAGACCATCATGGTCAACTGCAATCCCGAGACCGTCTCGACCGACTACGACACCTCCGACCGCCTCTACTTCGAGCCCCTCACGCTCGAGGACGTGCTCGAGATCCTCGCCAAGGAGAAGCCCGAGGGCGTCATCGTGCAGTTCGGCGGACAGACGCCGCTGAAGCTCTCGCGCGCGCTCGAGGCGGCCGGGGCGCCGATCATCGGCACCTCGCCCGATTCGATCGACGTCGCCGAGGACCGCGAGCGCTTCCAGGCGCTGGTGCGCAAGCTCGCCCTCAAACAGCCGGCGAATGCCACGGCGCGCGCCGAGGAACAGGCGGTGCAGCTCGCACGCGAAGTCGGATTTCCGCTCGTGGTGCGCCCCTCCTACGTGCTCGGCGGACGCGCCATGGAGATCGTGTTCAACGAGGAGGACCTGCGCGCCTACATGGGGAGCGCGGTCGAGGTCTCGAACGACAGTCCGGTGCTGCTCGACCGTTTCCTCGACGTCGCCATCGAGGTGGACGTCGATGCGGTGTGCGACGGCGATGACGTGCTGATCGGCGGCATCATGGAGCACGTCGAGCAGGCGGGCGTGCACTCGGGCGACTCCGGCTGCTCGCTCCCGCCGGTGAGCCTGACGCGCGAGACGCAGGCGGAGCTGCGTGAGCAGACGCGCAAGCTCGCGCGCGCGCTCAACGTCATCGGGCTGATGAACATCCAGTTTGCCATCCAGGCAGGCGTCATTTATGTGCTCGAGGTCAATCCGCGCGCCTCGCGCACCGTCCCGTTCGTCTCCAAGGCGACCGGGCTTCCGCTGGCGAAGGTCGCGGCGCGAGTCATGACGGGCCGCAAGCTCAAGCAGCTGGTGGGGGCGGTCGAGCGCGTGCCGCACTACTTCTCGGTCAAGGAGGCGGTGTTCCCGTTCGTCAAGTTTCCGGAGGCTGACCCGATCCTCGGTCCCGAGATGAAATCGACCGGGGAGGTGATGGGCACCGGGCGCACCTTTGGCGAGGCCTATGCCAAGGCGCAAAGCGCCTCCGGTGTGACGCTGCCGCGCAAGGGCGTGTGCTTCATCAGCGTGCGCGACCGGGACAAGGCCGGCGCCGTCGATCTCGGTCGCAAGCTCCTCGAGCGCGGCTTCGAGCTGCTCGCGACCGAAGGCACGGCCCGCGCGCTGACGGAGGCGGGAATCGCCTGCCGGCGCGTCAACAAGGTGCGCGAGGGGCGCCCGCACATCGTCGACATGATCAAGAACGACGAGGTCGACCTCATCGTCAATACCACCGAAGGCAAGCAGGCGATCCGCGAGTCGAACTCGATCCGGCGCGAGGCCGTGCACCGGCGCGTCACTTACTACACGACACTCGCCGCGGGCCTGGCCACACTCGAGGCGCTCGATCACCTCGATGAAGTCGAGGTGAACCGCCTGCAGGACCTGCATCTGGAGGCCTCGCAGGCATGAAGCGCACTCCCATGACACTGCGCGGCGCTGAGGCGCTGCGCGCGGAGCTCAAGCGCCTCAAGTCCCAGGCGCGCCCCGCGGTCATCAAGGCAATCGCCGATGCACGCGGCCACGGCGATCTCTCCGAGAACGCCGAATATCACGCGGCGCGTGAGCAGCAGGGCTTCATCGAGGGACGCATCACCGAGATCGAGCGCAAGCTCGCCAACGCCGAGGTCATCGACCCGGCGACCCTGCCGGACAACGGCAAGGTGGTATTCGGCGCCACCGTCGAGCTCGAGGACCAGGCGGGCGGCGCGCGCGTGGTCTACCAGATCGTGGGCGAGGACGAGGCGGAGATCCGCGCCGGGCGCCTCTCCGTCACCTCGCCGATCGCCCGCGCGCTGATCGGCAAGGCGGAAGGCGACGTCGTGGACGTCACGGCCCCCGGCGGCATGCGCTCCTACGAGATCGTGGCGGTAAAGCTCGGTTGACGGGGAGAAATCACTCCCCCATGCACAGCCGGCGAAAGTCGCGCCTTTCGCCGGCGGGCTACGGAGTAATGTCCGCCGAAATCGCCGCTGAGGGTAGCAGCGAGCGCAGCGGGCAAAAGTCACGCCGTTTGCCCGCGGTCCACGGAGTAATGTCTGCCGAAATTGCCGAAGGCAATTTCGGCCAGCTAATCAGGAATAAGTATGCGCGGGAGCTCGGGGTGCGGCCGGTAGAGCACGGCGACGTTGCCGATGCGGGAAATGAGCGCGCTTTCGGTGCGCGCCGCGAGCGCCACGAAGATCGCGTCACGCGCCTCGCGGTCGCCCCCCGGCGCCTTTATCTTGATGAGCTCGTGATCGGCGAGGGCGCGGGCGGTCTCGCGCACCACCGCCTCCGTCAGGCCGGCGTTGCCGAGGCGCACCACGGGTTTGAGCGGATGGGCGAGCCCGCGCAGGTGCCGGCGCTGGCGCTCCGAGAGCTCGATCGGCGGGCGGGTCTTTTCCATGGTTGCGATTGTAAGAGCGAAGGCCCTGCGGCGGTCTTCCACAAGGAGGCTCGGGGCTCATGGCCCGGCGATCGAAAAGCAGCGACCGGTGGCTGAAGGAGCATTTCAGCGATCCGTACGTGCAGCGTGCGCAAAGCGGCGGATGGCGCTCGCGGGCGGTGTTCAAGCTCGAGGAGATCGATCGCCGCGAAAGGCTCCTCAGGCCAGGATCGGTATGCCTCGACCTCGGGGCGGCCCCCGGAGCCTGGAGCCAGTACGTGCGTGGACGGGTAGGCCCGAAGGGCCGCGTGGTGGCGACCGACATTCTGCCCATGGAGGCCCTCGCGGGGGTCGAGTTCGTGCAAGGGGACTTCCGGGAAAATGAGGTGTTTGGCCGGCTGCTTTCGCTCCTGCCGCAGGGACAGGTCGACGTGGTCTTATCCGACATGGCCCCGTCCCTGAGTGGAATTGACGTCGTCGACCAGCCGCGCTCCATGCACCTGGCCGAGCTGGCTCTGGAGATGGCCAGGCGCGTCTTGAAGCCCGGCGGGAGCGCCCTGATCAAGGTGTTTCAGGGAAGCGGATTCCAGGAGCTCATCCAGTGCGCGCGCACCGAATTCGAGCGCGTACGGCTGGTCAAACCTAAGGCGTCGCGGCCGCGGAGCCCTGAGATCTATCTGCTGGCCATGCAGTTTCGCTTGGTGTAGGTTCGGAACGTAGGTTCGGGGGATGGTGGAAGCCCCCATCTGAAGGACGGAAGCCTTTGAACGACTTGACAAAGAACATCCTGCTTTGGGTAGTGATCGTGATCGTGCTGCTGCTGGTTTTCAGCCGCTACATGCCGACCACGGGCCAGCCGCAGCAGATCGCCTACTCGACCTTCCTCGACGACGTGAAGGACAACCGTGTCGAGTCGGTGACCATCCAGGGCGACATGATTTTCGGGGAGCTCAAGGACAAGGGGCAGTTCAAGACCTACAACCCCGAGACCGACTATACGGCTCTCATCGGCACGCTCATGAAGGCCGATGTGAAGATCGAGGGCCAGCCGCCCAAGCCCCCGAACTACATGGGGCAGCTCCTCCTGCAGCTGGCGCCCGCGCTGCTGCTGATCGTGGTGTTCGTGTACATGCTGCGACAGATGCAGGGTGCTTCCGGCGGACGGGGAGCCATGTCCTTCGGCAAGAGCCGCGCGCGGCTCCTCGGCGAGGACCAGGTGAGTGTCACATTCGCCGACGTCGCGGGTGTCGATGAGGCGAAGCAGGAGGTCGGCGAGATCGTCGACTTCCTCAAGGACCCGGGCAAGTTCCAGAAGCTGGGCGGCAAGATTCCCAAGGGCGTCCTCATGGTCGGCTCGCCCGGCACCGGCAAGACGCTGCTGGCGCGCGCCATCGCCGGCGAGGCCAAGGTGCCCTTCTTCACGATCTCGGGCTCGGATTTCGTCGAGATGTTCGTCGGTGTGGGAGCCTCGCGCGTGCGCGACATGTTCGAGCAGGCGAAGAAGCATGCCCCCTGCATCATCTTCATCGACGAGATCGATGCCGTCGGCCGGCATCGCGGTTCGGGCCTCGGCGGCGGCCACGACGAGCGCGAGCAGACGCTCAATCAGCTGCTGGTCGAGATGGACGGTTTCGAGGGCAATGAAGGGATCATCGTCATCGCCGCCACCAACCGCCCCGACGTGCTCGATCCGGCACTGCTGCGGCCGGGCCGCTTCGATCGACAGGTGGTGGTGCCGCTGCCCGACGTGCGCGGCCGCGAGCAGATCCTGCGCGTGCACATGCGCCGCGTGCCCCTCGCCGACGATGTGAAGCCGGCGCTCATTGCGCGCGGCACCCCTGGATTCTCCGGCGCAGACCTGGCCAATCTCGTGAACGAGGCGGCGCTCTTCGCCGCGCGCGCCAACAAGCGCATCGTTGGCATGGACGAATTCGAGAAGGCCAAGGACAAGATCATGATGGGCGCCGAGCGGCGCTCGATGGTGATGAGCGAGGCCGAGAAGAAGATGACCGCCTACCACGAGGCGGGCCACGCCATCGTCGGCATGACGGTGCCGGAGCACGACCCGGTCTACAAGGTGACGATCATTCCGCGCGGTCGCGCGCTCGGCGTGACGCAGTTCCTGCCGGAGCAGGATCGCTACAGCTTCTCCAAGCGCCGCCTCGAGAGCGCCATTGCGACGCTCTTCGGCGGCCGCATCGCCGAGGAGCTGATCTTCGGCCCCGAGCAGGTGACCACCGGCGCCTCCAACGACATCGAGCGCGCCACCGAGCTGGCGCGCAACATGGTCACGAAGTGGGGCTTGTCGGACAAGCTCGGGCCGCTCACCTACTCGGAGGAAACCGGCGAGGTATTCCTCGGTCGCAGCGTCACGCAGCACAAGCAGGTTTCGGATGTCACCGCGCACGCCATCGACGAGGAGGTGCGGCGGGTCATCGAGGCCAACTACAAGCGCGCGCGCGAGATCCTCACGACCTCGCTCGAGAAGCTGCACGCGATGTCCGAGGCTCTCATGAAATATGAGACCATCGACGAGGAGCAGCTGAAGGATCTCATGGCCGGCCGCACGCCCAAGCCCCCGGCGGGATGGGACGACTCCCTCTCCAGTAAGCCGCCGCCGAAGCCGAGTGAGCCACCGGGCGGAGCGATACCGGCCGGGCAGCACTGAGCCGCCGTTGTTGCGCACGCTTCCCGCGTGAGGCAAGCATTCCCGGGAACGCCGTAAGTCCAGACATTGCTCAGGTGTAAAGACAGGACGGTGGATCTGAGCCGCCCGGTCGTCATGGGCGTGCTCAATGTCACGCCGGACTCATTTTCC
>DATGJR010000182.1:0-2213 GCA_035295065.1 Steroidobacteraceae bacterium
AAGTCCGGCTGCCGCTTCACGCTAAACTGCGCCGCATGGCGCGACTCGCCGAGCTAAGCACCTGTGCCCTCGCCCTCGCCGCCGCGCTCCCCGGCGCCGCGGTGCCGGCGCCGCCCGGCACTCCGGCACCGACCATCGTGCTGCCCTCGGCCGCAGCGGCGAGCACCCCGCCCCCGGGCTGCCTGCCCGCTGGCAATGGGTATCTGCGGGCGCGCATTCGCGGTGCCCTCAACCTCGACATCGACTGGCGCAACGCGCAGCTCGAGTGCGACGGCGGACCGCGCCCGGATGGCAGCGGCATCCGCGTGAGCTTCGCGGGCCCCAGGCGCGCGGACGGCAAGCGGCTGCGCATGGTGTTTGGGGTGGGAACGGCGCTCGAGGGGCGCAGCGGACGCGAGCTCCCCACCAACCTCACCGTGATCGTCGAAGGCGCCAGGCGCCTCTACACTACCGGCGGCCAGGAGCACTGCACCGTCGATACGCTCAGACAGCAGCGGCTGCCCGACCCGGCGCGCAAACCGCGCTACTACCGGATCGTAGCGCGTGGGTTCTGCGTGGCGCCGGCGAGCACGCTGAACCAGGCCGAGCACATTCTCGTCAGCAGTTTCGATTTCGCGGGCAGCGCCGTCTTCGGCGACGATGCGGTCCGCTGACAGGAGACCCATGAGACCGAACTGGCTCGTCCCGGCATGTGCGATAGCGGCCGTCGCCGCCTGCGCAGCGACCCGCGCCGAGTCGCCGCCGATCCTGGATCTGGCAACCTACCCGCGCGCATCGCTCGAGATCGTGCAGCAGGCGAGCCCGCAGCCGCGCAGATTCCGCTTCGACGTGTGGGTGGCCGACACCGAGCCGCGCGCCGAGCAGGGCCTCATGTTCGTGCGCGATCTGCCGGACGCGCGCGGCATGGTGTTCCCGCTCGAGCCCCCGCGCATCGAGACCATGTGGATGAAGAACACCTACATCGAGCTCGACATGCTGTTCATCGCCGTCGATGGGCACGTCGCGAAGATCATCGAGCGCGCGCGGCCGCTGTCGCTCGACACGCTGAGCTCGGACCAGCCGGTGCGGGCCGTGCTCGAGCTCAAGGGGGGCGAAGCGCGGCGCCTGGGGCTGCGCGTCGGGGATCTGGTCACCTGGAAGCTGACCGGGGGCGCTTCCCCCTAGGCACGCTCGGCGGGCAAGGCGTCGAAGGACAGCGAGGTGCGCGGCTGCGGTCCGTGGATCGGCGTAGTCCCGTGCCACATGTAGGAGGGGAACAGCACCAGCTGCCCCGGTCGCGGCTGTACGTAGCAGCCGACCCCCGCCTCGGGAGTCGGGTAGCGCGGCTCGCCCAGCTTCAGCCACCCGCTCTTCAAGCCCTCATCGCCCGCCTCCTCGGGCACCTGCACGTAGTAGGCCGAGCTGATCCAGCCGGAATCGTGAAAGTGATTGACGTGAAAACCGCCGCGATTCAACCGCGCCGACCAGGAGTTCTTCAGTTGCGCCGCGCCGTTGTTGCGCGCGCTCAAGGGATGGTCGGGCGCAGTGCCGAGCGCCGCCAGATACGCCCGCAGCGGCTCCTCGAACGCGCGCATCAGCGCGCGGATCGCGGGCTCGGGGTCCGTCACCAGATTGCGGATCGTCTGCTGGCCGTTGCGCAGGCTTGCGCGCAGCGGCTGAAGATGCGGGCGCTGGCGCCTCATCAGCGCCTGCTCGAGAGCGGCATTGAGCTGCGCCATGGAGCTGAAGGGCGCCGGCGGCTGCAGCTCATAGACGCGCACGAAACGCTGATAGTCGTAGAGCTCCCGGTAAGCGGGCTGGCCGAGGAGGCGGGCCGCGGTCGCCTCGTGAGCGATCCAGCTTTGCGCGAGCGGAGAGCGGGCGCGCTGCGGACGGACGAACGCGAGGGCCTCCTCGGGCCGGCCGCGTGACAGCAGGATCGAGACCAGATTCTCGACCACCGGTGGATCATCGGGAAGCGCTGCGGCCGCCTCCAGCGCCTCGGTCTCCGCTTCCGGCAATCGCTGCGCCTCGCGCAGCACCTGCGACAGCATGAACCGCAGGTACGGCACCGGAGCGCTGGCGACCCGCAGCTGCTCGCGCAGCAGCTGCTCGGCGACATCGCCCCTCGAGGCTCGCAGCAACAGCCCCGTGAGCACTTCCTGCAACCGCACATCCTGGGGCGCTTCGCGAACCACGGCGGCGAGGGAGCGCGTGAAGTCCGCCTCGCCGAG
>DATGJR010000183.1:0-6692 GCA_035295065.1 Steroidobacteraceae bacterium
CGGGGCCCACCGGCGTACGATCGCCAGCCACAGCGGCAATCACGCCACCTCTCGCGCCCAATTGAACGACCGAGCCCACGAGCACGACCTTGCCGGTATCGGATGGGTTCACTGCGCCGGCCGAACCGACGCTGCTCCAGAGTTCTGCCATATGGGTGACTCCGTCGCCGTCGCGGACGATGCACTACCGCAACGTTGTTCGCTTGGTCGACTGACTATAGTTGTTTTTTGAGTGGCTGCTATGCAGCAAAGTGGCGGACGTGCACGAGCGTCCCCTGCTGGCCGTCTGACGCCACTAGCGTTCCGACAAGGGAGTCAGGAAGTCCAGCAGCGCTTTGCCGACTTCGCTCGGGCAGTCGAGAGGAGTGAAATGTCCGCCGGGGAGCGGGACCAGAGATGCGCCCAGCAGCTGCGCGAGCGGTCGACCGACCTCTTCAATCGAGAGAAACTCGTCTCGCTCTCCCCAGAGAACGGCTGCCGGAACACCACTCGAGCGCAGTTGCGCGCCGATATTTGCGGTCTGCTCCGGGTCGAGATCCCGGGCGGCGCGAATGAGCTGCAAGCCTCCCTGCGCGCCCTGATATGTCGCCAGCATCTCTCGCATGGCAGCGCTCTTCGCCAGCCGTCGTGCGAGTACCGGAAAGAGTCTATTGGCCTCAGCCGGATCCCAGGTCTGGATCCCGGCAATGGCGCCCATTGCCCACTCACCTGCGTAGACACCGTCGAGCACGGCGAGGCCACGGATACGCCGGGGCTCACTGATAACCATGAGCTGAGCGGCGGCGGACCCCACGTCGTGGGCGACGATGGCTACGCGCGTCAGAGCCAGCTGACCCAGGAGCTCCAGCATCCATCGAGCCTGGCTGGCCATGTCGATACGCGCGCCGGCCGGCGCCTCGGATTCGCCGTAACCGATGAGATCCGGGACGAGCACGCGAAAACCTGCCTCGACGAGCAGAGGGCTGACGCGCGCCCACAGACGCCGGGTCGCGGGAAACCCGTGCAACAGAAGAAGCGGGAAACCCTTCCCGTCGTCTTCCAGACGGACTCTGGCGGCACCGATTTGGACGGTGGTGGTCACCGGCACTCGTGTGGCCGCCTATCCCCTCATCGGCCATCCGCCGCTATCAGCGGCAGTTCCACGAAGCTCGCCTCGTGCGGTGCGTGGTAGATCCGCTGCGTCGCCTTGCGGAAGTCGGTCGGCCTGGCATAGAAGATGTTAGGAACGAAAGTCTGCGGGTTACGGTCGTAGAGCGGAAACCACGACGACTGCACCTGCACCATCATCCGATGGCCCGGCAGAAAGACGTGGTTGGTGGTGGGGAGCGCAAAACGATATACGAGCGGCTTGTTCGGCTCGATTGCTTTTGCCGTACCGAGATCCTCGCGGTAGCGACCCCGAAAAATATCCATCGCCACGGCGAGCTGGTAGCCGCCCATCTCCGGCTGGCCTGCAACCTGATCCGGATAGACATCGATCAGCTTGACCACCCAGTCGGCATCGCTCCCGGTCGTGGCCGCGACCAGGTTCGCGACCGGCTCGCCGCTGATGGCGAGCGGCCGCTCGAGCGGTGGGGTTACGTAGGTCAGAACGTCCGTACGACCCGCGAACTCCCGCTGGTCATCCACGAGCCAGCGGGTCCAGGTGTACGGCGGCTCGTAACCGACAGGAAGGATGGGCCGGACGCGATAGGGCACCGGTTTGGCGGGATCCGAGACGTATTCATCGAACGGCGCGCCCTGCGTCTCGGGCTCCCATTGGAGCATGCCTGCGGACCGCAGATAGAGCGGCGTGGGCTTGGGCGTACAGCTTCCACCGCACCCTGACGGCCAGCGCGGCAGCGATTCCCATACGTTGGCGCCCGTCTGGAACACCGTCGCGTGTGAAGGGGCGGAAGGGGTCTGCGCGCCACCCTTGAGGTAACGCGCGAGAAAGGGCGCAAGAATGTGCAGACGGAAGTACAGGCCCGTGTCGCTGGAAAAGCGCAGGGGACCGAGGGAGCTCCCATCCTCGATTTCCTGCCCATGGAACCAGGGGCCGATCACCAGGTACAGGTTGTCGCGATTGCGCTCCTCGGCGTAGAGCGCCTTGTAGACGGCGGCGGCGCCGTAGATGTCCTCCTGGTCCCACAAGCCTGCGACGATCATCGTCGGTACGCTGAGGGGCTCGCGGGCCAGCAGCCGATCCATGGCCTGCTCGCGCCAGAAATCATCGTACGCGGGGTGCTCGACCACCTTGCGCCAGAACCCGATCTGCTCCATTCCGTGCCGGCGGGCCATCTCGGCGACCGAGCCTGCACTCATATACTGCTCGTAGTCGTCGTAGTACCCCGACTGCCAGAGCTCCTCGTTCCGGCGGGTCGCGGTCTGCTCATAGATATACGGGAGATTCGGCAGCCGAAAGGCCCCGTTGTGGAACCAGTCATCGCCTCGCCAGCCGTCGACCATGGGATTCATGGGCACGGCCACCTTGAGCGCCGGGTGCGGATGAATGAGCGGCGTCAGCGCCAGGAATCCGTCATAGGAAATACCGAGCACACCCACCCGGCCGTTGGACTCCGGAACGTTCTTGATCAACCAGTCGATCGTGTCGTACGTGTCCGTCGACTCATCCACGGGTGTTGGATTGAGCGGACCGCGCATCGGGCGGTTCATCACGTAGTCGCCTTCGCTCCCGTACTTACCGCGGATGTCCTGCACGACACGGATGTATCCACCCTCGATGATGGTCTCGACCGCGTTGTCGTATCCCCACAGACGCACCCCCATGTGCGGGCTCTGCTGCTTCGAGGTCATCGACTTTGCATCGTAGGGCGTGCGCGTCAGGAGAATTCCGGCATTGCGGGCGCCCTTCGGCACGAGGATGACCGTGAACAGCTTGACACCGTCGCGCATCGGGATCATCGCCTGGCGCAGGTCAAAATCCGCCCCCGCGGTCGGCGGTACGAAATGCGCCGGCGTCTCGCTCGGAAGTTGCGGATACTGGGGGGCGGGAGCGGGCGGCTGGGGGCCCTCGGGCGCCTGCGCCAGTGCCGACGCAGCCGCGAGCTGTACGAGGCAGCCGAGGCACAAAAGCGCTGATGATTTCATGGAGTCCCCTGACTCGTTGTTTCCGCCAAGGTTGCAGAGCTTCACGCCCCCCGCCCCCTGCCATATTACCCGGTGCGACAGCGCGCAACGCGCGCCGGCTAGAATACGCGCCTGCAAACGAGGCATGGTCGAGCGCCTCCAGGAGAGCAGCATGCACAAGAGCCGCCTCGCCGGATTCATCATCGACTGCAACACCCCGGACCTCGAGGGGGCGGCGCGTTTCTGGAGCGAGGCGCTCGGCCTCGAGCTGCGCGCGCAAAAGGACCCCGCCGAGGGCAAGTACCGCACGCTCGACACGGCACCCGATGAGGTGCATATCGAGGTGCAGCAGGTCGGGCATCCGAGCCGCGTGCACCTCGACATCGAGACCGATGACATCGAAGCCGAGGTGGCCCGGCTCGAGAAGCTCGGTGCGCGCCGCGTCGGTCCGGTGCGCACCTGGTACGTCATGGAGGCGCCGACCGGGCAGCGCTTCTGCGTGGTGCGGGTGCAGCGCGCGGACTTCGCGGCGCGCGCCCGCAGCTGGAGCGATGGTTGAAGCGCGACGACATCCACTTTCCCCCGAAGCACGAGCCGCTGCGCGATGACGTGCACGCCCTCGGCGCGCTGCTCGGGGAAATCCTGCGTGAGCAGGGGGGCGAGCAGCTCTATGAGCTGGTCGAGCTCGATCGGGTGGCCGCGATCCGCGGCCGCGCCGGCGAGAGCGGCGCGCGCGCCGAGCTCGCGGCCTGCGTGCGCGATCGCCCAGCGGCGCTGGCGCGCGATCTGGTGCGAGCCTTCTCCACCTGGTTCCAGGCGGTCAACCTCGCCGAGCGGGTGCATCGCATCCGCCGCCGCCGCGATTATTTCCTCAAGGACAGCCAGCGGCCGCAGCCAGGCGGCGTCGAGGACGCGATCGCCACACTCAAAGCCCAGGGCTGGACGCTGCCGGAGACGCTGGAGCTGATCGGATCGCTGTCGATCGAGCCGGTGTTCTCGGCGCATTCGGCCGAGTCCACTCGCCGCACGCTCCTGCGCAAGCAGCAGCGCATCGCGCAGCGCCTCCTCGAGCGGCTCGACCCGGCGCTCACTCCCAACGAGCTGCGCAACCTCTGGAACAGCATCCGCCTCGAGATGACTGCCGCCTGGCAGACCGAGGAGCTGCCGCGCGAGCGGCTCTCGGTCGCGGACGAGCGCGAACAGATCCTCTTCTATCTGGTCGAGGTCCTCTATAAGGTCGTGCCGACCTTCTACGAGGAGATTGCCCAGGGTCTCAGCAAGGTCTACGGGAGCGAGGGCGGCCAGGCGCGCGTGCCGCCGATCCTGCACTTCGGCTCCTGGGCCGGCGGTGACACCGACGGCAACCCGGACGTGCACGCCAAGACTATCCGCGAGAGCCTGGCCCGCCAGCAGCAGGCGCTGCTCAACTGCTATTTCGCCGAGTGCCAGCGCCTCTCGCAGCGCCTCTCGCAGAGCGACAGCCGCGTGGGTGTGTCCGCCGATCTGCAGAAGCGTATCGAGCGCTATTCGACGCTGCTGCCGGCGGCACGCGCCGCCGTGCCGCTGCGCCACGAGCGCATGCCCTACCGGCTGCTGCTCGCGCAGATTTCCGAGCGACTGCGTCATGCGAACGACGGACGCGCATCCGGCTACGAGAACGCGGCGCAGTTCCGCGCCGACGTGGCGCTGATCGCGGCAAGCCTGCGCGCCAACAAGGGGGTGCATGCGGGGCTCTTCTATGTCGAGCGGCTGCTGCGCCGCATCGACACCTTCGGCTTTCACCTCGCCGCACTCGACGTGCGCGTGCATGCGAGCGTGCTGCATCAGGTGATCGCGCGCGGCTTCGACGATCCTGAGTGGCTGGCGCGCAGCAGCCGCGAGCGCCGTGCGCTCCTCACAGCGGCGCTGGAGAAGGACCGCGGGCCGGCCGCGGAGCTCGATGCCCTCGGCAAGCGCTCGCTGGCCGTGTTCGAAGCCATCGTCCAGGTGCGCCATCGTTACGGCCCCGACGCCATCGGCTATTTTCTTGTGAGCGGCGCCAGCGGCGCCGATGACGTGCTGGCGGCGCTGCTGCTGGCGCGCTGGGCCTCCGCCTACGACAAGCACACGGGCGAGGTGGCACTCGACATCGCGCCGCAGTTCGAGTCCGAGGAAGCGCTCGCTGCCTGCGGCACCACCCTGCAGGAGCTGCTGTCGGACCCCCTCTACCGGCGGCACCTGCACTCGCGCGGGCGCCGGCAGTGCGTCGTGATCGGCTACTCGGACAGCAACAAACAGACCGGGGCCTGCGCCTCGCGCGTCAGCATCCACGAAGCGCAGCGCGCGCTCACGCGCGTGCTGAGTGCCGCCGGAGAGCAGGCCACGGTGTTCCACGCGCGTGGCAGCAGCATCGCGCGCGGCGGCGGGCGCATCGAGGCGCTGGTCAGAGCGGCGCCGCCGGGTGCCGTCGATGGCGTGCTGCGCATCCGCGAGCAGGGGGCGACCGTCAGACAGGGCTACGGGCTGCGCCCCATTGCCATGCGCACGCTCGAGCGCGCCTTCAACTCTCTGTCGCTCATCAGCGCGGCGCAGCGCCGCGGCACACTCGCCCCCGAGCCGCAGGCGCACCTCGAATGTGCGACGCTCATCGCCAGCGAAAGCCGCGCCGCCTGGCAGCGGCTGGTCTATCAGGACGCGGACTTCTACGAGTACTTCCGCGCCATCACGCCCATCGATGTGATCGAGCGCATGCAGATCGGCTCGCGCTCGATCCACCGCGCAGAAGGCGGCGGCATCGAGACCCTGCTCCCGGTGCCCTGGGTCTACGCGTGGTCGCAGACCCGCTACATGCTTCCCGAGTGGTATGGTGCGGGCGCGGGCCTGGGTGCGGCGCTCGAGCGCTTCGGCCTCGCCCGCGTGCGCGAGGTGTACAGGGACTGGTTCTTCATGCGCAACCTCCTCGACGACATCGAGACCATGCTGGCCCGGGTGGATCTCGAAATCGCGCAGTACTACGAGGAGCTGGCACCGCCCGCGCTGCGGCGCTTCGCGGGCGCCATCCGCACGGAATACCTGGCGGCGTGCACATCGCTCCTCTCCATCAAGGGGAGCAGCGCCTTGCTCGATTCTGATCCGACCATGCAGCGCTCCATCGAGCTGCGCAATCCCTACGTCGATCCGATGAACCTGCTGCAGGTGGACCTGCTGCGCCGCTGGCGTGCGAGCGGACGCGAGGACCGCGGGCTCTTCGAAGCACTGCTGGCGAGCGTCGGCGGCATCGCCCAGGGCCTGCAGAGCACCGGCTGAGCCCGCATGCCCAGCGACATCAGCATCCGCAGCGCGACTGCCGCCGACGTGCCGGCGGTGCTCGGCTTCATCCGCGAGCTCGCCACCTACGAGCATCTCGAGCACGAGGTGGTCGCGACTGAGACGGATGTGCGCACGGCGCTCTTCGGAGCGCGTCCGTACGCCGAAGTCGCCCTCGCCTGTCTCGATGGCGTCCCCGTCGGCTTCGCGCTCTACTTCCACAATTTCTCGACCTTCATGGGCAAGCCCGGGATCTACCTCGAGGATCTCTATGTGCGTCCCGAGGCGCGCGGTCTCGGCGCCGGCAAGCGACTGCTGGCCTGGCTGGCACGCACCGC
>DATGJR010000184.1:0-37637 GCA_035295065.1 Steroidobacteraceae bacterium
GAGCTCGGCACCTGGGACGAAGCGCTGGGAGATTCGCGCGTGCTCGTCATGTCCGAGGCTGCGCGGCGCGCGCTCGAGCCGGAGGTTTTCGCGCGCCTCTCGGGGTGCACGGACGCGGTGCTCGCGGTGCCGGTTCCCACCATCGAGCGTCTGGGGGGAGGGAGCGTGCGCTGCATGCTCGCGGAGGTGTTTCGCGCTTGATTGAGCTCATCGTCAAGGGCTCGCTGAGCTACCTCCTGGGGTCGATCGTGGGGAGTCTCCTCATCGGACAATTTCGCGGCGTCGACATCCGCAACCTGGGAAGCGGTAATGCGGGCACGACCAACATGCTGCGCACCCAGGGCAAGGCGGCGGCGCTCGCAGTCTTCATCATCGATCTGGGCAAGGGCTGGATCGCGACCGGCCTGCTCGCGCCGCTCACCTTCCCGGCTCAAATCGTGCCGGAGACCGGCGCTCTGCACGCATGGGCGGCGACGGTATGCGGTCTCGCGGTCATCGTCGGGCACGTCTATCCGGTGTGTTACGGGTTCAGGGGAGGCAAGGGCTTCGCGACCTTCGTGGGTGCCGTTCTCGGCTCGAGTCCCCTGCTCGTGCTGGTGATGCTGGTCGCGTGGCTCCTCGTCGTCATCCTGTTCGGCTACGTAGGGCTCGCATCGATGGTATCCGCAGCAGCGGTGGCAGCGGCGATCGCGGCCACGAGCCCCGAGCCGCGTGCGCCGCTCCTCGCTTTCGCTCTTGTCGCCGCCGTCCTCATCGTGTTCACCCATCGCACCAACATCGCGCGCATGCTCGCCGGGAACGAATCGCGTGCCATGCGGCTGTGGCTGCTCGGCGCGCGCCGGAGACACGGGTAGATGCCCGCGCCCGATGGCCCGCTCGCGGCCCGCGTGTTCGCGCTGCTCGCCGACGGGCGCTTTCACTCCGGCGAGGAGCTCGCCCAACGCCTCGAGGTGAGCCGAAGCGCGGTCTGGAAAGCGGCAAGGGCGCTGCGCACCCTCGGTCTGTCGCTTCAGGCGGTGCGCAATCGCGGCTACAGCCTCGAACGGCCGGTGACGCCGCTGGACGCGGCGACCATCCGGGCGCATCTGCCGCGTGAGCTGCGCAGGCAGGTTGGCAAGCTGGAGACCGTGTGGTCGATAGGCTCGACCAACAGCGCGCTGCTCGCACGACCGGGGCCTGGAGGCGGCCGCAGCGAGGTGCTGCTCGCCGAATACCAGAGTGCCGGCCGCGGGCGGCGCGGGCGGGCGTGGCTGGCTCCGCCCGGCGGGTCGGTCTGCCTGTCTCTCAGCTGGACGTTCCGCGAAGTGCCACCGGACCTGGGCGCGCTCGGGCTCGTCATCGGGGTATGCGTCCTGCGGGTGCTCCGGACCCACGGGATGGCAAGCGCCGCGCTCAAGTGGCCGAACGACCTGCTGGTCGGCGGGCGCAAGCTCGCAGGCATACTCATCGACCTGCGCGCCGAAGGCGCGGGCCCGGCCCACGTGGTGATCGGGATCGGTCTCAACGTGGCGCTCGGGGAGCAGGTGCTCGGGAAAATCGCCCAGACGGGGACCCCGGCGACCGATCTCGCGAGCGCGGGACTCGAGGGGCCCTCGCGCAACGAGATCGCCGCAGGGCTCATCAGTGAGTGCCTGCTGGGGCTCGCTGAATTCGAATGCCAGGGACTGAAGCCTTTCGCCGCGGAATGGCACAGTGCGGACGCGCTTCGCGGGCGCGCGGTGGATGTCAGGGCCCTCGAGGGGGCGACCGAGCGCGGTCTCGCGCGCGGGATCGACGTGCACGGGGCGCTCATGGTCGAGACACCGCAGGGCGTGCGGCGCTTTCTCTCGGGCGAAGTCACCGTGAGGGCCGCAGGATGACGGTACTCATCGTGGACGTCGGCAACACCCGCATCAAATGGGCGCGGCTCGAAGGAGAGCGTCTCGCCAGGGGCCGCGCCGCCGTGCACTCGAAATGGCGGGCGGCGGATTACGGGCGGCTCTTTGCCTCGGCACGCAGGCCCGAGCGTGTGGTAGCGGCCAGCGTTGCGGGCGCGCGGGTGAACAGGGCGCTGGCGGCTGCGGCACACCGCTGCGGGGCTGTCGTGCATTTTCTGTCCACGCCGCGGCGGGGGGGAGGCGTCACCGTAGGCTATGTGGAGCCCTGGCGGCTGGGGGTCGACCGCTTCGCCGCTGCTGTCGGGGCGCGCGCGCTCTTTCCCTCGTTGCCGCTATGCGTGGTGGGGGTTGGCACCGCCATGACCGTCGACCTGGTGGGAGCGGATGGGCGCCACCGGGGCGGGGTGATCGTGCCGGGCCCCGAGCTCATGGTGAAGGCGCTCCTCGAGCGAACCCACGGAATCCGGCGCCGCGCGCGCGGCGGCGCGCTCGGGGGCAAGGGAATATTCGCCCGTTCCACGCGCGAGGGACTCGAGCGGGGTGCGCGCTACGCGGCTGCGGCCCTCATTGATCGGGCGGTGCAGGAGGCCTCCGTGCTGGTCGCGCGCGAGCCGCTCGTGGTGCTGACGGGTGGGGGCGCGCCGGCGCTGCGAGCCTTACTGCGCAGCAGCGCGGTGGGCGTGCCGGATCTGGTGCTGCGGGGGCTGGCGGTACTCGCGCGGTCCCGCTAGGTTCCGCGCTGCAGCGGGGCGGGAAGGGCGGAACAGCCCGTGCCGTCCGCCCCTCGCCGCGCTATTTCTGCCGCTCCCACGAGAGGTTGACGAGGCTCTTCACCCGGTCCTCGCATCGGTCGGCGACCTTGGTGAAGGTGAGCGCGCCACTCGCGTATTTCCAGGCATAAGTGCCCGTTTCCTCGCCGGCCTTGGCGCACGCCCAGGGACCGCTTTTATCGGTCAGCTGCACCTCGCCTGCCTTCACGGAGTAGGTGCCCGATACCTCGAGCGTCTTACCCTGTTGCACGTGGAACTGTCCCTGGGCGTCGAAGCTCAAGGTGTAGGGGGCTTGTTTGACGGCATAGGTTCCAGAGGGGAAGTCGGCCGCAAGCGCCGGGGAAATCGCCAGAATCGAGCAGAGTGCCAGGGCCGGGGTCCCGAAAGCTGCGCCTCGCGTGCGTTCGTACATGGTCGTTTCCTTTCAGTCTTAGTGGTGTGCCGCCGCGCATCCTTGCCCGGCGGCCGCACAGAGTCATGGGTTGCGGCTGGCATTTTTCTGGTAACTGCATGGCAGGGGGTCCCGAACGCTGTCCAGGACTTCTCCGGCCGCCGCGCGGCCGCCTTTGCTCTACAATCACGATCCGTGCGCAACGTCTTCTTCGCGCTGGTCGCCGCGAACCTCGTGTACTTCGCCTGGGCGCACTGGGTGGACGCACCTAAGCCCGTGCCGGTGAACGAGGCCCTGGCGCGCCTGCCGAGACTGAAGCTCGTATCCGAGCTCCCGCCCGAGCAGCGGCCGGCGACCAACACCAGGACGGTCTTCAACGAGACGCCCGGGTGCCTGTCGGTGGGTCCGTTCGGGGACATCACCAATTCCGCAAAGGCAGCAGGGATTCTGACCGCCAAGGGTTTCGCCCCCCGGCAGCGTGCCGAACAGGCAGGGACGTCCGAGGGCTTCTGGGTGTTCATCGGCGGTATCAAGGACGACGCCGAGGCGGAGAGGATGCGGGCCGCTCTCGAGAAGCACGGCATCAAGGATGCGCTGGTGATGCCGGCGAGCGCGGAGTCGGGGCGGCGCGTGTCGCTCGGACTCTTCAGCGATCGTGCGCACGCCGAGCAGCGCGCTGCAACCGTGAGGAAGACGGGTTTGAAGGCGGAGGTCGCCGAGCACAGTCTGTCGCAGACTGTCTACTGGATCGACCTTGCGCCGCGAGCCGGTATGACGACGGTTCCGATCCAGGATCTCTTCGCGGAGGGCGTGGGCTCGAGGATCGCCGTGCAGCCATGCCCCGCTGCGGCGCCGTCAGTGCCTGCTTCATCGATCGTGACGGCGTCTGCGACCGGGCCCCCGGCCGCCGCCGCATCAGCGGCGGGTGCTGCGCTGCGCGCTCAGCCGGCGGGCGCCGCGAAATAGCCCTTACCGCTGCAATACAGCTCGACCTCATCTCCTTGCGGGATCAGGTACGGCCCCTGTCGCCGAAATCCGAGTCGCTCGAGGAGCCGCACCGAGCGCTGATTGCCACGCTTGACGATCGCGTACAGTCGCTCGATTCCCAACGTGCCCTGTGCGTGCTGCATCACCGCGCGGGCCGCCTCGCTGGCATAGCCCTGTCCGGCGAATTCGGCCAGGAGCGCAAAGCCTAAGTCCGGGGAGGGGAGGAAATCGCGCTTCACGAGTCCGCACAGGCCGATGAGATCCCGCGTGGATTTCAGCTCCACCGCGTACAGCCCAAAGCCGCAGGTCCGATACGCCGCCTGGAGATTGTTCCCGATGTAGCCCTCGGCATCCGCGAGCGAGCGCACGCCGCGATCACCGATGTTCTCGAGCCAGGAGGGCTGATTGAGGAGCCGGAGGAAGAATGCGGCGTCCCCGGGCAGCGCGCAACGCAGCTCCAGGCGCGCCGTTACGAGAAGCGGCGTCAGCGAGCCGCCTCCATCAGTGACCCAGCGTCGAGGGAGAGACCCGCACAGGGATGTCGTTTGGCATCAGGACGCTGTTCGGCAGCAGGTGCGCGGTGCGGCCACCCTGGATCGTCATATCGAGATCCAGATTGAGCTCCATCGCCGTGTTTTCCAGGCGCGCCGCGTCCGGTTTGGGCACGGCACTCATCGCTTCCCGCCAGGCCTTCTCGATGTCCGACTGTATGTCGATGAGCGGCCGCTGCACGAACGTTCCCGTGGTGGTGTCAGCGGCGCTCGCGATGCGTGGGATGGCACGGATCTGCATGATGCCGCTCGCCGGGTTGAACGAGACGCGGGCAGCTCTCCCCGGCAGCACGGCGCCTCCCGGGAGAGTTTGCCGCAGGTGTCGGCTCGCAAGTCCTCGCACCGTGCAGACGTAGCCGAACGAATAGAGAGACGCCCCGCCCCCCTGGCGTTCGAGTCCGCCTTTCTGGCACAGATCGCCGGCACGCTCATAGCTTTGCTCGACTCCTGCACCGAGGCCGACCTGCAGGCCGTATTCGATTTCGGCCGCCGTCAGCTCCTGCGCAGCGGCGTGCGAAAAGTAAGACGTGGCGGCGGCGGGGTCAGGCTCGATGCAGACACCCTCGGCGAGCATCCGTCCGATCAGGAAGATGGTCTGCGCATCGTTCGCCCTGAGCCCCGCGTTGGCGAGCTGAAGCGCATCGTCGCAGTTGCTGCGTGTGATGGCCCGCACGACGTCCCGGGACGCGGCTGAGGCGGCCGGTTCAGGGGATGCGAGCGCGGGCGCTGCCAGCGCCGCCGCAAGCCAGGCAATACTCACGACCCACTTCATCGCTGCAGCTCCCGCTGCGCCCCGGCACGGAGCGGACCGCCCCAGTGTAGCCCAGTTGCACGGCAGCGGCGGCTCCCTGGAAACGCTCAATGCAGGCGCAGGTCGACCTCGCGACGGCGGTAGTCGATGACGAGCGCCTCGAGGAGCCCGAGGGCGTCCATTCCGATGAGGAGCGCCGGCTCGCGCGTGAGGTGCCAGTGCTCAAAGATGTGAACCTCGCCATAGGTGATGCGGGCCCCCGCGATCTCGATTCTGCCGAGCATGATCGGCGGGCTCGCGAACATCTCCCCGCCCTGGACGTGGGTCGTGACGTCGAAGATCTGGTCCGGCGTGCCCTGCGCGCGACGGCTCACGAGCGCTCGGCGCAGCGCCTCGTTGCCGATGGTTCGCTGTGCGCCGGTGTCGATCACAGCGTGCACGCGCACGCCCGCCACGGAGCCCGCCACCATCAGCAGGCCGGGACCGGAGCGCTCGAGCGGCAGCATGATGTAGCCGAGTGGCGCGCTCTGCCCGTGCGAGCGGACGATGGTGATCCGATCGTGAAGGAAATCGATGTCGATACGCTTGTCGGAGAAACCAGCAGTCCCGAGCACTCCTTCGGCTCCGCCGAGGGCATCCGCGATGATCGGCAGTGTGACGGAGGAGGCATCGAGATCACCCACGGTGAGCGAGGCGGCATGCACGGTCGGGACGATCGCACTGCCGGCAACTCCTTGCACCAGCACGAGGTGCGAGGTCTCGGGCTCGAGCCCGAGCGCCTCAGCCACCGGCGCGGTGATCGCGGAATCGCTCGCCCCCGTGTCGAGCACCATCCGAAAGGGGCCGCGGCCGTCGATGAGCACGGGCGCCCAGATCCGCCCGATGCGATCACGCCGCGTGGGCGCGACGAAGCGCGGCTCGGGTGCCTCGATGAGGACCTCGGGAGAGGGTGTGCGGGCTTGCGGCGCCGAGGCCGGGGCCTCGGGCAGCGGCGGCTCCGCCGCCCCCACGGGAAGGGCGAGGCCCAGCAGGGTCAGCGTTGCCAGGGGCCGGGCGCGCACCGCAGCACCACCCCGAACTTCAAAAGGGTGTGCGTGCGATGCGCGCCCGGCGATGCGACGCCTCAGAACTTTGCCGTGAAGGCGATGAAGACCTGTCGTCCCAGGTAGTCGTATGCGTCGAAGCTGTTCGCCGGGCCCGCATTGCCCGTGATGTCGAGCGAAGGGATGACCGGCGGATCCTTGTCGAGCACGTTGGTCACTCCGGCGCGCAGCTCGAGCTGCTTCATGACGTGCCACACCGCGGTGAGGTCGAGGTAGCTGTAGCCCGGAATGCGCGCGTTGTACTGGTCGTAGGCGCCTTCCTCGGCGAAGTGCAGCAGCGGATTGCCGGAGTTGTTGTCGAAAGTCGTGGGACCTATGAAGCGCCACTGAGCCGAGAGCAGCACGTCGAGGGGCGTTTCCCAGCTGACGCGCAGGTTATGCCGCCAGCGGGGATTCACCGAGCCGTTATCGCAGGTGGTGCCGAAAAGCCCGGCGCAGTCGAAGCTTCCGGAGCCCGGGTACGGAGTGGTGGTGTCGTGCCAGAGGTACGCGCCGTTGAGAGTGGCGCTGATCGACCCCCAGTTACCGGGCAGCGCGTGGCGATAGTTCATCGCCGCGTCGAAGCCGGAAACCACCGAGACGCCGAGGTTGAAGTCCTGCTGCAGGAAGTAGCCGCCGCCGGCCACGGTGGCGCCGGTGAGTGCACCGGTCAGCTTGTTGCGCACGATCTGGCTGCAATAGATCGGGTTGTCATCGACCAGGCAGCCGTTGAGGATGGTCGCGAACGGGTAATTGCCGACCTCATTGGTGAGCTTGATGTGGTAGTAGTCGACGCTCGCGCTCAACCCCGGCAGCGCGGTCGGCGTCAGGGTGAGTCCCAGGGACCAGGTGTCGGCGATCTCGGGCTTCAGCTGGCTGTTGCCCTCGATCACCTGCCCGCACTGACCGGACACGCATTGGGTGATGTTGTTGGCATGGACGCCGTCCCCATACTCGGCCGCGGTCACGCCGGTATGCTCGCATTGCGCCAGCGTCGCCGTCGGTACGCCGGCGCAGGGGTCGGTGCCCACGACGTTCTCCTGACCGTAGGAGGGTGCCACGAAGAGCTCGATCAGGTTCGGCGCGCGGATGGCACGGTCGAATGAGAAACGCAGCCGCGCGTCCTGGATCGGCGCGTACTGCACCTCGAACTTGTAGGTGTTGGTCGAGCCGGTGGTGTTGTAGTTGGAGTAGCGGTACCCGACATCGCTCGTCAGGTCATAGATCCCCGGCTGGCCGTGCGCGATGGGCAGGCGCAGCTCGAGGAACGCCTCATCGATATCGTAGGACTCGTTGATATTGACCAGGGCGCCGGAGAATCCCGCGAGATCGCCGGATGTCTCCGCGCCGTCCGGATCGAAGGTCACGGTGTCCTTGCGGTGCTCATAGCCCAGGTTGACCGCCGCGGAGTCGTTGGCCCAGGGTGACTGGATCCCGTACTTGCCGAGCTCGCCCGTGAAGTCGAGGTGGGCAACCTGCTCGGTGTTGTTGCCGTAGGCGGTGCCGGGCGTCGAGAGGTAACTGAGCGCGGCCGGGGTGACGCCGCCGGTCGAGAAGATGTTCCACGGGACGCACTGGCCGCCGCTGATGCACACCGGCTGGCCCTGTGCATTGGTCGTGACCTGAAGTGCGTTGGTGATCTTGGAATAGTCGAGGTAATCGAGATTGCTCTGGAACGTCGTCACGTAGTAATAGGAGGCGTAAGCATCGTAGGTCCAGCCATCGACGACATCGCCGCGGGTCCCGATGACTGCCCGGATGTTGTTGTGCTCGTAAAAGGAGGTCCGGCCTCCGCCCTCGATGTTGCGGCGGCCGATCGAGACGTCTGCGCTGTTGCCCTTCGAGCCGGGGTTGGCGAGGTCCCCGGCGATCTGCGCCGGCGTGCACAGCAGCGCCTGCTGCTGAGCGCTCAGCAGCGGATTGCTGCAGTTGACGAGCTCATTGTTGTCGCCGGTGAAGGGATCGCCGCCGATGAAGAGCCCGGATGGGGCGACGACCGCCACGGTCTTGTCGTCCATCCAGAAGAACTCCATGTACGGCTGGACGTGCTCGTTGATCTCGTCGTGGGCCATGAAGCCGGCCTGGGAGCGCTTGTCCTGGCGCTGCAGATACTCGAAGTTGTTGAAATCGAATATCGCCGGCGGGCTCGATCCCGACTGCGGCCAGGGCAGGAACTGATTGCCGACCACGGTGTAGCGCGTGCCGGCCCCGGGTGCTATTCCTTCGGGAGTGAAACGATTGGAGTTGGAGCTGCCGAGACACTCGACGCCCGAGAAGGTGGGCGAGGCCACGAGTCCGTTCGAGATCAGCTGGCAGTCGGAGAAGTCACGGGCCGAGGCCGTGATCGGCTGCTGCTCGTGGTAGATGAACCAGCCGGTGAAGTTGCCCTTGCCGTCGTCGAAGTTCCTGCCCATGAGAACCGACAGGTCATGCTTGTAGCCATCGCGGATACTCCCGGTGGGAATGGTGGGCTGCGCGGAGAAGCCGGTGTTGGGATCATCCTGGCTCAGCAGACCCTGCACCATGCTGTTGTGCTGGTCGTGCTGGCTGAAGCCGTACTGACCGTCGATCTGCACCCCTTCGAAGTCCTTCTTGAGGACAAAATTGACGACGCCTGCGATGGCATCGGAGCCGTAGGTGGCGGAGGCCCCGCCCGTGACCACGTCGACGCGCTCGATGAGCGGCACGGGTATCTGGTCGATATCGGGCGCGACGTTCTGGTTTGCGGTGCTCGGGTCGCCGGAGCCGAGGCGGCGGCCGTTCACGAGTACGAGCGTGCGCTGCGGACCCAGGCCCCGCAGGTCGACGGTGGTGAAGCCGCCCGTTGAGGTGAGCGGGCTCGAGGTGTTACCGAAGTCCGCGTTGGCCCCGATGATGTTCTGCGGCAGCTGATTCATCAGATCCGTGATATCGGTGTTGCCCTGGAGTCTTATTTCCTGGCTCGACACGATGGTCGTGGGGCTGGTGGCCGTGATGTTGGCGGGCACCGGGATGCGTGAGCCCGTAACCACCACTTCCTGCAGCGGTGCAGCCGCCCCTTCGGCCGGCGCTGCGGCGGGCGGCTGCTGTGCGAAGCCGTCGACGACGAATACGCCCGCGAAAATCGCGAGCAGGGCGCCGATCAAGCGCTTGCGGGTCATGTGCCTCTCCCCTTGATTCGTTGAGCTCCAAGGGGATGGAACATATACGGCACAAACCGTGGCAGCGCTTCAATGTGACGAATCGCCACCGCCGTGTGAGGAAGGCATCGGTTGTCGTGATGTAGTGCGATCGGAGCGCGAGCTTGCCCGCCGCCGCCGGCAAGAGGGCGGCGTGGGTGGTGATACCGTCACTCCCGCAGTCGCGGACGCGCCGGGGCACAGAGGGCCGGTGGCGCGAAGGTTTTACGCAGGTTGCCTGTCGAGCACGCTGCTGGTGGCGGCGGCGGCGTGCGTTTCGCGCGCGCGGCGGACAACACCCGGCAGAGCAAGGACTGGCTGGGGAAGAAAGATGCCGGCCCCTGCCCGCCGACGGGACCATGCCACTAACGAGGCGCGGGTGGTGCGGCAGCAGCCCGCCGCCGCAGTGGCAGAGCGCCGAGGATGGTGTCGCGATATGCGTGACCGGAGCGCAGCCGCGCACCCGATATCAAAGTGAAGGCAAACGATCCGTGCCCGATCGGCTGCGCGTAGGCGATGGCTCGTACGTTCAGCAGCAACGAGCGCTCGATCCTCAGGAAGCCCGCGGGCGCGAGCAGTGCCTCGAGCCGCTTGATCGACTCGCGGGCGATGTACTCGATGCCGGCGAGGTGGTAGCTCACGTAATTACCGGCGGACTCGACGTAGTCGATCTGGCAGGGATCGAGCGGGTAGAGCCGATGCTCACGTTCGCCGACCAGAAGCAAAGGCCGTGAATGGCCGCTCTCGCACGATGCCGCGAAGGAGCGGGCGGCGGGCTGCCCAGCGCCCGCCTCGAGCGGTCGCGGCAGCCCACGAGCTCGCGCTCGCAGGATCGAGGCTGAGAATGCCGCTTCATTGACGGGCTTCACCAGGAAATCCAGCGCCCCGGCCGCGAATGCCCCGGGAGCGTCGCGCGTACTCGTCGTGAGGAGTATGGTGCGCCGCTTGTGGCGGCGCTGCAGCGCGCGCAGCACATCGAAGCCGGACATATCAGGCAGGTCTGCATCGAGGAGCATGAGGTCAGGCCGCAGTGACTCGACCGCCTCGATCGCCTTGGCGCCGGTGCCCGCCTCGCCGACGACCTTGAGCTCCTGCGAGCGCTCGCAGAGCCTGATCAGGCCCGAGCGCGCCGCCGGCTCATCATCGACGATGAGGAGATCCATGCGGATATGACAGCGGCGTGCCCGCGCGGCGTCCAGAGTGTTTTCTCGCGGTCGTCCGCAAATCGCCCGCGGTCGTCCCCGGGTCAGTCCTCGCGCGCTCCGCCGACCACGAATTTGCCGATGTGCTCGCGGACACGATGACGGAAACGCTCACTGCTGGTCACCGTCATGCCGCCCGACAGGACGAAGGCATAGTCGCCGCGTGCGGTGCGGCTGACCTCCCGCACGTGGTTGAAATTGACCAGGCAGGAACGGTTGATCTGCACCATGGGCTGGGAGGACATGGCTTCCTCGGCCTGGATGAGCGTACTGCGTGCCTGGAAGGATTCGCGGCCGATCGTGAGCAGGACATAGTTGCGGTTCGCGGTGACCAGCTCGATGCGCGCCACATCGACCATGTGCATGGCGCCGCCGGTCTCGGCCAGCAGGCGTGGGCGCGCCTCGAGCCGCGCCTGCGACAGGCGCTGCAGCTCCGCCAGAGTCGCCGCGGCGATCTGGTAGCTCGCGGAGTTGCGAGCCGCGTAGCGCTCCCGCACTCGCCTCAGCATCATGCGGAAGCGCTCGCGGTCGAAAGGCTTGAGGAGGAAATCCGCCGCATTCACCTCGAAGGCCTGCAGCGCGTAACGGTCGAAGGCGCTGACGAAAACCACCAGCGGCGCAGTGGGCCCGAGCGCTTCGGCGAGCTGCATGCCCGAGAGCTTTCCCATCCTGATGTCGAGGAATATGAGATCGGGCGAGCGCTGCGGCAGCTCTGCGAGCGCACTCTCGGCGTCCGCGTATTCTCCGACCACCTCGATGTCGAGCTCGCCGGCGCAGCGATCGCGCAAGGCCTTGCGCGCCGCCACCTCGTCATCGACGATGATCGCTCTCA
Organism: Steroidobacteraceae bacterium; assembly: GCA_035295065.1. Taxonomy (GTDB): domain Bacteria; phylum Pseudomonadota; class Gammaproteobacteria; order Steroidobacterales; family Steroidobacteraceae; genus 13-2-20CM-66-19. Next base: position 11,602 of record DATGJR010000184.1, read on the forward strand.
CGGCGATCCCGCTGCCGGGGCGTCCGCAGGTCCGGTCTGCCACTCCCGCAGCACCGGTAAATGCAGCGTTGCCACCCAGGTCGAGGGGTCCTGCGGGCCGGAGGTGAGTACCGCGCGTCCACCAAACTGAACGGAAAGCCGCTCGCGCACATTGCGCAGTCCAAAGCCCCCGACACCGGGCGGGCCGCCCGCCGCCATCGAGTTCACCACTTTGATCTGCAGGCGATAGGGTGAAAGGTCCCAGCTCACCTCGATTCGCACCGGCCCGCTGTGATCCGCGAGGCCGTGAACCACTGCGTTCTCGACCAGCGGCTGCAGAATCAGGCTCGGCACCCAGACGGAGGGCACGTCGGCACCATCCTGCACGTGCACGGCGAGACGATCGGCGAAACGCCCGACCTGAAGACCGAGGTAGAGCCCGACGAACTCGAGCTCATCCCGCAGCCGCGTGTAGTCGCGTTCACCGGCCTTGAGAAGGCCTCGCAGCAGCTCACCGAGGGAGGCGATCAGGCTTTGCGCGACTTCCGGCTCGCTGCTGATGCGCGCCTGGATGGTGTGCAGAACGTTGAAGAGGGTGTGGGGCGAGAGTTGGGTGCGTAGCGCCGCCAGGCGCGCGCCCGCCCAGTCGCGCCGCAGCTCGGAGCTGCGGAGCTTCAGCGCATGGTAGCGCCGCCAGGTCTCCACTACGGTGAGCAGCGCCAGCCCGAATCCATAGGCCAGCAGTCCCGTCACGGTGCTCGATAGCCACACCGCCCAATCGCCCTTGGTGAATACCCCGAAGGGAGCGGCAGGCCAGCCGATCAGCAGATGCAGGACCCGATCGGCGACCAGGATCATCCAGTACATGAGGAGCGAAAAGGCGAGCGCCAGTGCCATCTGCTGCGGCACGCGCCGTCTCGCAGGCCGCCAGCCGATGCGGGCTGCAGTCGAATAGCACACCAGCAGCACCGGCAGCATCAGAGCGTGCTGCATCAGCCGGTGCTGCCACGGCCAGTAGACCATGATGTGCGTCAACTCGGCGAGCTCGATGCGCATCGCCTCGTGATAGACGATGTCGGTCAGCGTGACGTAGGCCCAGAAAACGCTGCCGAGCAGCAGCACGCTGCGGCGGGACAGGTAATGCTCCTCGTCCTCGATAAAGGCAGCGGCCCAGGATCTGAATGCGGAGGGAATCGCGACCATGTCTGATCACGTAAATCCTACCACCGTGAGGGCCGCGGCCTCGCTGAGCTCGCAGCCCTGCGGGACGAGCGCGGCAATTCCGGGGACCAGCATGTGAGATGGACAAAACGCGGCTTCGGGTAGCTAGGATGAGCGCACACGAGGGGAGAGCCTGCATGAAGAGAAAGCACATGAGGCGTTTGGGGTGGGCGCTGGGCTGGGGTCTGGCGTCTTGCGGGTTTGCCGCTGCGGCGGGCGGTGCGAAGGGGCATGGGTCATACGAGCTGATGGCACCGCTCGAGCAGTACCTCATGAAGCCGGACGCCGAGATCGCGCTGGCGCGCAGCGCCGCGCCCGCTGCGATCTCGGGCAACGCCACCATCCTCACGCTGCGGACCGACGGCTACGCGGCCGCCGTCAATGGGACCAATGGTTTCACCTGCGTCGTCGAGAGGTCGTGGATGTCCCCGTTCGACAGCCTGGAATTCTGGAATCCGAGGATGCGGGCACCGATCTGCTACAACCCGGCGGCCTCCAGGTCGATCCTCGCTTATACCCTCAGGCGCACCAAGCTGGCACTCGCCGGCCACTCGCGGCAGGCAATGCTCGATGAGGTGCGCGCAGCGCTCGCGCGCAAAGAGGTCCCAACACCCGAGCCCGGCGCCATGTCCTTCATGATGTCCCGGGATGGCTACCTGGGCGACGATCAGGGCCACTGGCATTCGCACCTCATGTTTCACGTTCCCAAAGCGCCGGCCGCCAGCTGGGGAGCCAACGTCCCGGGCTCCCCGGTGATACTCGACGATCGGCTGGTGCCCGAGCCCCAGTCGATCTTCCTGGTACCGGTGGACCACTGGTCGGACGGAACCGCGGCGCCGATTTCGTAGCGCACGCGCGGACATCATCACGGCAGTACGCGCCTTCATCACATTTTTAGAGGGCCGCCAGGCAGCGCTGCTACGTTGGCAGCGTGAATCTCATCGACAGCGTGGCTCAATGCCGCACGCCCTTGCTCGTTGGCGATCAATCGAGCGGCAGGGTGACTGCACTCAATAACACCGCCGACTGTGCCGCACTCATCGCTCGCTGCCCGTTGCGTTACGTGCTGAGCGACAGCCTCACGCGGCTGTGTGCGGATCTGGCTTATTCCAGGGGCGCGGGCACGGTGGCCTGCGCCGACCTCCTGCGAGTGCCGGCCGAGGCTCTCTGGGTCGAGTGGTGCAATGAGCCCTGGAACAACGCACTTCAGCAATATGGTTTTCCGCTCATCCCCGCGGGAACGCAATGGGTCGGCCGGCGAGGAGCCTGGATCCGCGCATCACGCGACGGACGCGCCGGACTGGTGCGCACCTTCTGGAGCGCCGGCGGCGCCGATGTGCTCGCCAGCAGCGTCGAAGCCTGCTTCGATTTCGACACGGCGGAGGGCGAGGAGCCTGAGCCGATGGATCGGGCGGCGGGCTTCGCCGGGAGGGTGCACGACAGCGCTCGTTCGCGGGCCGACGATATTCTCGAGCGCTGCTTCCGCTTTCGCTACGAGCGGAGCTGGTCTGAGTATTACGGCAGCGCCACGCTCTCGAGCGAGAGGAGCTTTGCCCTGTGGCGCCATGCGGTCGGCACGATCGCGATCGATGTTCCGATGCTGCTCACCTTCTTTCTGCTGCTCGCGACTCGCAACGGACTGCCGCAGAGCGCGCAGTCCCGCGCGCAGCTCAACCGCCGCCGCCTGCAGTGCGGCAAGGCGCCGTTGCTCGATCACATCGCGGTGCATGCGCCGCTCCTGCCGCAATACTCCGATCGAGCGGCAGAGCCAGCGCTGAGCACTCGCTCGAGCCCCAGGCTTCACCACGTCCGCGGGCACCTGGTGCGCCGCGGCAGCCAGATCTTCTGGCGCGTGCCGCATCTGCGCGGCAGCCCCCGCTATGGCACCGTTCACTCGCGCACGGTCGTTTGGACCTTCGACAGGGCAGCCGGCGCGCGCACACATTGAGTCTGATCGTCGGCGGGGCTCGACCGTGGTGCCGCCGGTCTGGATTGAACAGACGACCTGCCGCTTACAAGGCGGCTGCTCTACCACTGAGCTACGGCGGCGCAGGATGAATTGTACGCCAGTTCCCGCATAATCCCGGGTCGGACCGAACCTGCGAAAGGGAGCTGCGATGACTGACGCGATCGACACGCGCCTCGGCCGGCGCGATTTTCTGAACGCCTCTGTTTCGGCTGCGCTGCTGAGTGCCCTGCCGGGCGCGGCGCTTGCGGCGGGGTGCCCCGGCAAGGCTGCGGTGCTCGCCCAGGTTCCCAGGATGCACGCCGCCAACATCAAGCGATTGCAGGACTGGATCGCGCTGCCGTCGATTGCAGCCGAGAACCGCAACTATCCGCAGGGTCCTGAGCACATGGCGCAGCTCGCCCGCGATGCCGGATTCACCGGCGTGAAGATCATGCCCACCTCGGGCAAGCCCGGGGTATTCGGACGCATCGACGCCGGCGCGCGTACCACCGTGGGCATCTATTTCATGTACGACGTCAAGCAGTTCGTGCCCGAGGAGTGGAGCTCGCCGCCGCTCGCCGGAGCTTTGGTGCACAAGGAGGGACTCGGTACGGTGTGCATGGGGCGCGGCGCCGTCAATCAAAAGGGACCGGAGAATTCTTTCCTCAGCGCTCTCATGGCGTTCAAGGCCGCCGGCTGCGCGCTGCCCGTCAACCTCGTGCTGGTGTGCGAGGGCGAGGAGGAGATCGGCTCGCCGCACTTCGGCGAGGTGGTCAGGGCACCGGAGGTGCTGGCGGCGCTGAAGAAGTGCATCGGCGTTTTCATGCCCGAAGCCGGCCAGGATCGCGACGGCGGCGTCACGGTGTCCCTCGGCGCCAAGGGAGTGGTGGAGCTGCAGATGGTGTCTTCGGGAGAGAAGTGGGGGCGCGGGCCGAAGCACGATGTGCACTCGAGCCTGGAGGCGGCCGTCGATTCCCCGACCTGGAGGCTGGTGCAGGCGCTCAACACGCTCATCAAGCCGGACGGTCATACGCCCGCGGTGGAGGGATTCTTCGACAAGGCGAAGCCGCTGACGGATGAACAGAAGAAGATGATCGCCGCCTACGTCGCCCGAAGCTCCGAAGCCAGCGCCAAGAAGAGCCTCGGCGTCGAGCATTGGGTGCACGATGCCGACTGGCTCGAATCGCGGATGCTTCTCGAGTCGCAGCCGACCATCAATATCGAGGGCCTGGTTGCCGGTTACACGGGGCCCGGCGGCAAGACGGTGCTGCCACATCGCGCGGAAGCGAAGATCGACATGCGCCTCGTGCCCGACATGACTGCCGAGGACACGCTGGCCAAGCTCAAAGCGCACCTCGCCAGGCATGGCTACGGCGATATCGAGGTGAACATGTCGGGCGGCTACGATCCGACCTCGACGGACAAGAGCAGCCGCTTGATCCAGACGCAGCTCGCGACCTACCGCAAGCTCGGCGCCGATCCGCAGCTGTGGCCGCGTGGGGCCGGATCGTGGCCCGGATACCTCTTCACTGATGCGCCGCTCAGTCTCCCGGCGGGACACTTCGGCATGGGACACGGCACGGGCGCTCACGCGCCGGATGAGTACTATCTGATCGAGTCCACGAATCCGAAGGTGCAGGGGCTCGATGGGGCGGTGTCATCCTTCGTGGAGTACCTGTACGCCCTGAGCTGATTGCCTCGGGTCGGCGGGCTCGCAACCTCAATCCGCCGACCCGGGTCAGCCGGGATGGCAACTAGGCGAGCCGCGCATACAGCGCCGCGAATTCCTCCGCGAGGCGCGCGATCGAATACTGGTCAATGGTGCGGGCACGCGCCGCGAGCGCGAGCCGGTGCAGCAGCGCGCGGTCGAGCGCGAGGCGCTCGAGTGCATCCGCGAGCGCTTCGGGCGCGTGTGGCGGCACGAAAAGCCCATGCACGCCCTCTTGCACGACATCGGGGATAGCCCCGACCGGCGAGACGACCGGCACCGCGCCCGAGGCAATGGCCTCGAGCAGAGCGTACGGCAGCCCCTCGCGGTGATACGTCGGAAACGCGAACACGTGGGTTGCCGCCCAGAGTTGCTGCTTGGCCGTGCCGAAGACAGCCCCCATGAGCCTCACCTGCGCCTCGAGGCGCGCCTTTCCGATCGCGGCGCGGATCTCGTGGAGCGCCGCCCCGCTACCGGCGATGGTCAAACGGGCGGCGATGCCACGCGCGCGCAGCAAGCGCATGGCCTCGATGATTTCGAAGACGCCTTTATCCGCGGCGAGGCGCCCGAGGTAGGCGATCTCGAGGGTCTTTGGCGCGAGATAGCGTGCGGCGCGCAGGTCGATGTCGGCAATGGAGACCGCATTCGCGATGCGCGTCAAACGTGCCCACGGCGCGAACGCTGCATAGGCCGTCATCTCACTGTGCGCCAGAAGCACGACGCTGTCCGGCAACGAGAGCACCCGGCGCAGCAGGCCCGTCAACAGCGGCCGTCCGGCGAAGAACTCCGCCGGCAGCGCCCCGCCGTGCACCTGATAGATGACTTTGCGCCGCGCAAGCTTCGCAATCATGAGATACGCAAGATCGCGCCAGTAGCTCCTGGGCTCGAGCGAGGTATTGATGTGCACGATGCGAGGCCGTGCCGCGGCCAGCCGCGCCGCGAACGCGAGCGGGCTCGTCATGAGCCGCCAGGCGGCGCCGAGCCGGCCGTCCTTGCGACCTTCGCTGCCGACCTGGAAATGCAGCAGCGCGAACTGCTGCGCAAGGGCTGAATCGAACAGCTGATTCAGGTGCGTCGATACTCCGCTCACGGCGCCACGCGCCGGACCGAGTAGCAGGACGCGCGACCCGCCGGCTTTGAGTATCGACGGGGTCTGCATGCACGCGCGGGGAGGGAGTCCCGGAGAGCTCGGACACGGTGCCAGGGAAGAAATCCGGGTACCCGAGCCAGTATGCTGGCGCACTATTTGCGTGGGTCGGGAAGCGCTGGTTTGACGATCCGGCATCGCACGAGTTGGAAAAGGCCCACGGTAGGACAAACCTACAGAACGGAGCGCGCCGCCCGATGAGTCACCGGCATGCGCCAAACGGACTACCCAATTCCGCAGCAACGGAAACGAACCACACCGAGGCACGCCCGTCCGGACCTCACTCGCGCCGCACCGCGCGGCTGGAGAATCCCGCCGGCAGGGGATGCCCAGGCAGCTAAACTGACTCGATGAGCGTATTCGCGGGAATCGAGACCGGAGGCACCAAGATCCTTGCCCGGATCGAAGCCGCGGATGGCCGCATTCTCGCAGAAGGCCGGTGGGCGACGACAACTCCGCAGACGGCACTCGAGGATCTGATCGCCTTTCTGGCAGCGTCCGCTCCCGCGGGGCAACTTGCAGGCATCGGCATCGCCGCCTTCGGACCCCTGGTGCGCGATGAGCTCTCTCCCGATTACGGGCTCGTGCTGAATACCCCCAAGCCCGGTTGGAGCGGCTCGAATCTGCGGGCCGCCCTGGCTGCCCGGTTTGGCGTCCCCGTCGACATCGACACCGATGTCAACGCGGCGGCGCGCGCCGAGTGGCAGCGCGGCGCAGGGCAGGGCGTGCGCAGTCTCGCGTACGTCACCGTCGGCACCGGCATCGGTGGCGGCCTGGTAGTCGATGGGCGACCGCTGCACGGAGCGCTGCACCCGGAGATCGGCCACATCGGGCTCACTCGCCGGCAGGACGATCGAACGGTGAGCGCGTGCCCGTTCCATGAGCATTGTGTCGAGGGACTGGTCTCGGGGCCGGCGATTGCACGTCGGCTCAATCCCGGCCGCTCGCTCGCTGACGACCCGCAGGTGGCTGCGATCGTGGCGGACTATCTGGGCGAGCTGGCCGCGACGCTGACTCTCTCCTGGTCGCCGGAACGTATCGTCTGGGGCGGGGGCGTCATGACGGCAAACCTGCTCGCGTCCCTGCGCGAGGCGCTGCGACGGTCTCTCGGCGGCTACGACGTCGGAGAAGCGGCCAATGCGCCGCAGTACTGTGTCGGCGCTGCGCTCGAGCATTCGGGGCTGGAGGGGGCGCTCCTCATGGCACGAGCTCCATAGTCAGGGCGGCGGGGCGGTCGAATTGCGCAGAATCAGCTCGAAGCTCAACCGCAGACGCGGTAGCGGACGCGGCCAGCCGCGGCGCCGCGGCGAATGCTGGATGATGAGGTCGGCCGCTGCGCGCGCCATGGCCCTCACCGGCTGCCGGATCGTCGTCAGTTGCGGCCACACCATGGTGGCGACCGGTGCATCGTCGAACCCGACGACCGAGAGCTGCTTCGGAAGCTCCAGTCCCCGCTGGCGCGCGACGCAGATGACGGCCGCGGCCATGTCGTCGTTGCTCGCGAAGATTGCGGTGGGCCGGCTGGCGCCCTGCAGCATGCGCTCGGCGCAGCTCAGCCCGTCACTGAACACGAAATTTCCGCTCTGCACCCACTGGGGTTTGACCGGGACCCCGCGCGCGCGCATCTCATCGGTGAAGCCGAGGTAGCGCTGCTCGGTCGCGCCATGCTCGGCACGTCCGAGGATGAAGCCGACGGCGCGGTGTCCGAGATCGAGGAGGTGCGCGGTCATGCGCCGTGCCGCCGCCCGATCGTCGATGCCGACCGAGGGTGCGTCGTCTGGCTCGTTCTTCGGCGCGATGCGCACGGTCGGAATGGCCGATTCGTCGAGCTTGGCCAGGATGACCGGATGATCGCTGATCGGTGGCAGCAGGATCACCCCCTCGAGACGCAGCTGGCGCAGCAACGTGCTCACCTGTCTGCCGACGTCCGGGCTGCCGCTATCCCATGGCTCGACCATGAGGTGAAAGTCCGACTCCCGGCAGCGCTGCACGGCGCCTGCCTGAAACTCGCTCAGGTAATCGCCCGGCTTGTCGCAGAAGAGGCCGATGAGGAACGAGCGGTCACCGGCGAGGCCACGGGCATTGAGATTGGGCCGGTAATCGAGCTTCTCGATCGCCTTCAGGATTCTGTTGCGTGTGTCCTCGCGCACCGCCGGCTCATCGTTGAGCACCCGCGATACGGTCTTGGAGGAGACCTGAGCGAGCTCGGCGACTTCCTGGATGGTGACCGAAGGGGGACGGGAATCCTTCATGGCGGCGATGATAAGGCAGCCTCAGCAGGCGGGCTCGCAGCCAGCTCCAGGAGCGGCGCGAGCTGTGCGAGGAAGGGTTGGTAGCGGCGCCAGCGCCCCACGGAGGACCGGAACAGCGGCTGGCGCACCTGCCACTTGCTGGCGGTCACCACCGCTCGCTCCGTCATATGGAAATCGAGACAGCGCGAATCCCACGGCACTCCGATGAACTCAAGCATCCTTCGTGTCCAGCCCGGCAGGTCTGCGACCAGTCCCTCATAGGGTACTGACAGCATGCTGTCGGCGGGAAGCACCGCGCGCCAATGCTCCATCAGGCGCTGGTACTCGCGGTAGTAGTGCGCGAGATCCCCGAGATCGTGAGTGTAGGTATTCGCGGCCTCGAAGTGCTGGAAATAGATCGAGAGGCAGGTGTCGATGGGATGGCGTACCAGATGAATGATCCGGGCGCGCGGCAGGGCCGCATGAATCGAGCCCAGGGAAAGAAAGTTCGTGGGTAGCTTGTCCACCACGCGCAGTGCATGCGGCGCGAGCTCCTCGAGCGCCTTCAGGTAGCGATGGCCCTGATCGGCGAGAGCGGCGTCGCTGAGTTGCAGGCCCGCGCCGCCGCAGGCCGGGGCACTGGAAACGGCCGCCGCGGTGATCCGGCTCCAGAAAGCCAGCTCCCCCGCGCCGAATACCGCCTGGTGTGAGGCCAGGATCTGCTCCGCCAGCGTCGTGCCCGAGCGCAACATGCCGACGATGAACACCGGGCGCGCCGACTGAGGCACGGCGTCCCGCCGGCGGTTGATCCAGGGCGCAGGCTGCGAGCGGATGATCAGATCGATGGCGCTCGACAGCGCGTGGCGGTCATGAGGCGGACCGGCGCGCTTCGCGAGCTCATTGGCTTGGCTATAGTGGCGGAAGGCCTGCTCGAAGTCCCCCACATCGTCCAGATACTTCCCCGTGGCGTAACGCAGCAGCATCTCCTGCTGTGGCGCAAGGCCCTGCGCAATGAGGCGGTGAATCGCCTCCAGCCATGGCTGGTCGGCGGGCGTCAGACTGCGAACACGTGCCAGGCCTGCCCAGGCTTCGGGCAAGGCGGAGTCGATCGAGAGAACCCGGCGGAACAACTGCTCCGCCTCGGTGAAGCGACCGGCGTCGGCTCGCAGCTCCGCCAATACCAGAACCGCCTCTGCACAATGGGGATCGATGGCCAGGGCCCTGTGGCAACACTCTTCGGCTTCCGGGCCGCGCCGTTGGAGCCGCAGAGCGGTAGCGAGCTCGGTGTGCGCCCGGAGCAGTTGCGGATCGATCTCGAGCACGCGGCGATAAGCTGCCACCGCCTCGTCGAGCCGTCCGATCGCGCGCAGTGCGTGCGCCAGGTTCGCCTGCGCCTCGGGAAGGCCCGGATCGATCTCGAGCGCGCGCTCGAAGCTCGCGATCGCCTCCTCGAAGCGACCGAGGCCCGCAAGCGAGCGGCCGAGGTTCTGATGGGCCGCGGCAAGACCAGGCCTGATCCGCAGCGCCTCCCGAAAGCTCGCGAGCGCCTCCTCGGGGCGTCGCAGCTCCAGGTACAGCTCCCCCGAGTTGTTGTGCGCTTCGGCAAATTCCGGGTTCAGCGCGAGTGCGCGCCGGAAACTGGCGGCCGCCTCCTGGTGCCGCCCGAGGCGCGCGAATGCATTCCCCAGGTTCAGCTGAGCGACGCAATCCTCGGGCGCACACTGCACCGCCATCCTCAGGGCATGCAGCGCGTCCTTGCTTTGCCGGGTGCGGGCGAAAGCCAGCAGTTGCCACAGCGTCGCAGACGGCTGATCCCGAGCGTCCCGCCGCTGGCCAAGGAGTGCCTCCACGGCCGATTCCAGCTCCGCATAGCGGGCCCCATTCAGCAGGCCGGCGAGACGCTCCATTGCACTCGTGCCGCCGAGCGGCTCACCGGCGATCACTGAGCGGCCACCGCGACGCCCGCGGCCCCCGTGGCCCCCGTGGGGAAGTAGCTGTCATGGGGCGCAGCATCCCTCGCGAGCGCCGCCGTGGCGGAGGCGAGCGAGGCGAGGATCTCGCGCAACTGATCGACGGGAATGGCGTCGAGCAGCGGGTCGTAGCCAGCCGGCCGCACTCCCTGCCCCTCGAAAATGTAGAACCAGCTGAGATCGGTGAACAGCTCCCCCGCCCGGGTGCGTATGCGTCCCGTCCCGCGGTAGAGCTCGATGCGCTCACGCAGGCTCTGCGGAATGCTCATCGAGCGGCAGTAGCGCCAGAACGGGGTGTCCTCGCGCTGCGTCAGACAATAGTGCAGCACGATGAAATCTCGGATGGTCTCGATCTCCTCGATCACCCGCGAGTTGTACGTGTCGATGTTGCTCTGCTCGAAGGCTCGGTCCGGGAAGTGCTCGAGCAGGTGATACAGGCCGCTCGCCACCAGGTGGATGCTCGTCGACTCGAGCGGCTCGAGGAACCCGGACGCCAGCCCCAGAGCGACGCAGTTGCGATTCCACAGGAGCTTGCGCCGCCCGGTCACGAAGCGCAGCAGGCGCGGCTCCGCAAGCGAGCTGCTGCCGACCACGCTTTTCAGGTCGGCGAGTGCCTGCTCGTCACTCGAGTGGGCGCTCGAGTAGACGTAGCCATTGCCGTTGCGGTGTTGCAGGGGAATGCGCCACTGCCAGCCGGCGCTGCGCGCGAGTGACTGGGTGTATGGCGGGCGCCGTGGGCTCGATGGCGTTGGAAACGCCACGGCGGAATCGCACGGCAGCATGGCGCGCCAGTCGAGATAGCCGGTGTTGAGAACCTTCTCGATGAGCTCCCCGCGAAATCCGCTGCAGTCAATGTACAGATCAGCTGCGAGCACGGAGCGATCCGAGAAGACGAGGGCGTCGATGCCGCCGTCCTCGCGCCGCGTGGCTCCGGTAACGGTACGCTCGAGCCGTGTGACGCCCAGGCGTTCGGCATAGGCGCGCAGATATTTTGCCACCAGCGTGGCGTCGAAATGCAGCGCGTAACGCAGCCCGGCGCCCGGGGCGGCTGCATTCGCATCCGGGAAGCGGAACTTGCCGGCATCGCCCAGGGTCGCGCAGGGACTGAAGTCGTTGAAGCGCAGAGTGAGCCCCGCGGCCCGCGCCCGTTGCCAGGCGTGATAGAAGGGGCGACGGTTGAGCGGTGCGCCGAAGGTGCCGAAGGGGTGCCAGTAAGAGTGCTGCGGTTGCCGCCAGTCCGTGAACTTGATACCGAGCTTGTAGGTGGCTTGCGTTTGCTCGACGAAGTCCCGCTCGTCGATGCGCAGAAAGCGCAGCAGATCGATGATGGGGGGGATCGTGGCCTCACCGACGCCGACGGTGCCGATCTGCGCTGACTCGATCACCGTAATCGCGGTGCCGGTGCCGGGGAGCGCCCGCGCCAGCATGCTCGCGGCCAGCCAGCCGGCCGTGCCGCCGCCGACGATCGCCACGCTGCGGATGCGCTGCTCTGCGGGAGCGGCGGATTGAGAGACCGTCGGGCCAGGATCGGACATGGACGGAACCTCGCAGCGAGCCGTTGGTCGTGCGACTCCCGCAGGACGTGGGAATCAGCGCAGAGTCAGCGGCACCGGGCGGCACTGCGCGCCGCCCTGCCCCCGCACTCCTGCCGCTCGACCCGCGGGCTCGCCGCTAGAGCTTGCCTTTGACGCCGAAGAAGAGCCGCCGCCCGCTGTCGTCGTAGGTGAATGGCTCGTTCGGCCACTGCAGGTACGTGTGCTGCTTCTCGTCGGTCAGGTTAACCACCTGGAAGATTACCCCGAAGTGCGGGCCAAAGTCGTACTCGAGCTGCCCGTCGAGCTGCCCGTACTTCGCCGCGTAGATAGTGTAGGTCTTGGGCGTGCCGCTGATGTCCTGGAAGGTGAAGGACGAGCCGACCAGGGAAGAGTTCACCGAGACGTCGCGCCAGGTGTAGGCGAGCCGCGCCGAGAAGCCGTAGCGCTCGAAGTAGCCGGTGAGGTTGAAGGCGTTCTTCGGCACCCCGGGGATCGGCAGGTTGGTGCCGAAGGAGCTCGCCTGAGTGGAGGACGAATTGGAAAGAGTGTAGTTCGCCTGGAAGCCGAAGCCGCTGTCGAAGGCATATTGGGCGACGAACTCGCCGCCGTAGATCTTGCCGGTGCCGCCGTTGACCAGCGTCTGCACGTTGGCGGTCGAGCCGCCGGTGATCGTGCCGTCGGGCACCAGGGTGGCGACGTTGGCCGTGGTGACGAAGTTGTCCACCGCCCGGTAGAAGCCGCCCACGCTCACCAGGCCGCTGCGGGCGAAGTAGTCCTCCCATGACAGCCGGAACTGCGAGGCCCGGAACGGATCGAGGGCGGCATTGCCGGCGGTGCCGCCGTCGAACTTGAAGCACACGCCGCCGCCCGGGCACTGAGCCGGAGCCGCCCGCGTGAAGTCGTAAGACAGGCCGCGCCCGATGTCATTCAGGTTCTGCGGCGCTACCACGCGCGCGGCGCTGAAGCGGATCTTCTGATCGTCGGTCGCGTTCAACACGAAGTTGAAGGTGGGCAGTACGTCGGTGTACGAGCGGCTGTTCTGGAACGGCACGTCGTTGGCATTGACCCCGTTCCAGGAGGCGGTGCCGACGAAGGTCGAGCCGTTCGGATTGGTCTCGCCGCCGTCGACCGTGAGCTGGTTGCGCACCACGCGCACGCCGAAGTTGGCGTGATACACGTTGTCGCCGGCATCTCCCATGATGAACGCCGAGGTGGTCTTGTCGGTGACGTTGTAGGAGTTGAGCGCGTCGGCGAAGAAGGTCTCGGTGCCGTTGGGGATTCCCGCCTGCGCCCACACGGTGTTGAGATAGGTCGCAGGATTGGTCATGCCGCCGGTGTAGGGATTCTTGACCGTAATGGGGCCCGAGGCGAAGTTGTTCACCGTGAGCGCCAGGTTCGGATTGGTCTGCGGCGTGGAGTAGGGGATGGCCGCGTAGCCGGGGTCCTGGTAATAGAGCCAGGTGCCGCTCGCCGGGCCGATGCAGCAGTTGCCGGCCGCGGTGCCGGCGCCCACGCCGCCGACGCCGTAGGGATTGATGCCGTTCTCCATGTAGCGGCCGTGCACATAATCGACCTCGCGGCTCTCGTAGCGCGCTCCCGCGGTCATGTCGAGAACCGAGCCGGCCTTGAAGTAGAGATTCCCCTTGATCGCCCAGTTCTTCTCGTCGACCTTGTTGGCCCAGGCCCAGTTGGACTTGAAGAGCGTATAGGCCGGGTTCGACAGCACGTCGGTATAGCCGTAGTTGTTCGGGTAGCTCACCGTCGGCAGACCCGAGGTGCCGCCGTTGCTGTAGATGAACGAGTAGCCGTGATTGCCGTTGGCGCAGCTGTTGGCGCCGTTGTTGCAGCCGGGCGCCGTGGGCTGGATCGACGGATTGGCGCTGCCGAAGGCGCCGTAGAACCCATGCTCGACGTCCGCCTGGTCCGCCTCGTAGTTACCGGTCGCCTTGGCGTAGGCGAGGCCGGCATCGCCGTGCACCCGATCGTTTCCGGCGAAGGTGGTGTTGAGCTGGAAATTGTGGGCGGTGGTGCTGTTCTGCTCGTAGAGCGTCGCGGTTTCTGCACCGTTCGCCACCATCGTGGCCGACTGAATCACTCCATTGGAGTCGATCGAGTAGGGCTGCGAGGGGTCGATGCCGGGGAAGGAGGCCGGCGCGCCGGGCGCATTGGTCTCACCCGAGCCGCCTGAGAACCAGGCCTTGTTGGAGTAGGTGATGCTGACTTCGCTCTCATTGATATAGAAATAGTTGAAGGTGCTCGCGACGCTGTCGTTCCAGTGCCACTCGATGCCGAGCGTCGCGCCCTTGGTCTTGATCTCATCGCCAATGTCGCTGAAGTAGGCGAGCTGCGGATCGATGTAGGTCTGCCCGCCCGGGAGCGTCGAATTGGTGCTCGCAATGGGGCTGCCCACGTAGGAGCCGACGGTGGCCGTATTGGTCACGAGCCACTGATTGCGGTTCTGATCCTGGAACTCCTTGGTGTGCGTCTTCTCATCGTCGTAGGAGGCGCTCGCCGTAATGGCGAAGTCGTCGCTGAACTTGAAGCCGCCGAAGAGCGTCGCGACCGGTGTCGGGCCGCCATCCTGGCCCTCGGACTTGGTGCCGCGGACGTTGGCGCCGAGGCTGAGCCCCATGGCCTGGGCGAGCGGCGAGCGAGTCTTGAGGTCGATGATGCCGCCGAGGCCCCCTTCGCGATCCTGCGCGCTCGGGTTCTTGATGACGTCGATGCCGCCGATTTCCTCACTCGGTATGCCTTCGAGGGAGGCGTACTGGATGTTGCCGGCGCCGCCCGAGGCTTCTCCTGAGGAATAGACCTCGCGGCCGGTGAGCAGCACCTCGCCGTTGAGGGTGATCAGGTTGTTGCTGAGTCCGTCGATCAGCACCTGCGTGCCCTTGCCGCCGGAGCGATTGATGGTGACGCCCGGCAGCCGCTCGAGTGACTCGGCGACGTTCTGGTCGGGCATCTTGCCGATGTCTTCCGCCACCACCGACTCGATGGGCTTCACCGAAGCGCGCTTTTCATCGAGCGCCGACTGGACCGATGCGCGGTAGCCGGTGATGACGATTTCCTGGATCTGGTCGCCGCTGGCGGCGGCGCCGCCGGCGGCCTGGTCCGCGGGAGCGGGTGAATCCAGCAGCGGCGTCTCCGCGCGAGCGGTGGCGATACCGAAGCCGACGGCCGCCTGAACAGACAGCGCTGTCATAACAGCCGCACTACGAGCACGGACGAGTTGTCGCGCGCGCTTCTCACGACGATGAGACATGTGTTTATCCCCCTCAGCTAAACACTAGATTCTTAGGTTGGCGCGCTTCACCCATCGGTGGGAGAGGCGGCGTTTACAAAAATACGCTCAAGCAGCCAGGAATGTCAACGCTGTCATTTATCCACCCCAAGGGTGGGATCGCAGTGTGGATCGTGCACCCGCCCGAAGCGCACATCGGTCAGGCTCAGGCTGAGGCTCCCCGCCGTGAGCAGCTCCAGGGGACCCGCGACACTCGCCAGCGCAGGCCCGGCGTGCCTGAAGCAGGCCAGTGGAAGGGTGAGCGTGGCGGCTCTTCCGGTCGGGATCGAGCCGAGGAGCCTCGTGAGGTCCAGCCTCGCCGCGCCGTGATCTCCGCAACCGCTTTCTTCCGCCTGAGAGCCGCTGGCACAACGAAGGCCCACCCGCACACGAGCCGTGGCGCCCGCCTCGACGCGCAGGCGCGCCTCTATGACGTTGCCGGCCGCCGAGGCGGCACGCAGATCGATCGGGCGTCCCCCGATCCAGAATACCCCGGGCCCGGTACCGCTCCAGTGAAGCTTGAGGTCCGCGCCTTCGAGTGCCACGTTCACGGCTCCTCGCGGGCTCGCCTGGCTTGCGCCCGTCATGCGTACGGTTGCGAGCTCGTCGGCGACGAATGCGGACCAGGGTGCCGTCAGGTGCCCTGACTGAAAGAGGCTGTCCTCGCCCCCGCGATCCGCCGCGAGCT
Organism: Steroidobacteraceae bacterium; assembly: GCA_035295065.1. Lineage (GTDB taxonomy): Bacteria > Pseudomonadota > Gammaproteobacteria > Steroidobacterales > Steroidobacteraceae > 13-2-20CM-66-19. The sequence goes on from DATGJR010000184.1 coordinate 27,309, forward strand.
GAGGATCCTCTGAAAGGCGTCCGACCGCTGCGCCGCGGGCGTAGCTCAGCCCGTAGCCGCGCGAGAACAGTGCTCCGGATATCTCGTCGGTGCTGTCGTAGGTAACGGGCATGCCGGTGGCAGGCCATGGGAAGCTCAAACGTCCGGCGAAATCATAGCGCGGCTGGCCGTCGCGTCCCGCGAGCAGGACGTCAGCGATACCCTCGGCTTCGGTGCCGGGGAGCCAGGCCGCAACGAAAGCATCGGAGGCGTTGATCTCGGGGTTGACCCACAGCGGACGGCCGGAGAGAAACACCGAGATCGTCGGTATGCCGCGCGCGCGCAGGCTCTTCAGCAGAGCGATGGTGCGCTGATCCTGCGAGGCAAATGCCAGCGTCTCGCGATCGCCTTCGAACTCGGCGTAGGGTGTCTCGCCGAAGACCACCACGGCTGCATCCGGGCGCACGCTGAAGCTGCCGTCGGGGCTCAGCGTGACGCTGCCGCCCGCGGCGGTCACGGCCGCACGCAGCGCGGAGTAGACCGAGCTGCCGCCGGGAAAATCCGCGTTGCGGTTGTGGTTTCCCTGCCAGTCGATGGTCCAGCCGCCCGCCTGCCGGTCGATCCGGTCGGCGGCATCCCCGGTGACCAGCAGGTGCGCTCGCGGCGAAAGCGGCAGCGTGCCACGCTCGTTCTTGAGCAGCACCAGCGACTCGCGCACCGCGCGGCGCGCGATTTCACGGTGTTTCGCGCTTCCCAGCACCTTGAAGTCCCCGGCGTCCGCGCGCTCCCGGGGGGCGCTGCGCGTGAAGAGTCCGGCCAGCGCCTTGACGCGCAGGATGCGCCGCACGGCCTCGTCGACCCGCTTCTCGGGGATCTCGCCGGCGCGCACCTGCATCAGCGTGTTGTCATAGATCCGCCGCCAGCTGTCGGGCGCCATGAACATGTCGAGCCCGGCGCGGATCGACTGCGGGCAGCTGAATTTGCTGCAGCCGGGCACTTCCTCGTGCGCGTTCCAGTCACCGACGATGAACCCTTCGAAGCCGAGCCGTTCCTTGAGTATCGTGGTGAGCAGGTCGTGGCTGGCATGCATCTTCACGCCCTGCCAGCTCGAGAAGGAGGCCATCACGATCTGCGCTCCGGCATCGATGGCGGGCGGGTAGCCGGCATCGTGCACGCGCACCAGTGTCGCTTCGCTCGCGCGGTTGTCGCCCTGATCACGACCCTGGAAGGTGCCGCCGTCACCGAGGAAGTGTTTTACGGATGAGAGCGTATGGCCGGGGGACATGAACGTTCCACGGCTGCGCTCGCCCTGCAGGCCCCGCACCATGGCGGCCGCATAGGAGGCCACCAGCTGCGGATCGTCCGAATAGCTTTCGTAGGATCGTCCCCAGCGTACGTCGCGCGCCACCGCCACGGTCGGCGCGAAAGTCCAGTCGATGCCGACGGCGGCCACTTCCTGTGCGGTGGCCTCGCCGATGCGCTCGATGAGCTCGACGTCGTGAGTCGCACCCAGCCCGATGTTGTGCGGAAAAATGGTCGCACCAATGATCTTGGCATTACCGTGAACCGCGTCGATGCCGAAAAGGATCGGGATCGGCGCGTGAGCGCGCGAGCCGCCTTCGAGCTCCGCCCGGTACAGCGCGTCGACCAGGTCGAGCCAGGCTCGCGGGGTGGTGCGCACATTGCCCCCGGGAGCGGCTCCGCCGCCCGCAAGTACCGCACCGAGCTTGTAGGTACGCAGGTCCTCGGGGCGGAGCGAGGCGATGTCCGCCTGGACCATCTGCCCGACCTTCTCTTCGAGACTCATGCGCTCGAGCAGCGCATTCACGAAGGCCTCCGTGTCGGGGTGCGCGGCGGTTGCCGGACGCTGCGGCCATGAGGACGGATGCACAGCGGCTCCGTCGGCCCAGGCGAGCGATCCGCTGCCGAGCAGCGCGCCAAGAGTCACGAGTGCGCAGCGGCGCATTGCCCCTCGTGCGTATGGTTTTTTCTTCGGCACCCGGCCCCCTCTGGCAGATTAAACGGTCAAAATGTCAGCGCTGTCAATTCTGAGGTTTCCGCCCCCGCCCGGCGTGAGCGAAGATGCTGCGGACGCCGCATGGCGCGTGGCCGACCAGGGGGGAGGGGTGGACGAAGCGATGGCGTCATTGCCGTCCGCGTGGGACACCGCGATCGTCGCGCTCTACATTCCCGCGCTGGTTCTCTTCGGCGCACGGGCCTCGCGCCGACAGCGCCATGCAGAGGACTACTTTCTCGCCTCGCGCGCTTCGGGCTGGCCGGCGATCGGGCTCGCCCTCCTGGCCTCCAATATCTCTTCCACCGCGCTGGTCGGACTCGCCGGCGCTGCTTTTGCGACCGGCATCTCCGTGTATGACTACGAGTGGTCGGCAGCCGTGGTGCTGGTTTTCTTCAGCGTTTTCCTGCTGCCGTTTCTGCTCAGCAGCCGCGTGTACACCATGCCGGAGTTTCTGGAGCGCCGTTACGACGGGCGCGCGCGGCTGTACTTCGCGGTGCTGACGCTGTTCCTCAACGTCTCGGTCGATGCGGCGGCCGCTCTCTACAGCGGATCACTCCTGATCCGCGTGCTCTTTCCGGGCGCCCCGCTGTGGCTGATCATCGGCGCGCTGGCCGGGGGCGCCGGTCTCTACACCATTTTCGGTGGCTTGCGCGCCGTGATCGTTACCGAGGTCGTGCAAGGGGTCCTGCTGTTCCTCGGCGCCGGGGTGATTGCGCTCGCGGCATTCTCCCACGCCGGCGGCTGGCATGCGGTCATGACCTCGGTCCCGCAGGCGAAGCTCTCATTGATCCGTCCGTTGGGCGACCCCGGAGTCCCCTGGCCGGGATTGCTCTTCGGCATTCCGCTGCTCGGTTTCTATTACTGGTGCACCAATCAGTTCATCGTGCAGCGTGTGCTCTCGGCTCGCACCCTCGAGCACGGCCGCGCCGGGGCGCTGTTCGCCGGGCTCCTGAAGCTGCCGGTACTCTTTTTAATGGTGCTGCCCGGCACCTGCGCGATTCTGCTCTTCCCGCATCTGCGGCGCCCTGACCTGGTTTACCCGTCGCTGGTTTTTGGGCTCCTTCCCACCGGTCTCGTAGGGCTGGTCGCGGCGAGCTTCGCGGCGGCGGCCATGGCCTCGGTCGCTTCGACCCTCAACTCGGCTTCGGCACTCATTACCATGGACATCGTGCGCCGGGGCGCTCCCGGCCTGCCCGACGCCCGAGTGGTGCGCATCGGGCGGCTGTCCACGGCGGTGCTGCTCCTGGTGGCGATGGTGTGGGCGCCGCAGCTCGAGCACTTCCCCTCCCTCTGGCAATACCTGCAGGGGATGCTCGCCTATGCCGCCCCGCCCATCATTGCGCTGTTCCTCGTGGGACTTTTCTGGCGGGGTGCCACGGCCTCAGGCGCCGCTGTCACCTTGCTCGCGGGCAGCGCCTGCGGGATCGGCCTGTTCCTGGCCAACATCGTGTTTCATTGGACGCACCTGCACTTCCTCTATGCGGCGCCTCTCCTGGTGCTCGTCGACGCCGTCATTCTCGTCGGGGTGAGCCTGTCGGGCGGCCGCCGCGGTACGGCGCCCGAGGGCGTCATATGGACGAAGGCTTATTTCCGCGACGAAAGCGCCCGGCTGCGCGGCATGCCTGCGTGGCGCAACTACCGCGTACAGGCCGCGCTGCTGCTCATTCTGACGGCCGGCGTCGTCATCGTGTTTCGCTGAAGGCCCGCCGCGGTGACGTGGCGCGTGTGGCTGACTTTCGCCGCCTTGTCGGTGATCTGGGGCATCCCCTACCTCTTCATCAAGCTCGCCGTGGCCGAGATTCCGCCGGTGGAAGTGGCCTGGGGACGCGTGCTGCTCGGTGCGCTGATTCTGATTCCGGTGGCCTGGAAACGCGGGTCGCTGCGGGTTGCCGCCACGCACTGGCGTGCTGTCTGCGCGTTCGCGCTCGCTGAGCTGGTAGTGCCCTTTCCCCTGATTTCGCTGGGCGAACGCTGGATCAGCTCCTCGCTCACCGCCATCCTGGTCGCGACCCTGCCGTTCACGGTCATGCTGCTCGCGCCACTCTTCGGGGTGCACCGCCAGTTGTCGGCGTGGCGGATCGCAGGGCTCGTGTGCGGGTTCACCGGCGTCGTGGTGCTCCTCGGGATCGATCCGGTCGAGGGCGTGCTCGGGTGGGCGGGCGTAGCCTGCATGGTGATTTCGGTGTTTGGCTACGCGACCGGCTCGCTCATCGTGCAGCGCCATCTGCACGGCGTCGATGAGTTCGGTTCCGTGGCACTCAGCCTGGCGGTCGCCGCGATCGCGCTCCTTCCGGCGGCTCTCGTGACCTTTCCGGATCATCGGCCGTCGATGCTGGCGCTCCTGTCCGTCCTCATTCTGGGTGTGGCCTGCACCGCTGCGGCTCTGTGGCTGTACTTCTACCTCGTATCGAAGGTGGGCGCCGCGCGTGCGACGGTGTTTACGTACGTGAATCCCGCGGTCGCGACGCTCCTGGGCGTTCTCGTGCTGCGCGAGCCGATCGGGCCGAGCCTGATCGCGGGGCTCGCACTGATACTGTTGGGTTCCTGGATGGCGACGCGGGGCGGCTGAGGCTTGCGTGGCAGGCGTCGGAGGCGGGACTACCAGGGCAGCTCGCCGCCATCGTAGTTGATGGCGTGCAGCGCCCCCTGCGGGGTCAGCTGCTCTATTACCCGCACTACCGCCGCCGCGCTCTGCATCGGCGATTGCAGTCCTGGTGGCGGTGGCGCACCGCGGCGCCATTCGCGGTTCATCTCGGTATCGACGGGTCCGGGGGAGACCAGGGCCACCAGAATGCCGCGGGGCCGTACATCGTTCTGCAGCAACCGCATGCTCATGTTGGATGCGCTCTTGCTCATCCGATAGAAATAGTTGTCATGCGCCTGCCCGGCCAGTGCCAGCGAGCCGGCACTGCTCGTCAGCGTCACGATCTTCTTCTGCCGGCTGGCGGCGATGCTGTCGAGAAAAGCCTGTGCTACGCGCAGTGGGGCGTAGGCGTTGACGAGCAGCACGCTCGCGAACGTCTTCTGATCGAAGCCTCCCAGCAGCTGCGCTTCGGGATCGCCGAGTATCCCGGCATTGTTGATCAGCAGGTCGATCGGCTGACCGTGATAGCGAGCTGCCAGAGCATCGAGCGCGGCGGTGTCGGTGACATCCAGCCGGTCGATGGATACGGCCGAATGCGTTGCCGCAAGGGCCCTGAGGTCATCTGCGCGCTCGGGGTCGCGGCAGGTCGCGATCACGCGCCAGCCTTTATCGGCCAGCACCGTCGATAGAGCCAGACCGATGCCGCGATTCGCGCCCGTGACGAGCGCAACCGGCTGCGTGGAGGCCGCCGGGGCCGCAGTGGCGCCCGCGGCGGCGGCCAGAAGTGTCAGGCCGAGCAGTAATGGCATCCTTCTCAGGCTCATGGTCTGTCTCCGCCGGGGCTCATTCTCATGGCAGCGTGCTCCTGCGCGGTCGGGGCGTGGCATGAACAATATGCCCATTCGATCCAGGCAGCACGCTGCGATCCCCGGCGAAGGCGATTGAACGATGGAACCCGAGTCGTTAATTTTGTCGCCGCGTCTGACACCAGGGGAGACAGCCGTGCTCAATCTCATTGCGGCGAGCGCCTTCTTTCTGCTGATCCATTTTGTGGTCTCGGGCACGAGGCTGAGAGATGCGCTGGCAGGGCGTCTGGGTCAGGGGCCGTACCGCGGAGCCTTTGCGCTGGCCTCGCTCCTCGGACTCGCATGGATGATCTATGCCTTTCGCCATGCGCCGAATGTGCCGCTGTGGGGATTCCTGCCCGGTTTGCGGCCCGCCAGCTATGTGCTGGTATTCGTCGCGTTTCTTCTGGTGGTCCTTGGTAACTCCACCCCGAGTCCGACGCGGGTCGGCATGGAATCAAAGGTCGCGCAGGGGCCGCAGATCGCCAAGGGAATCGTGCGCATCACGCGTCATCCGTTCCTGTGGGGAGTAGCGCTCTGGGCGGTGGTCCACCTCATCGTCAACGGCGATCTCGCCGGCGTGATCCTCTTCGGCTCGCTGCTGCTTCTGGCTCTCGGCGGCCCGCTTGCCATCGACGCGAAGCGCAGGCGTGCTTTCGGGGAGCAGTGGACCGAGTTTGCGACGGCCACATCCAACGTCCCCTTCGCGGCGATCATTGCCGGCAGGAATCGGCTCGGGCCCGCGTTGCGGGAGATCGGCATCTGGAGGCCCGTGGCGGCGGTCGTCGTCTACGCGATCGCCTTCTACCTGCACGGGCGCCTCGGCCCACCGCTCGGCTGAAGGTGCCCGGAAACCCCCTCACTGCGCGGCGAAGTCGTTGCGGACGACCTGGCCACCCTTCATGACGAACCGGACGCGCTCGAGCTCGCTGATATCGGCGAGCGGGTCACCGGCGACGGCGACCAGATCGGCGAGCTTGCCGGTCTCGATGGCGCCCACCCGGTCCTGCCAGCCCAGCATCTCGGCTGCATGGATGGTCACGGCGCGCAGGATGTCGAGCGGCGGCATGCCCGCGGTGCGCAACGCTCCAAACATGGTCGCGGAGGCCTCGCCACGGGTCTTTCCCGGGACATACCAGCACATGTCGGAGCCGGCCGCGAATTTCACACCCGACCTGAGCACACGCTGCACCAGCGCCGCACCACCTTCCCTGCCGCGCTGGTCCCGTCCGCGGAGCCTGGCGTCGAACTCTGGGGAAAGCACGGTCATCGCATGAACTGTCTTCCAGAACGTGCCGTCGAAAAAGGCAGGCGTCAGGTCGAAGTAAATTCCCTTCGCTCGCATCAGCTGCAGCTGCTCATCGGTCACCTCGTTCCCGTGCTCGATCGAGTCCGCGCCCGCGTCTATGGCGATCTGGATGCTCCTGGCGCTGCTGGCGTGCACCGCAACCTTGAGCTGCTGACGGTGCGCCTCCTCGACCAGCGCAGACATTTCCGCGGGGGAAATGTTGTCGTCGACGGCAATCTTGATGAGGTCGACGTTGTAGAAGGCATTGGCACGTACGGCCCGTCGCGCCGAGTCCGGACCATCGAGGAACAGGAACTCCTGCCCGGCGATCGCGGCGCTGAGGGCGGGATTGAGACTCTGAATGTAGTCCCCGGACGCGATGATCTTGCGCCCCGAGGCCTGCATGCGCGGTCCCGGGACGCGTCCTGCGTTGATGGCATCGCGGAGCGCGGCATCGCCGTCGATCCCGGAATGCCCCACGTTGCGCACCGTCGTGAATCCGCTCTCGAGGTCCTCGCGGGCAAGCTGCGCGCCGAGAAGGACGCGCGCGCTGGGCGTCATGCCGGCGATGGCCAGCAGGAGGCCGGGCTCGAATTCGCCGTTGAAAGTCGTGCGCCGGACCTGTGCTTCCTGCGGCACGATCACATCGAGCAGCAGGTGCGTATGCGCATCGATCAGCCCCGGCAGGAGAGTCGCGCCGCCGAGAGCAATCAGCCGGCTGCCGGCGGGGGCGTGCGAGCGCACCTGCGCCGGCGCACCGACCTCTTTGACGGTGCCATTCTCTATGAGGACCGCAGCGGGTGCGAGCGCATGGCCGGTGCGCGGGTCGATCAGTCGCGCCGCCTCGACGAGCGTCGCGACCGCAGGGGACTCGGCTTCGGCCGCGGCGGGGGCGAGCAGCGCCAGACTCAGGATTGCCATGAAAGAAGTGCGCATGGAGGCCCCCGTTGGCATGTCTACGGACAATGTAGTAGCATTTATTTGAGATGTAGTAAACGGGGGCAGCATGCGACTGTCGAAAGCCGAGGCCCGCGTCCTCGAGCAGTACTGGAAGCTCGGAACCTCATCGGTGCGCGAGATCCTCGAAAGCCTGCCCGAGGAGGAACGCGTCGCTTACACCACGGTGCAGACGCTCGTCTATCGACTCGAGCAGAAGGGGGCGCTGCGCAAGGTGCGCAAGATCGGCAACGCGCAGCTCTTCGAGCCCGCGATCGATCAGCGCGAGTTCCGCAGCGGTCTGGTGCGCGACCTCCTCGAGCTCTTCGGCGGCTCCCCGCGGCTGCTCGTCTCAAACCTTCTCGAGACCGGTACGATCAGCCTGAAGGACCTGAAGGCACTTCAGGAGGCGCGGCCCGCGATTGCGGCGCGGCGCGGCAGAGGTAAAGGTCATGCATGAGCACGTGGCACCGGCGATCTACTACCTCGAGGTGCACCTTCTGTTCGCCTCACTGGTGTGTCTGGCGGCCTGGGTTCTCACCTCCCTCTGGCAGGGGGCGGCCGCCGCCAAGTACTGGATCTGGGTCGCGACGTCGCTCAATTTTCTGGTGCCGTTCGGCGGCTTCTTCAACGGATTCGGCGCTGCGCACCTCTCCTGGGCAACCCAGCTCGGCGGCCTCGCTGACATAGGCATCGGCATCTCCCGCAATCTGACCGCGGCAGCGCTGCTCCTGGGTGTGTGGCTGTGCGGCGCGGTTCTGATGCTGGCGCGCCTCCTGGCGCGTGTGCAGCGCGATCGGCGGGATCAAAACGTCCCGGCAGCCCGCAGTGTCGCGCCGCTCGGGCAACACCTGCTGGCGCATGGCGTTCCGGTCAGGCTGTCGGCGGCCGGGCAGGGGCCGTCGGTCGACGGCGTATTGCGCCCGCACATCTCACTCCCCGCGGGCATCGATCAGGTGCTGACCGAAGCGGAGCTCGAGGCGGTACTCATCCATGAGGTGACTCACGCCAGGCGGCGCGACAACCTGGTGGGTCTGCTCCACGAGCTCGCTCTGTGCGCGCTCTGGTTTCATCCCCTCGTATGGCTCACGAGCTCGCGCCTCGCCCTGTTCAGGGAGTTGTCATGTGATGACTCAGTGATCGAGCGCTCGCGCGGCGCGGACCTGATCTCGGCGCTCGCCAAGCTCGCCGACCCCGGAGAGTCGCGTCTGCTGAGCGCCGGTGCTGCAACTCTCTTCAGGCATCGGCTGGCCCGCCTCGAGACCCCGCAGCCGCCCCGTGCGCGCGGCGCCGCGGATCTGGCTCTGGTCCTCGCCTACGCGATCGTGCTGCTCGCTTGCATGCTCGAGACGGTCGCGCATACGCCGAGCTGCTTCAAGGTCCCGATATAACTCACTGTCCGGAGTGCGCCTCATGACTGCCAGATCGAGGACTGCTGCGCTGGCCCCGCTCGCCGCCCTGCTCCTGTGCCTGCCGGCCCTCGCCGGCGATTCCAGCGCCGCCCTGCACGACGGCCGTCACGACTTCGATTTTGAGATCGGTCACTGGCAGGCACACGTGAGGACCCTGGGGCACCGGCTTTCTCATTCCGCCGACTGGGATGAGCTGTCGGGCACGGTGGTCACACGGGCATTGCCGATGCTCCAAGGGTGGAACGAGAGTGAGATGCGGGTCGACAGCCCGACGACGCACAGGCACATCGAGCTGCTGGCGGTGCGGCTCTATAACCCGACGACCCACCAGTGGGCCATCTATGGCTCGAGCATCAAGACAGGGGTGTTCGATCCACCCATGATCGGACAGTTCAAGGACGGCCGCGGCGAGTTGTATTCCCAGGACACCTGGGAGGGCCGTGCGGTCTATGTGCGCTTCATCTGGCAGAGCGTCGATCCCAACCGGACGCATCTGGAGCAGGCCTTCTCCGATGACGGCGGCAAGACCTGGGAGACGAACTGGATCTACGACGGCCAGCGCATGCCGCAGACGCCTTAGCCGGCTCGGCACCCGGTTCGGGGCGTCCTCACCGCAGGCTGTGCCATCGCGCGCGCAATGGCAGCACGGGCGAGCGGAGCCATGGCTGCATAGGCCGCAGCGTTCGGGTGAACGCCGTCGGGCGAGAATTCGCCCTTCATGCCCCCATGTCCGTCGCCGAGCACCGCGGTGTAGTCGACGAACACCGCGTGCTGGCAGCGTGCGTAGTCACGCAGCCAGCCGTTCAACCTCGCGATGACGATGTCCGGATGCTCGATCTGCGCGCGCCACGGAATGTGCGCCGCGGGCGGCACCGATGCAATCACCACGCGGATGTGATGCAGCAGGGCCTGCTCCACCATCGCCTGAATGTTGCCCTCGATGATGCCGAGTGAAGTGGGACCCGTGTTGCCGGCGACGTCGTTGGTGCCGGCCATGATGTGTACCACCAGTGGCTCGAGCCCGATGACGTCCGAACGAAAGCGCACCAGCATCTGATCCGAAGTCTGACCGCCGATGCCACGATTCACGAAGCCGTTCGCGAAGAGTCCCGGGTCGGCCCAGCTTTCGGTGATCGAGTCCCCGATGAACACCACCCGAGCGGCCGGGGAGGCCGCCACGTGAAGGTTCTGCCGGAGATAGCGGCAGCGCTGTCCCCAGTCGAGCTCGCGCCAGGCTTGCGTGTTGCCGCGCCACTCGTCCGGATCTT
>DATGJR010000185.1:0-49590 GCA_035295065.1 Steroidobacteraceae bacterium
TGGCCACGCGCCTCGACCGCACCAACCGCAAATTGGGCGATCTGGCGTTCGTCGACGTCACCGGACGGGTCGCGCACGCCATCATGGATCTGTGCGGTGAGCCGGACGCCATGACCCATCCGGAGGGCATGCAGATCAAGGTGAGCCGCCAGGAGCTGTCACGCCTGGTCGGCTGCTCGCGCGAGATGGCCGGCCGCGTGCTCAAGGTGCTCGAGGAACAGGGACTGCTGCGCGCCACCGGCAAGACCATCGTGGTGTTCAACGCACGCCCGAAGATGAAGACGCGTCCCGTCATGGTACCGGCCAAGCCTGCGACCGGCGCCAAGCCCGCCGTCGCCGGGCAGATGGCCACGGACGACGATGATGATGACGACGAGGACGAGGACGAGGAGGAGTAGCGGCTAGCGCGCCCGGCGCGCGCGGCCGCGAACCGGGATCGGGGCCGAAGCCCGCGATGAGCGCGGCGTCACATCGGCGATCTGCCGGCGCATCTCCCGGATCGTTGCCGTGTAGTCGCGGCTGCCGAAGATCGCTGACCCCGCCACGAAGGTGTCGGCACCCGCCGCGGCAGCGGCGGCAATGTTGTCCGTCTTGATGCCCCCGTCGACCTCGAGACGCACCTGCCTGCCCGAGGCGTCGATGCGCGCGCGTGCGTCAGCGAGCTTGCGCAGACTCGTCGGGATGAACTCCTGGCCGCCAAAGCCCGGGTTCACCGACATGATGAGAACCATGTCGAGGAGCTCGAGGGTGTAGTCGAGATAGTCGAGCGGAGTGGCGGGGTTGAAAACCAGTCCCGGCCGACAACCGTGCTCGCGAATCAGCGCGATCGTCCGATCCACGTGCTCGGTCGCCTCCGGGTGGAAGGTGATGAAGGTGGCACCGGCAGCGGCGAAGTCCGGCACGATGCGATCCACCGGCCTCACCATCAGATGCACGTCGATGGGTGCGGCGACACCCGCCTTGCGCAACGCCTTGCACACCAACGGCCCGATGGTGAGGTTGGGCACGTAGTGATTGTCCATGACGTCGAAGTGGATCAGATCGGCGCCGGCCTCGAGCACCGCCTCGACCTCGGCGCCGAGGCGGGCGAAATCGGCGGAAAGAATCGAAGGGGCGATCCACGCGGGCGTCATGATGGTCAGTCTACCTCCTCATGGCGCAGTGAGCCGCTCGAGCGCCTCGCGGTACTTGGCGCTGGTACGCGCGATCACCTCCGGCGGAAGCTTGGGTCCGGGAGCGCGCTTGTCCCAGTCGAGCGTCTCGAGATAGTCGCGCACGAACTGCTTGTCGAAGCTCGCGGGACTCGAGCCCGGGCGGTAGGTATCGGCCGGCCAGAAGCGCGAGGAATCGGGCGTGAGCACCTCGTCGATCAGCGTGAGCCTGCCCGCCGCATCCACGCCGAATTCGAACTTGGTGTCCGCGATGATGATGCCGCGCGCACGCGCGTGCGCCGCCGCGAAGTCATAGAGGGCGAGCGCCGTGTCGCGCACTTGCGCGGCGAGCGCCGGCCCGAGCCGCTGCGCCATCGTGTCGAAGCTGATGTTCTCATCGTGCGCGCCCCGTTCCGCCTTGGTGGCGGGGGTGAAAATGGGTTGCGGCAGCTGCCCGGCGAGCGGCAGGCCCTTCGGCAGCGCGATGCCACACAAGGCCCCGCTCGCCTGGTAATCCTTCCAACCCGAGCCGATCAGATAGCCGCGCACCACCGCCTCGATCGGCAAGGCCTCGAGGCGCCGCACGATCACGGCGCGACCTTCCAGCAGCGCGCGCTCGGCTGCATCGCGCACCACGCTCTCGAGCGAGCGTCCGGTGAGATGGTTCGGCACCAGATGCCTGAGCTTCGCGAACCAGAAATTCGAGATCGAGTTCAGCACCCGTCCCTTGTCCGGGATCGGATCCGGAAGCACCACGTCGAATGCCGACAGGCGGTCGGTGGTCACGATGAGGAGCGTGTCAGCATCGACTGCGTAGATGTCGCGCACCTTCCCTTCATGGAGGCGCTCGAAGCCAGCGAGGTGGGTGCGGTAGACCAGGGGGCCCGGCATGCGCTTGCTACTATACGTTGACATGACGCAGGGCATGAAATGGATCGGCAAGCTGGCCGGCGGCTTGATCGGCCTCCCCTTCGGTCCCGTCGGGGTCGCCATCGGCGTGCTGCTCGGCCATCAGTTCGACCTGACGCAGCAGCAAGAGGAGGAAGTGCCCGGATCGCCGCCCCCCGACGTCGCCGCGATCGGCGAGCGCTTCTTCCGTGCCACCTTCCGGGTGATGGGCTATCTCGCCAAAGCGGACGGCCGCGTGTCGGAGCGCGAGATCGCGGCCGCTCGCGGGGTGATGAGCGACCTGCGGCTGGAAGCGCTGCAGGTACGTGAGGCCATCGAGCTATTCGGCCAGGGCAAGCAGCCGGGCTTCGACCTGACCGGCGAGCTTGGGCGGCTGCGCCAGGCGTGCGTCGGACGCCCCGACATTCTGCGAATCTTCCTCGAGATCCAGGTGCGCGCAGCGCTCGCCGGCAACGACATCGAAGGACCGGTGCGCCCGCTCATGGGCCGCATCGCAGCTGCGCTGCGGGTCTCGAGCCTCGAGCTCGCGCACATCGAGGCGGTGCTGCGCATCCAGAGCGGCGGCTTTCGCCGCCACGGCGCCGCGGGGGCTGCCGGCGCGGCAGCCGCGGCCGAGACGCTCCGGCAGGCCTACGCCGTGCTCGAGATTGCCCCTGAGGCGGGCGATGCCGAGATCGTCAAAGCCTATCGCCGTCAGTTGAACCGGCACCATCCGGACAAGCTCAAGGCCAACGGCCTGCCGGAATCGATGATCGGCCATGCCAAGCAGCGCACCCAGCAGATCATCGAGGCGTACGAGCTGATCCGGGCGCGACGCAACATGCATTAGCCGCCCATTCTCCGATCACGGCTTCAATCGCATGTACGCCGTCGGTGAGCGCGGCGGGCCCCGGCTGCAGGATGATCGCCGACTTGATCTCGCGCACGAACCCGGTGCGCACGGCGGGAATCGCCTCCCAACCCGCCCGAGTGGCCACCTCCGCCGGCTGAAACTTCTTGCCGCACCAGGAGCCGAGCACGATGTCGGGGGCGCGGCGCACCACTTCGAGCGGGTCGGCGATGATGCGCTCGCGGCCGAGGGACTTGCCCGCGAGCTCCGGGAAACACTCCTCGCCGCCGGCGAGACCGATGAGCTCCGCCACCCAGCCGATCCCTGAGATCAGAGGCTCATCCCACTCCTCGAAGTACACGCGCGGGCGCCGCGGGAGCGCCGCAGCGCGGGCACGCACCGCGCTGAGCCCGGCCTCGAGCTGCGCCACGAGCGCTGCCGTCCTGGCCTCCGCTCCGATCATGCCCCCGAGTGTGCGGATCATCGAGAGAATGTCATTGATGCTGCGCTGGTTGAATACGTGCACATTGAGCCCGGCGCGAATGAGCTCGGCCGCGATGTCGGCCTGCAGATCGGAGAAGCCGAGCACCAGGTCCGGGCCGAGCTCGAGGATGCGCGGGATGCGTGCGCTGGTGAAGGCCGACACCCGGGGCTTCTCGCGCCGGGCGCGCGGCGGGCGCACGGTGAAGCCGGATATTCCGACGATCCGCCAGTCCTCACCCAGAAGATAGAGCGTCTCGGTCGTCTCTTCGGTGAGACAGACGATGCGCTGCGGATATCCGGGATTCGCGGGCATCACGGTATCCTAAGAGGATGTGGATGCGATTCTGGGGCTTTCTCGACTGGTGCTTCTTCGGACCGGCCTCGCAGCGGGCGGGTCTCCCGGGCGGGGCGTTGCGCGTCCTGCAGTACCCCTATGCGGTGATCCGCGACCTCTCGCGCGGTCAGATCAACCTGCGGGCCATGAGTCTGGTGTACACCACGCTCCTGTCGCTCATCCCGCTGCTCGCTTTCAGCTTCGCGATTCTCAAGGTCTTCGGCGGCCATCGCGATCTGGTGCCGCTCGTGTACCAGTTCTTCGCCCCGGTGGGGGAGCCCGCGGCCACCGACCTCACCACCCGCGTGGTGCAGTTCGCCAACCACGTGAGCAGCGGTGTGGTCGGATCGGTGGGGCTCGCGCTGCTTGCCTGGACACTGATCGGCACCATCAAGAAGGTCGAGGACAGTTTCAACTACCTCTGGCATGTCGAGCAGGCGCGCAGCTTCGCCCGCCGCGTGGCGGAGTACTCCACGCTCCTCGTGGCGGGACCGGTGCTGCTCGTGGCCTTCATCGGACTCACTCAGCACGCACTCTCCAGCGGCCCGGTGCAGGAGGTGGTGCGCCTCCCGGTGCTGCAGTGGCTGCGCGCCGCCGGGATCGCCCTCGCCCCCTACGCGGTCGTGAGCGCCTTCTTCACGGCGCTTTACATGATGGTTCCCAACACGCGCGTGCAGTGGCGCGCGGCGCTCATTGGTGCCCTGGTGGGGGGGATCCTCTGGGCGGCGGTCGGCAAGGTGTTCACGGCCCTGGTCGTGTACTCCTCGCGCCTCACCATTGTGTACGCCGGCTTCGCTTTCGTGGTGGCCGCGCTCCTGTGGACCTATTTCGGCTGGCTGATCCTGCTCGCCGGAGCCCAGCTCTCCTTCTACGTGCAGAACCCCGCGTACCTGCGTCTCGGGCTGCAGCACCTGCGACTCTCGGCGGGGGAGCTCGAGGAGCTCGCGTTGCGGCTCATGTATCTCGTCGGCCGCGCCCACCTCGTGGGCGGCACCCGCTGGACCGCGAACCGCCTCGCGAGCGAGCTGGGACTTCCAGCCATCGCCGTGGCGCACATGGCCGCGCTGCTCGAGCGGGCGGGACTGCTCATCGTGAGCGATGACGATCAGCTGGTTCCGGGGCGCGACATGGGGCATATCCGCGTGTACGAGATCCTGGAGCTCGCTCGCAGCGAGCGCAGCGGACATCTTGCGCCGCGCAATCTCCCCATACCGCCGGTCGACCGGCTGCTCGCCGGCCTCGAGGAAGCGCGCCGCAGCCGCTGTGGCGAGCTCACCCTGCGCGATCTGGTCGAGGAAGCGCCACGGCCGGCGCTGCAGCTCACTCACCGGCAATCGTCATCTCGCTGACGAGCACCGAGGGAGCCCGCACGGCGCCGCGGACATCGACGTCGGCGCCGAGTGCGGCGATGTCGCGATACATCTGCTTCAGATTCCCGGCGATGGTCACTTCGTGCACCGGATACCGGATCGCACCCTCCTCGACCCAGAAGCCGCTCGCCCCGCGCGAATAGTCGCCGGTGACCGCGTTCACGCCCTGGCCCATGAGCTCGGTGACGAGCAAGCCGGTGCCGAGCCGGCGCAGGAACGCCGCCGAATCGAGCCCGCCGTCGCTCGCGGTCACGATGAGGTTGTGAATGCCGCCGGCGTTGCCCGTGGTCTTCAGTCCCAGCCGGCGCGCCGAGTAGCTGCCGAGCACATAGCCGTCGAGCACGCCGTTGCGCACCAGCTCGCGATCTCGCGTGGCGGCCCCCTCCTGGTCGAAGGGGCTGCTGGCGAGTCCCTTCCTGATGTGCGGACGCTCCTGCATCTGCACGAACTCGGGGAACACCTGCGAGCCGGCCGCTTCCAGGAGAAAGGACGCTTTGCGGTACTGGCTGGTGCCGCGAATGGCGCCGAGAAAATGGCCGACCAGGCCGCGCGCCATGTCGGGTGCGAAGGCTACCGGGCACTTACGGGTTGTCAGGCGGCGTGCCCCGAGCCGTGCCAGAGCACGCTCGCCGGCCAGCCGGCCGATGCGCGTGGCATCCTCGAGATCGGCGGGGTCGCGCGCGACGCTGTACCAGTGGTCGCGTTGCATCTGCGCGTCCTCTCCCGCGATGAGAGAGCAGCTGATCGAGTGATTGCTGGCCGAATAGCCGGCGAGAAAGCCGAGCGAGTTGCCGTACGTGCCAGTGTGGCGCTGGGTGCCGACGCTCGCCCCCTCCGAGTTGCTGATGCGCGTATCGACCGCGAGCCCCGCCGCTTCGCACCCGCGCGCCAGCTCGATCGCCTGCTCGGGCGTGATTTCCCAGGCGTGATCGAGGTCGAGATCGGGTATGTCGCGCGCCAGCGCCTCGGGCTCGACGAGTCCCGCGTAGGGGTCCTCGGCGGTGTAGCGGGCGATGGCGCAGGCCTTGGTGACGGTCTCGAGCACCGCGGCACGGCCCAGATCGGCGGTGCTCGCCGAGCCCTTGCGCTTGCCGAAATACACCGTCACGGCAAGTCCCCGATCGCGCTGGTACTCGACCGTGTCGACCTCCCCGAGACGCACGGTCACGTTGAGGCCGCGGCTCACCGAGGCGTCGGCTTCGCACTGCGAGGCGCCCTGGCGGCGGGCCTCATCGAGCGCGTAAGCGACCAGGTCAGAGAGCTGCCCGGCCCTGGTGAGCTCGGAGGTCGGTTGCATGTGCGGTAAATTGTACCAGTGCGCCCCCGATACAAGCCCGACCCGCCCGAAAGCGCGCCCGCGCCGCCCAGCAAGAGCGCGCGCAAGCGCGCGGCGCACGCCGCCCAGGATCTGGGCGAGATGCTGGTGGCACTCCCGGACGGGGAGCTTGCGGCGCTCGAGCTTCCCGAGGAGCTGCTCACCGCGGTGCGCAACGCGCGCGCCATCAACAGTCGCGCAGCCGGAGCACGCCAGCGTCAGTACATCGGCAAGCTGATGCGCGGCATCGATGTTGAACCGATCCGCGCGGCGCTGCGTGCGCGCGGCGCGCTCAGCGCGGCAGAAGCCGAGCGCTTCCGGCTCGTGGAGGAGTGGCGCGAGCGGCTGATCGCGGGAGGCGCCCAGGCGCTCAGCGACCTCATACGCGCACACCCCCGGATCGACGCCACCGAGTGGGCGCAGCGCGTAAATGCCGCACAGAGCGAGCGGGCGCGCGGCATCCAGCGGGGTGCATCCCGCGAGCTGTTTCGCGCTCTGCGCGCATTGTTCGCTACAATGCCCTGATGCAAGCCCTCGTCGGCATCATCATGGGCTCCTCCTCCGACTGGGAGACCATGCAGGCCGCCGCCGAGACCCTCGACCGGCTGGGTGTCCCTTACGAGGTGCGCGTGGTCTCCGCGCACCGCACGCCGGATCTGCTGTTCGAATACGCCGCGGGCGCGCGCGGGCGCGGGCTCGAAGTGCTGATCGCCGGCGCCGGGGGTGCCGCGCATCTGCCCGGAATGACCGCGGCGAAGACCACCCTCCCCGTCCTCGGAGTGCCCGTGCAGTCAAAGAGCCTGGGCGGCATGGACTCGCTCCTGTCGATCGTGCAGATGCCCGCCGGGGTTCCGGTTGCGACCTTTGCCATCGGCAGCGCCGGAGCCACCAATGCGGCACTGTGCGCCGCAGCCATCCTCGCCAACCGGCACGCCTCCATTCGTGCCGCGCTCGAGACGTTCCGCGAGCAGCAGACCGCGGGCGTGCTCGGCAATCCCGACCCGCGCCAACCCAAGCGCCCATGACCATCGGCATCGTGGGCGCCGGCCAGCTCGGCCGCATGCTCGCTTTGGCAGGCTACCCGCTGGGCCTGGATTTCCTGTGTCTCGATCCCTCGGGCGATGCGCCCGCGGGCGCGGTGGCGCCACTCCTGCACGGCGCGTTCACCGATCGGTCGCTCCTGCGCCAGCTGGCGCGCCGCTGCGAGGTCGTAACCTTCGACTGGGAGAACGTGCCGGGCGCGAGCCTGCGCGCACTCGAGCGTGGCGCACACGCCGCGCGAATCGCCCCGCCGGTGGCGGCACTCGAGTGCGGCCAGGATCGCTTGAGCGAGAAGCGCCTCTTCGGGGAGCTTCGCATTCCGACCACCCGCTGGCGCACGGTCGACTCGCGCAAGGATCTCGAGCGCGCGCTCGCCGCGGTGGGGCTGCCCGGGGTGCTCAAGACACGGCGCCTGGGCTACGACGGCAAGGGTCAGGCGCTCATCCACACGCGCCGCGACGCCGCGCGCGCATTCGCACGGCTCGGGCCCGTGCCCCTGCTCTACGAGGAATGGGTGCCGTTCGATTGCGAGGTATCCGTGATCGGCGCCCGCGGTGCGCGCGGTGAGGTGGCGATCTATCCACTGTGCGGCAACGTGCACCGCGGCGGGATTCTGCGCCTGACCCGCGCGCCCTTCGGCCCCGAGCGCTGGCAGCGTCTGGCGTCGGGGTACCTGCGGCGAGTGCTGGCGCACTTTGACTATCGCGGCGTGCTCGCCATCGAGTTCTTCGTGCACACGAATAAGCTCATCGCCAATGAGATGGCGCCGCGCGTGCACAACTCCGGCCACTGGACCATCGAAGGGGCGCAGACCTCGCAGTTCGAGAATCACCTGCGCGCGATCCTCGGCCTGCCGCTGGGCACGACGCGCGCGCTCGGCCACAGCGCCATGATCAACCTCATCGGACGTATTCCCCCGCGTGCGCGGCTTCTGGCGCTCGCGGGCGTGCACCTTCACGATTATGGCAAGCAGCCGCGCCCCGGGCGCAAGGTCGGTCACTGCACCGTCGTCGAGCCGAGCGCCGCGCGCCGCGACGCGCGCGCACGGCGTCTGGCCGCGGAATTGGCCGTCGCGGTGCGCATCCCGTAACATTCCCGGCGAGTTTCACTCGCATGTATCTGGACGCCTTCAAGTTAAAGGAATTGCCGTTCCGGCTGAGCCCGGACCCGGAATTCCTTTATCTGTCGAAGCAACACGCCCGCGCCAAGGCCTACATGGAGTCGACCGTCTGGTTCACCGACGGCTTCGTGGTGATCACCGGCGAGATCGGTTCCGGCAAGACGACGCTGATCGAGTCCTTTCTCAAGGAGGTCCCGACCGACGTCGTGGTGGCCCAGGTCAACCAGACACAGGTCACGTCCGTCGACTTCCTGCAGGCAGTGCTGGTGCAGTTCGGCTTCTCGCCCTTCAAGATGCGCAAGGCGGAGCTGCTCACGACGCTCAACAATTTCCTCATCGAGCAGCATGCCGCCGGACGCAAGGTCCTGCTGATCGTCGATGAGGCGCAGAACCTCGAGCCGCGAGTGCTGGAGGAGGTGCGGCTGCTCTCCGGGGTGGAGACCACCAAGGAGAAGGTACTGCGCATCATTCTGGCCGGGCAGCCGGAGCTGAACGAGACCCTGAACTCACCGAAGCTCGAGCAGCTGGCACAGCGCGTGCGGCTGCGCTTTCACCTGTCGACGCTGTCGGAGAGCGAGACGCGGGCCTACATCCAGCATCGCCTCGAAGTTGCCGGCGCCGGCGACCGCGAGATATTCGCACCCGACACCTTCCACGAGATCTACCGCTACACCGGCGGGGTGCCGCGCCTCATCAATACGCTGTGCGACACGGCCATGATGGCGGCCTTTACCGCCGACGCTCACACGGTGGGGCCGGGCGACATCGCCACCGCCGTGGCGGAGCTGCGCTGGGTGGAGCACGGGCGCGCCCGCCCGGGAGCCGCGACCGCGCACGCGCCGCACGCCACCGAGTCCGCCGGGCCGGTGGCGGGCGTTCCTGCGGCGGCCTCCGCGGCGCTGCAGCCTCGCGAAGGCGCCCCATCGGCCGCGGAAGCTGCCGGAATCGTCGGGCGACTGCTGGTCGCAACCGAGGGGCGTACCGTGCAGGAGATTCCGCTGCGCGTCGGTCGCGTGATCGTCGGTCGCACTCCGGACAATGACGTGCACATCGACAGCCGCTTCGTCAGTCGCCACCACTGCCAGGTCATCACCACCGCTCATTCGTGCGTGATCGAGGACCTGAACAGCACCAACGGCATCTACGTGAAGTCCGCGCGCGTGCGCCGGCACAACCTCAACGACGGCGACGTGGTGCTGATCGGCAAGCACGAGCTGATCTACGTGGATGAGCGCACGGCGCGCGGCCGCGCCATCCACGCCGACACCATGCCTGAGCTGCCGGTGCTCTCTGAAGCTCCACAAGTGCACGCGCCGCCCGCGCAGGAGCCAGCCGAGGATCAACCGACGGGCACGCGACCGGTCAGCAGCGGATGAGTGCCGTCCGGGAGGCCCTTCAGGGCGTGCGCGAGTCGTCGTCCGTGATGGAGTCGGGGTTACCGTACTGGGCGCGCAATTCCCGGTAGTCGCGGCGGCGCAGCAAAACCACGATCCCGTAGAGGAGCGCGGCGAGCCCGAGGGCTCCGAGCGTGAAGCTCAAGGCTCCGTGAGCCGCCAGCAGGTAGCTGATGAGGAGCGCCGCCAGCCCAAAGACGATGTAGGCCCAAGGCAGGCCTTCATAGACCGGACGGGAAAGATGGCGACGCTCCATTGCAACGCCATCCTAACTTGAGCGGGCGGGCGGCGATACTGAAGCCCGCCCGTGGCTTCGGGGCGGCCGCTATTTCAGGCCAAACACTCCGAGGAGGCGCTCCAGGAGCGAAGGCTTCCAGCCCTCGACGTGGAAATCGGTCTTTCTCTTGCCCTGGCTTTTCAGCTCCGCCAGAAGCTCCGGAGGGAGCTTCAGGGTCGCAGTATCGGCCAGGTGCAGGGTGGGCTCTGCTTGCATCGTCGTCGTCCTTCCTTCGGCAACTTCGCGGTGCAACGCTACGGACTCCGCGCCTCCCCTGGCGTGTGTAACTTCACAGACCAGCCGTCGCTCCTGATTATGTCGAGATGGCACGGGCTGCGCATTCCTGCGCACGCGGGGGCAACCCTGCTCCGCCCGTGCGAGGAAGCATCCGACAATCGCCCGTCCGCGACTATCGGACATATACGGTCTCTCTGTAGGGAAACGACGACGTCGCTGTAACGAGACTGCGGCCTCAAACCTCAGGCCGTGCCGCCGACCGTCAGTGACTCTATCTTCAGAGTCGGCTGCCCGACGCCGACGGGCACGCTCTGCCCTTCCTTGCCGCAGGTGCCCACGCCCTCATCGAGCTTCAGGTCGTTCCCCACCATGGTGACGCGAGTGAGCACGTCGGGACCGTTGCCGATCAGTGTTGCGCCCTTGAGCGGCGCGGTGACACGGCCGTTCTCGATGAGGTACGCCTCACTCGCGGAGAACACGAACTTTCCCGAGGTGATGTCCACCTGTCCCCCGCCGAAGTTGACCGCGTAGATGCCGCGCGACACCGAGCGGATGATCTCCTCGGGATCGTGCGGGCCCGGACGCATATAGGTGTTGGTCATGCGAGGGAGCGTCGTATGCGCGAAGGATTCGCGCCGGCCGTTGCCGGTCGAGGCAACGCCCATGAGACGTGCATTCAGCCGATCCTGCATGTAGCCGCGCAGCACGCCGTTCTCGATCAGCGTGGTGCACTGCGTCGCCGTGCCCTCGTCGTCGATGTTCAGCGACCCACGGCGGCGCGCCAGCGTGCCGTCATCCACCACGGTGCATTCAGGGGCCGCCACGCGCTCGCCGATGCGGTTGGCGAATGCGGAGGTCCCCTTGCGGTTGAAGTCGCCCTCGAGGCCGTGACCGATGGCCTCGTGCAGCAGGATCCCGGGCCAGCCGGAACCGAGGACCACGGTCATGGTGCCCGCCGGTGCCGGCACCGCCTCGAGATTCACCAGCGCCTGGCGCACCGCTTCGCGCGCGAGCTCGAGCGGCTTGTCCCCCGCGACGAGCTCGGCCAGCGAGTAGCGCCCCCCGGCGCCCGCATAACCCTGCTCGCGCCGGCCGTTCTGCTCGACCAGCACCGAGACGTTGAAGCGCACGAGCGGGCGGACGTCCGCGGCCAGCTCACCCTCACTCGTGGCGATCAGCACCACCTCGTGCACCGCCACCAGGCTCGCATTCACGTGGATGATGCGGGGATCGAGGCGGCGGGCCTCGCGGTCGACGCGCTCGAGCCATGCCACCTTGTCGGCGGTGGCGAGCGCGGCTGCCGGATCCGCCGGCAGGTACAACTGATGCCCCGTCGATGCGTGCCAGGCGCTGACGCGCCGTTCCCCGCCCTGCAAGGCGATCGCGCGTGCCGCGTGCGAGGCCTCCTCGAGCGCCGGCAGCACGATCTCATCGGAGTAGGCGAAACCGGTCTTCTCACCGGCGAGCGCCCGCACACCGACCCCCTGCTCGATGCTGGCGCTGCCGTCCTTGACGATGCCGTCCTCGAGCGACCAGGACTCCTGATGCGCCAGCTGGAAATAGAGATCGGCGAAATCCACCGAGTGCGCGAGCACATCGCCAAACACCTTGTCGATGCGCCGGTCGTCGATCCCACCCGGCCGCAGGATCAGCTCGCGCGCGAGCTTGAGGGGATCAGTCACGGGCGGCTGCGCTGCGGTGCTCACCGCTCAAGCCCCCGCGTCCAACGTGCGGTGACGCAGCGCAGGAAAGCTCTCGCGCACACCGTCTTGCCGGCCAAGGTCGACCTCGGCGATGGCGCAACCGCGCCCCCGCGGGACGCGCTGCAGTATCCGACCCCAGTAGTCGACGATCATGCTGTCTCCATAAGTCTCTCGTCCGCTCGGATGTATCCCCGACTGAGCCGGTGCGATCACGTAGCAGAGATTCTCGATCGCCCGTGCGCGCAGCAGCGTCTCCCAGTGCGCGCGCCCCGTGGGCGCGGTGAAGGCCGACGGCACGGAAAGCAGCTGCGCTCCCGCGGCGCTCAACTGTCGATATAGCTCCGGAAATCGGACGTCGTAGCACACCGAAAGTCCGAGCCGGCCCGCCGGCGTATCGAGCACCGCCGGTCGCTTCCCGGGCGCGACGTTGGCCGATTCCCGGTAGGTCTCGACGCGTCCGGGAATATCGACGTCAAAGAGGTGAATCTTGTCGTAGCGGGCCGCACGGGCGCCATCCGCATCATAGACGAGCGAGGCGGCCGCCACGCGTCCGTCGGGCCCGCTGCGCAGCGGGATGGTGCCGGCGACGATCCACAGCCGGAGCCTGCGCGCCGTGGCGGCGAGGAATTCCTGTACGGCGCCGCTCCCCTCGGCCTCGGCCACGGAACGCTTGTCGGCGTCCTTGAGACCCATGAAGGAGAAGTTCTCCGGGAGCGCGGCGAGGCGCGCTCCGCGCTGCGCGGCCTCCTCGAGCAGTGCCTCGGCCTGGGCCAGGTTGGCCGCAACGTCGGGACCCGAGGTCATCTGCAGAGCGGCTACTTTCATGGCTCCGTTACCATGGGGGCATTCCAGGTACCGCGCAAGCGCAGCGCGGCTCGCTCGCGGCCATTGCCGCTGAAGAGCTCGCGCAGCGACAGCCACAGCGCCGCCACCCGGGGGCCCGCCCCCAGGCGGCGCACCGCCGCCGGCAGCCGTTCCTCGCCCTTCAGCACCCAAACCTGGGCGTCGTAATCCCGGGCGGTGAGGCCGATGCGGCCGCGCATCAGGATCTCGGTGTCGCCATCCAGGTGCAGGTCCGAGGTGAAGGCCTGGCCCTCGCCGACCGTGAAATCGGCGGTGAGATGCGCGAAATGCAGCTCCGGCAGTCCCATTCCCGCGACCAGCCCGGGCACCGCGAGAAGTCCCAGCGGTGTGTCGGGGGCGGTATCGGAGAACGCCACGTTGCGCGTGAGGCCGTCGTCGAGCTCTATGTGTAGGAGTCCGCTCGCATCACTCAGTTCCGCATCCCCCTCGCGCAGCGGCCATTCGAGAGTGCCGCTCGAGCGCGCGTGCGCCGCGGAAACATCGCTGCGGAAACCGAGGCGGGCGAGCGTCGCCCGCGCGTCGCGACTGTCGAGCTGGAAGGTCGCGCGGCAGCGAGCCTCGCGGCAATGGAGCGTGCCTTGTGCCTCATCGGCCATCCCGGCGAGATGCGCATCGCCCACATCGAGGGCGCCGGCGCGCGCGCTGACGCTGGCCGTGAAGGTCCCGAGCGAGCGTGCGCGCCATCTGAGGTCATCGATCGTGAGAAGGGTCACCGGACCGAGCGCGCTTACCAGTCCCAGGTCGGGCACCTGCAGCCGTGCGAGGTGCGCGATGACCGGATGCGCGGCATCCGCGGCCGCCGGCCAGCGCACCGTGCCGGTGAGATCAGCGGATGCGAGCTGCAATCGGTCGATGCCGGCGGTCGAGTCCGCCGCCACCCGCACGTCGCGAAAGCTCCGTCCCGCAATATCGAGCTCGCCTGCGGCGAGCTCGATGCTCAGGGCAGGCGTGGCGGGATTCGCGGCGAGCGCCCGCCACAACCCCGCATAGACGGGCAGGTCGAGCCGGCTCAGCGCACCCTCGATCCGCAACACCGGATCGGCGGGCAAGGCAGGGGCGCTCCCTGCGGTGTTGAGCGCGCCGCGCTCGATCTCCCAGAAATCGCCGTGTCGCTTCAGCGCCGCGAGCGCCCGCAGCCGCTCGCCCAGCGCCAGTCGCAGCTCGCCGTCATCCCCGCTGCCGCTCAACTGCAGGTGCGCCGCAAATGCCGACCCCGCGGACTTCCCGAGGGGCTCAGGCAGGCGACTCGACACGCCCACCAGTCCCGATTCGACGCGCGCCCGCCAGCTCACTCCGTGACCGTCTGCCGCCGGCTGGAGCTT
Organism: Steroidobacteraceae bacterium; assembly: GCA_035295065.1. Lineage (GTDB taxonomy): Bacteria > Pseudomonadota > Gammaproteobacteria > Steroidobacterales > Steroidobacteraceae > 13-2-20CM-66-19. The sequence goes on from DATGJR010000185.1 coordinate 14,350, forward strand.
CAGGTCCGCGCTCCATTCGGCGGATCCGGCGAGCGGACTGTCCGCGCTGCGCGTGCCGGTAGCCGCGAGCAACGCCTGGCGCACCTCGAGCTGACCCTTCCCCGTGACAATCAGAGCCTGGGCACCGCGCTCGGACAGCTCCTGCGCGGATGCGGCGATGGGGCCACCCAGCCACTGTCCGTTGATGCTGGAGCGTTGCAGGCGTCCGTCGCTGAAGGTGAGCGTCCCGCGCAGTCCCTCGATCGGCGGCAATCCCGCCAGGGGCCGCAGCTGCGCTCCATCGAGGAGCGCGGTGACTCGCGTCGTATAACGCACGTCCCGGTGCACATCGAAGCTGATCAGCGCCGGACCGCGCAGGTCGATGATCGCGAAGGCGGCCGCCTCAGGCGCGAGCTGCGGGTGATCGCGCAGCCACGCGAGCGCCTGCTCAGCATCGGCGCTCATGCGGCCGGAGAGCCGTGTGAGAGCGGCGTCACGCGCATCCCAGTCTCCACTCGCCGACCTGACACGGAAGCTCCCGGCCAGGGCCTGCCCCACACGGACGCGTACGCGCGTTCCGCCCCACTCGATGCGCGCATTGACGTCGTGCAGCTCGGGCCAATCCGGCCCGGCCGCCACGCGCGCGCCGCTCAAGGCCAGTGCGCCGCGAAACTCTCCGCGTGGAGCGCTCCAGGGCAGAGGCTGATCGAGGGGACCGCGGGCAGCCAGCTCCCCATGGTCGATGCGCCCGGCAATCAGCGCTGCCGCCCCGGGGCCGAGGGCCGCGAGGGCATGGGGGCCGAGCAGGGCGCGCAACAGCTCGACCGGCGCGCCCGTCACCCTGGCGCGCGCATCGATGCGCACTTCTCTCCCCGAGTCCTCCCCCGCGAGGGCGCCCCTCAGAGCGAGGCGCGCATCGTGGATGCGAATCGCGACCTGCGGAGTGGTGACGCGCCAGCCGTGCCCGCCGTGATCGAGCTCGAGCCGCGCGCTCATCGCCACCGAGTCGAGCGCGAAGGCAGGATCATCGGCGAGGGTGAGGCTCGCATCCTCCGAGTGCACCTCGGCGAAGATATGTGAGCCTGCGCCTCTCATGCGGGCCGCAAGGCCAGCCAGGCGCACGCGGCTGCCGGGCGGGGCGAGCGTCAGGTCGTGAAGCTCGGCCGTCGTCAGCAGCCGCTCATTGGAGGCGCGAGCTGCGCTCCAGTCGAAAGTGGCCTCGCGCGCTACACCCTCCAGTGCGCTGGCCGCGAGAGTGAGCTCGGGCGCGAAGCTGCGGGCGAGACCGGCGAGCAGTATCACCGGGGCCTCCTGCGCCCTGCCCCGCACCCAGCTCCCATCCGCCGCCGCATCGAGCGAGAGGCTCGCGCCAGCGCTAGAGGCTGCGCCGGTCTCGATGGGCTGCACCGCGAGGTGCCACAGGGGACCGCTGCGGGCCAGCCGCCAGTCCGCGTGCAGCCGCTCGAGCACGAGGCCGGCCCCCGCTTCCTCCGCCGCCGGCCATTCGAGTGCCTCGGCTCGCACCGAGCCGGAGGCCCGCACCACGCCTCCCAGGGCGAGCTCGATTTGAGCGGCGAGATTGCCGCGGCCGGCGCGCGGCATATAAGCGGCCGCCGGCGCGGCGCCGAGGAGCGCTCGCCAGCCGGCGAACTCCAGCCGCGTGCCGCTCAGATTGAGTGTGCCTCTGAGCGCTGCAGGCTGCGCCACATCGCCGTGGAAAGTAGCCAGCACTTCGGCGCTCGAGCCGAGCGCCTGCGGCAGCACGAGCAGCGCCTGCGCGCTCCAGTCAGCCCCCGAGCGCCTCAGCTGCATGCGGCGGATGCCAATGACGAGTGGCGCACCCGCGGTCGCGGTATGGAGCGTGCCGCCCTCGACGTCGAGGCGCTCGCCGCGCCAGCGGGCCAGCATCTGCTTCGGTCCCTCGAGCGCGGGCTCGTGCGCCACTCGCGCTGCGCGCGCGGCGGGCGAGGGCGTGAGATCGATGTCGGGGTCGACGAGTGTGATGCGGGCGATCTGCAGCGCGCCGCTGCGCAGCATGTGCCACAGGTCGACACCCACCACGAGGCGGGGAGCGGTGAGGAGCGTGCGGGCTTCGCCGGGGTCGCCGAGCTGCACACCGCGGAACACCGCCTCCGGGCCACGCCACCCCCAGCGCAGTGCGAGCTCGCTGAAGCGCACCTCGAGCCCTGTCTCGGCCCGCAGCAACTCCTCGAGCGCGGCGCGCTGCTCGGGCACGCGCGAAGCGGCGAGGGCGTACGCGAGCATCGCGGCAGCGGCGAGCAGTGCCGCACCGGCGAGGGTCACCAGCATCACCCGCAGGAACAACCGGCGGTCGGCTGCGCAGGAGCGCGTCACGGTGCAAAGGTCCTAGACGAGTACGACGTCGAACTGATCCACGCCGTAGAGTGCCTCGACCTGAAGGCGGATCGGGCGGCCGACCTGCCCCTCGAGCTCCGCGAGGGTGGCGGACTCCTCGTCGAGAAGCCGATCCACGACGTCCTGATGAGCCAGTATCAACAGCTCGCGGCTGGCGAACTGCCGGCTCTGTCGCACAATTTCCCTAAAAATCTCGTTGCAGACGGTTTCGGGAGTGCGCACGAAACCGCGGCCCTCGCAGCTGGGACAGGGCGCACACAGGAGGTGTTCCAGGCTCTCGCGCGTGCGCTTGCGCGTCATCTCGACGAGTCCCAGCGGTGAGAGACTCACGATGTGCGTCTGGGCACGATCTGCGGCCAGGGCACGCTCGAGGGCGGTGAGCACCGCGCGGCGATGGGGCTCATCGTGCATGTCGATGAAATCGATGATGATGATGCCGCCCAGGTTTCGCAGACGCAGCTGCCGTGCGATGGTCACGGCCGCCTCGAGATTGGTGCGGAAGATCGTCTCCTCGAGATTGCGGTGGCCGACGTAGGCGCCCGTGTTGACGTCGATGGTGGTCATCGACTCGGTCTGGTCGATCACCAGATGGCCACCCGACTTCAGCGGCACCTTGCGATCGAGCGCCCGCGCGATCTCCTCCTCGATGCCGTTCAGATCGAAGATCGGGCGCGGGCCTGCGTACAGCTCGATGAGCGGCGCGGCCGCCGGCACGAAGGCGGCGGCGAACTCCTGCATCGCCGCGTGCTCGCGCGCGGAGTCGACCAGCACGCGACTCACCTCGCGCGAGAGCTCATCCCGCAGCACCCGCAGGGTGAGGGGGAGGTCCTCGTGCACCACCGAGCCGGCATCGACCTCGGCCGCCCGTGCGCGCACGTGATCCCACAGACGCGCCAGATAGGCCATGTCCTCACTCAGGTGTTCGGCGCTCACGCCCTGGGCGGCGGTGCGCACGATATAGCCTCCGCCGCCGTCGTCGCCCACCAGCGTCGTGAGCGTCGTCTTCAGGCGCGCGCGCTCGGCCTCATCCTCGATGCGCGCCGAGACACCGACCCCGAGGCCGCGCGGCAGATAGACCAGATAGCGCGAGGGGAGCGCGACGAAGGTCGTGAGGCGCGCGCCCTTGGTGCCGATCGGATCCTTGATGACCTGCACGAGGATGTCATCGCCGGGGTTGAGGAGATGGCGGATGTCCTCGAGCGGCAGTCCCGCCGGCATCGCGCCCGCGAGCGTCTCCTCACCCCCGGCGCGCGCGATGTCCGCGGCATGGAGGAATGCGGTGCGCTCGAGCCCGATCTCCACGAAGGCGGCCTGCATCCCCGGCAGCACACGCGAAACGCGCCCCTTGTACAGATTGCTCACCAGCCCGCGGCGGCTGGTACGCTCGATGTGGATCTCCTGCAGCATGCCGCTCTCGAGAACCGCGGCGCGGGTCTCGCGCGGAGCGACGTTCACCCAGATCTCGGTGCTCACGCCGGCATTCCCACCGGGAGAACCGGCACACCGGCCGCGGCCAGCAGCTCCCCTGTCTCAAAGAGCGGCAGCCCCATCACCCCGGAGTAGCTGCCGCTCAGGTGCTCGACGAAGAGCGCTCCGCGCCCCTGGATGGCATAGCCACCGGCCTTGTCGTGCGGCTCGCCGGTCTCCCAGTAGGCGGCGCATTCCTGCGCGCTCATCGAGCGCAGGCGCACATCGCTCGCGCTCAGTCGAAAGTCGATGCCGGCTGCGGATGCGAGCGCGACCGCGGTGAGCACCTGATGGGTGCGACCCGCGAGCCGGCCGAGCATGCTGACGGCGTCGGCCCGGTCGAGCGGCTTGCCGCAGATGAGTCCGGCCACGACGACGGTCGTGTCCGCGGCCAGCACCGGGAGCGGCGTGCCGCGCGCTTGAACCGTCCGTGCCTTGGCGCATGCCATGCGCACCACATAGTCCTCGGGACGCTCGCCCGCATGCACGGCCTCGTCGATATCCGCAGCCCTCACGAGGTGAGGGACCCCGATCTGCGCGAGCAGCTCGCGGCGGCGCGGCGAGGTGGAAGCGAGGCACACGAGAGGTGCGGCGCCGGCCATCGGCTCAGTCCCGGTGGTAGGGATGCCCGGCGAGCAGACTCATGGCGCGATACAACTGCTCGGCGAGCACGACCCGCACCAGCGCGTGCGGCAGCGTCAGTCGCGACAGCGACCAGCGCAGGCGGCTGCGTGCCAGCACCTCTTGAGCAAGCCCGTCCGGGCCGCCGATCACGAATGCCAGATCCGTACCCTCCTCCATGCGCGTCTTGAGCCAGGCGGCGAGCTCACGCGTCGTGAACTCAGTGCCACGCTCATCGAGCGCGACCAGGTAGTCCTCGCGGCGCAGCGCTGCGAGCACGCGCTCGCCCTCGCGCGCCACGGCACGCGCGGCGGTGCCGCCGCCGCTGCGCGGGCTCAGGCCGACCTCGGTCACCGCTACCTTAAGCCGCGAGCCTAAACGTGTTATGTAATCTTCGCACGCCGTGCGCACCCAGCCGGGAGCGCGCGAGCCCACGGCGATCAGGCGCACCTGCATGGGTGGGTCGGGCCGTCAGGAGGCGGCGTGACGGCGGCGGGCGGCGGCGCGAGCCAGGGTGGGGGTTGCGACGGGAGAGGCCTCGGCGCCTTCCCAGAGCCGCTCCAGGCCGTAGAACTCACGGACCCGCGGCAGCATGACGTGAACGATGAGATCCTGCAGATCGACCAGCACCCACTCCCCGTCGCGGGCACCCTCGGTTCCGAGCGGCCGCAGTCCCAGAGCCTTGGCCTTCTCGACCACCCGCTCGGCGATGGAGCGCACGTGACGGTCGGAGTTGCCGGACGCGATGACCATCGTGTCGGCGATATCCGTCACTCCCCGTACATCCAGCACCTTCACATTCACGGCTTTCATGTCATCGAGCGCAGTCGTCACCGCTTGCTGCAGGGACGAGACGCGCGCCGCAGCCTGGCGCGGGCGTATACGGGTGGTCATGTGCTTGTGTGGGTTCTCCTGAGCTGGCGTCGGGTCGTCAGGTACCTTGCCTTGCAGCATAGCACTTCGTGTCCAGGATGATCTGCCGGACTGCATCCGGTACGAGATAACGCGGATCGCGGCCCGAGACGATGAGCGCGCGCAGCTCGGTCGATGAGATCTCGAGCTGGGTGACGGCGCGCACGTGCAGGCACCCCGCCGGCCGCTCGTGCAACTCGCGGATCGAGCCCGTGCCGTGATCGACCAGCACCTCCCCGAGCGGACCCTTGCTCGGAGCTTTCCATCCCGGACGATGCGCAACCACGATGTGAGCGAGACCGAGGAGCTCGCGCCAGCGGTGCCAGGTCGGCAGGCCGAGGAAAGCGTCCATGCCGAGCAGGAGGCACAGCGCACGCTGTGGATATTCGCGGCGCAGCTCCGTGAGCGTGTCGACGGAGTAGGAAAAGCCTGAGCGGCGCACTTCACGATCATCGACCACGAAGCCCGGCTGGTCGGCGATTGCCGCGCGCACCATCTCGAGGCGCAGCTCGGCGCTCGCATACAGCTGATCGCGGTGCGGAGGGTTGCCGGTCGGGAGGAAGCGCACCTCCGCGAGCTTGAGCTCCTGGCACAGCTCGAACGCGGTGCGCAGATGCCCGCAGTGGATCGGGTCGAAGGTGCCGCCGAAGAGACCGATGGGCTGCATGGCTTTCCCGTCCGCCTCAGCCGCACAACGCTGCGGTGAGGAGCGTCAGCTCGTCCCAGGCATTGCCGATTCCGCGCCCCTTGATGATGCGATCGGCGCGCGCCGCACGCACGGTGAGATCGGCGAAGGGCATGTGGGGCGCGCGCCGTCGGGCCTGCTCGAGCGCCGCACCCTGTCGGCCCCACGGGCGCCCTGCCCCGCCCGCCTCGCCGAGCGTGTTCCAGGCATCGTGCAGCGCTTTGCTGAGCGCCCACAGCACCAGTGTCGGCTCGGTGCCTTCGCCGCGCAGGCCCGCGAGGACGCGCAGCGCGCGCGCCGCCGATCCGTTGAGCACCGCCTCCGAGAGCTGGAACACATCGAAGCGCGCACTGTCGGCAACGCTCGCGAGCACGGTCTCGGGCGTCACCGGGGAGCCGCCGGCGAGCAGCGCGAGCTTGCCGAGCTCCTGGTGAGCGGCGAGAAGATTTCCCTCGGTGCGCTCGGCGATGAGCTCGAGCGCCGCATCGTCGGCGTGAAGTCCGAGCTGGCGGGCGCGGCCGCGTAACCAGGGAACGAGGCGCCCGGCGTCCACCGGCCAGATCTGCACCCAGGCGCCGTGCGCCTCCACGGCGCGCACCCAGTCGGCCGACTGCGCCTCGCGCTCGAGTCGCGGTGTCACGATGAGGAACAGCGTCTCGGGGTCGGCGGCCCCGAGCATCGCGACCAGGGCCGCGTTGCCGGCCGCGCCCGGCCGACCGCTCATGCGGATCTCGAGCAGCCGCTGCGTACCAAAGAGCGAGCGGCTGAGCGCGGCGCCGTGGACCTCGTCCCAATCGCCGGCGCGCTCGGGAAAGTGCACTTCGCGCTCGGTAAAGCCGGCGGCGCGCGCCCTGGCGCGCACCGCATCCGCCGCCTCGCCGGCAAGCAGCGGCTCATCGCCCGAGATGAGATACACCGGCAGCAGGCGGTCACGCAGGTGCGTGGCGAGCGAGTCGCTGCTGAGCTTCATCGGGTCGCTGGCGCGGTCACCAGCGCATTATCAACCATCGGGAGGCACGCGGTCCTCTCTAGAACTGGTACTCGAGCCCCGCGAACAGCCCGCGCCGCGGCCCGTACTGCGGGGCAAACACCCCGACGCCGCTGCCGCTGCGGATCTCGTACACCTTGTCGAAGGCGTTGATGAGGTCGAGGCGCGCGGTCAGCGGGCCCTTGCCGCCCACCTGGAAGGCGTGGCTAAGCCCGAGATTGACCTGCGTATAGCTCGGCACGTGATCATCGTTCGGGTAGTTGATGCTCTGGCGCAGCCCGGTGCCGAAGATGAAGTCGCCGCTGAAGCGCGTCCCCATCCACAGGTAGGACACTCCGCCGGATGCCGCCACCCGTCCCTCGTGGTCGAGGTGGATGTAGTTCTGCGAGACGTAGGCGAAGTCGGCGGGCGTGAAGTTGAACTGCGAGGACTCCCACTGCTTGCCGTGCGCGGCCTGGAAGGACACGTTGCCGTAAGCGGAGAAATCCTTGAGCGTGTAGTTGGCGCTGAACTCGATTCCGCCGATCAGTCCGTAGCGGTAGTTGAAGGGCGTGAGGATGATCGGCGCGCCGAACTGACCTTCGTCGATCAGGTTCACCGCCTGCTCGTAGAAGCTGTCGGCGCCGAGCGTCAGGTTGCTGTCGAGGAGCTTCTGCTGCACGCCGAAGTCGTAGTAGTTGGCGCGCGCTGCGACCGGGGAGGTGTCCGCGGTGATCGAGCCGGGCGGCAGCGCGGTCGTGTTGAGGAACTTGGCGAGCGTCTCGGAGCCGATGAGCTCGAAGGGCGGCGGCGTGAAGTAGCGCGAGTAGCCGCCGTGCACCGTGGTGCCCTCGCCGAGCTGCCAGACGAAGTTCACGCGCGGGCTCAGCTGGCTGCCGCTCGAGTAGGCCCTGTAGCGATCGAAGCGCAGTCCGTAGTTGATCGTGAGGGGTGACAACACCTTCCACTCATCCTGCAGGTAGACGCTCTCCAGCTCCTGAGTCTCCGTGCCGTTGTCGATGACGGTGAGCGGCACGTTGGCGATCTGGAGGCCGGTGAGCGGATCGACCGGCAGGACCTGGGAGGTGGTGTTGCTCCTGGCGTTGTCGTGCTGGAGGTAGAAGCCCGCGCGCACCGTGTGGGCGTCGCTCAGGTGGTAGGACCCGTCGGTCTGCCAGCCAAAGGCGGTATCGGACTTGTACGCATCCTGGCCAATACCGTTGTAGAGCAGGTCACCGAGCCAATCGGGCGCGAAGTGCAACGTCGTATAGCGCGCCGACAGCGAGCTCTGCCAGTTGAGCGCCCCTGCCGCGTGCTGCCAGCTCACGATCGCGTACTGTGCGGCCTCATGCTGAGTCTCATTCAGAGCGTCGCTGAGGAAGGCGGTCTGGCCGTCGACGTCGAGCCCGAGTGTGGGCTGCAACCCCCTCTGGTTGGGGATCTGGAAGGAATCATCCGAGGTCCCGAGAATCAGCGACACACGGTTGTCCTGATCGATGATGTTCTCGAAGTAGCCGAAGCCGTGGAGCTGCTTGCTGTGATCGTGCAGCGGATTGCTGCTGCCGTCCGGGGACTCGATGCCGACGTTGTCCTGCTTGTAATCCAGCGTGGCGTAATAGCTCAGGTTGCCGGAGCTGCCGCCGTACTCCACGGCCGGCTCGAAGGTGCCGAAGCTTCCACCGTAGAGCGATACGGCGCCGCCCGGCTGCAGCAGCCCGCTGTTGGTGCTGAGGTCGACGATCCCGGCGGTGCGCAGCCCGTATTCGGCCGGCAGCGCGCCGGTGATCAGGCTGAGCGAGGAGATCAGCCGTGGACTCAAAGTCTGGCTGAAGACGCTGATGCCCTCGGGCAGGATGACGCCGTTCAGCCGGTACTGCAGGTCGTTGTGATCGCCGCGCACATGCAGTTGCCCGAAGGAGTCCTGCACCACCCCGGGAGCCTGCAGCAGCACCTGATTCATCTGCACGTTCTCGCCCCCGGGAGTGGCGGCGATCGCCTCGCTCGTGATCTTGTAGGTCGAGGCACCGGTCTGCGTCTCGATCTCCTCGCGCGCCACGTTGAGGCGCTTCGCCGAGACCACGATAGTCTCGAGCCCACTGCCGGCGCTCGCGGGCGCGTTGGCGTCGGCTGCCGCGGACGTTGCAGGGGAGGAATCCTCCCCGGCGGCGCGCAGCGGCGGCGCCAGGGTCAGGGTAAGGGCCAGGAAAGCCGGAAAACTGAGCGCGCCGAAACGGCCGCCCCGGGAACGGGAATGCAACATGAGCTAACTCCGCAAGCAAGCCAGAAACTGGAGCCGGCCCCGCACGATCCGGGGCGTCGGCTTCACCGACTACGAACTTGGCTTCAGGCTTGCGGAGGACCGCGATTACGCGGAGTCGGCGCGTCGGCGCCGATGAAACTGCTGGCGGGAGCGGGAACGGGAAGAACGACGGCCGCGAAGGCGACGAAGGTGTTGGCGGTGCCCGAGGCCGGATTGGCGACCACCGCGAACGCCGCGCAGGTCGAGCAGGCGCTGTCGAGGGGCTGCACATCTGCGCGCAGCGCCGGAGCGCTGCCGTGCTCGCCCTGACCGAGGTGGGAGAGCTCGTGCAACACCGCGCCGTGCTGGGCGAACACCAGCAGCAGCGACAGCAGCCAGCCGAGCGAAGGACGACGCACTTCTTTACAACATCATCGACTTCATGAGGACTGAAGAGTGTAGCGCGACATTCAGCCCCAAAGCCAACCGGTGGCTGCCGCCGGCGCTGCAAAACGCGAACTGCGACACGCTACCTGAACCGCTGCGCAAGACTCAGCCTGAGCGCAGCTCCCCGGTGATGCGCCCGCCTGCATCGATCACGCCATGCCGCTCGAGCCAGGCGCGCGCATCCGCGGCGTCCCCTTCGAACCATGCGCGGGAGGACCCAAGCCGGAAGCTGTAGCCCCACGAATCCATGTCGGCGAACGTCCGCGCACGTCCCACCGCGGGCAGCTCGCCCGCGAGCAGCACCTGCAGATAACACACCGCCGACTCCTCGAGGTCATCGCCCCCGGCATCCGTGTCGAGCCCGGCGCGCCGCTCAGGACTCATGCAGAGGTAGTGGGCCGCCTCGTGCAGGATGGAATGCACCGGCGTGTCGATGCGCGCAAACAGGCGCCCATCCTTCAAGCCCGCTTCGCTGTCACCCCAGTAGGAGCCGGGGATCTGCTCACCGTGCGCGACGAGAATGAGCTCCAGCCCGAAGCGATCGAGCAGCAGCGCGACGCTCACGCGATCGACACTGCGCAGCAGCAGCACTGCAGGGGGGCCGAGCTCGGGAAGCGCCGTGAGCGTCGAGGCCGGAGTCGAAGTGATGCGCGGCGCGCCGGCGGACGGGGGTTGCGCCACCTTGAGTCACAGCCTCGCGAGGCGTCGCATGACCATGTCGGCAAGGTCGTGCGCCATGGCACCGCGCAGGATGTCGGCTTCGTGTCCCTTGGCCAGCAGCGAGCGTGAGTCGAAGCTGTAGGTGCGGGTGGTGGAGATCTCCTGCGGCGGCAGCAGCTCCTTCTCCCCGGCGGTGACCGAGAAGCTCACCGTGTAGGTGAGCTCATACTCATTCGGCTGGTTGAGGTTCGAGACCGACAACACCCGCTGCTTGAGATTGTCCTTGAGGATGCTGACCACGGCGCTCGCCTGGTCCTTGCGCTCGGCGAGCGCCGCGCCGTTCATGAGCAGGGCGCGCCTGAGGCTCTGTACGAAGTCGCTCTGGCGATCCTCAACCTGAAGGTAGGGGGTCTTCACCGCCGCGGGAAGACCGGCGTGCCCCTCGAGGTGAAAGCCGCACCCCGCCAGCAGCACGGCCGACGCGGCCGCGGTGGTGAGCGTGACAGCCCCGACGGCGGCACGGGCCATCACACCACCACGTTGACGAGCTTTCCGGGGACCACGATCACTCGCCGCACGGGCCTTTCGGCCACGAACCTGCGCACCTGCTCGTCGGCGAGCGCCGCGGCTCTCACCGCGGCCTCATCGGCCTGCACCGGCACGGTAATGTGCGAGCGGAGCTTGCCGTTCACCTGCACGACCAGGGCGAGCGTGTCCTGCGCGAGCGCCACCGGGTCGGGCGTCGGCCAGCGCTCATCGACCAGCGGGCCGGGGTGGCCGAGGCACCCCCACAGCGTGTGACAGACGTGCGGGATGATCGGCGAAAGCACCAGGACTGCGAGCGTGAGGGCTTCCTGGCGCACCGCGCGTCCCTGCGGGCTCGCATCGCTCGAGGCGCGGATCGAATTGAGCAGCTCCATCATCGCCGCGATTGCGGTGTTGAAATTCCGCCGGCGACCGATGTCATCGGTCGCCTTGGCGAGCGCCTGGTGCGCCTGGCGCCGCAGCTCGCGCTGCTCCGGCGCGAGAGCGCCGGACTGAAGCGGCGGGGCCGCGCCTGCGGCGACGTGCTCGTACACCGTGCTCCAGAGCCGGCGGATGAAGCGCGCGGCGCCCTGCACGCCTTCATCGGACCACTCGAGCGTCTGCTCAGGTGGCGAGGCGTACATGGTGAAGAGCCGCGCCGTGTCGGCTCCGAAGCGCTCGATCAGACCCTCGGGGTCGACACCGTTCCCCTCGGACTTCGACATCTTGCCGATGCCCTCATGCTCGAGGACCAGGGTGCCGAGATCGGGGGTCGCGACTTCGTAGCAGGTGCTGCCATCCGGCGCGCGCACCGTGTCGACGTCAGCCGGGTTGAAGTAGCGCTTGCGCCCGCCCGGCGGCTGATATGAAAAGATGTGATTCAGCACCATGCCCTGGGTGAGAAGCCGCGTGAACGGCTCGCCGAAGCGCACGAGCTTCAGATCCCGCATCACCTTGCTCCAGAAGCGCGCATAGAGCAGATGCAGGATCGCGTGCTCGATCCCACCGATGTACTGATCCACCGGCAGCCAGTAGTCGACGCGCTCATCGATCATGGCGCGCGCCTGGTCGGGGCATGCGTAGCGCATGAAATACCAGGACGAGTCGACAAAGGTGTCCATGGTGTCGGTTTCGCGCCGCGCCGCCCCGCCGCACTTCGGACAGCGGCACTCGTAGAAGGCGGGCGACCTGGCGAGCGGATTGCCGCTGCCGTCGGGCACCAGATCCTCGGGCAGCACCACCGGCAGCTGCTCATCCGGCACCGCGACCTCGCCGCAGGCGCCGCAGTGGATCACCGGGATCGGGCAGCCCCAGTAACGCTGGCGCGAGATGCCCCAGTCGCGCAGGCGGTACTGCACGCGCTTGGCGCCGAGGCCGCGTTTGGCGAGCGCGGCGGCGATCGCCTCCACGGCCTGGGCATATCCGAGTCCGGTAAACTCCGCGGAATTCACCGTGATGCCGTACTCGCTGTAGGCGGCTATCCAGGGAGCGCGCACCTCCTCGTATGCCCCGGTGGTCGAGCGCACCACAGTCACGATCGGCAGTCCGTTTCGCGTCGCGAACTCGAAGTCGCGCTCATCGTGGCCCGGCACGCCCATCACGGCGCCCTCGCCGTAAGCCATGACGACGTAGTTCGCGACCCACACCTCGAGCGGCTTGCCGGTAAAGGGGTGCAGCACGTGCAACCCCGTCGGCATGCCTTTCTTCTCCTGCGTCGCGAGCTCGGCCTCGATGACGGTGCCGCGGCGGCACTCTTCGACGAAGGCTGCGAGCTTCGCATCGCGACGCGCCGCGGCCATCGCCACGGGATGCTCGGCCGCGACCGCCATGAATGTCACACCGAAAAGCGTGTCGGCGCGAGTGGTGAACACCCTGAGCGAACCCTGCACCCCGGTGGCGCCCACGGTGTCGGGCGCATACGGAAAGGCGATATCGCAGCCCTCGCTGCGGCCTATCCAGTTGGCCTGCATCACCCGCACCCGCTCGGGCCACTCGGGCAGCTCATCGAGCGCGGCGAGGAGCTCCTGCGCATAGCGGGTGATCGCCAGGTAGTACATCGGGATCTCGCGCTTCTCCACCGGCGCCCCGGTGCGCCAGCCGCGGCCGTCGATCACCTGCTCGTTGGCGAGCACCGTCTGATCGACCGGATCCCAGTTGACGACGCCGGACTTGCGGTAAGCGAGGCCGCGCTCGCGCATGCGCAGGAACAGCCACTGGTTCCAGCGGTAATACGCGGGATCGCAGGTAGCGACCTCCCGCCGCCAGTCGATGGCGAAGCCGAGCGACTGCAGCTGCGATCGCATGTGATCGATGTTGTCGCGCGTCCACTTCGCCGGTGGCACGGCGTTGCTGATCGCGGCGTTCTCGGCGGGCAGGCCAAAGGCATCCCAGCCCATGGGCTGCAGCACGTTGTAGCCCTGCATGCGCAGGTAGCGCGAAAGCACGTCGCCGATGGTGTAGTTGCGCACGTGCCCCATGTGGAGCTTGCCCGAGGGGTAGGGCAGCATCGACAGGCAGTAGTACTTGGGCCGGCTGCGGTCCTCGCGCACCTCGAAGGTGCGCCGCTCGCGCCAGTGGTCCTGCGCGGCGCGCTCGACGGCCGCCGGATCGTAGTGTTCTTGCATCATCGTCATTTTATGGGTGCAGGCCGCTGGAAGCGATTTCCGCGGAGACTACGGGTGCGGCGGCCATGGATTTCAGTGACGCAGGCGGCAAAAGCCGCGCCTTTTGCCGCCGGGAATCAGTGCGATGTCTGGCGAAAGCGCCGCAGGCGACTTTCGCCCAATAAATGATAGCTACGGCAGTCGCAGCGGCACGAAGATCTGGGCATCCTCGCGCTGAATGAGGAGCGCGACGTTCTTGCCGGCGCTCCTGGCGGCGGCCTCGAGCTCCGCTGCGCTGTGTACGCGCTTGCCGTTGACGCCGAGGATGATGTCGCCGGGCTGGATTTCAGCGGTCGCCGCCGGACCCGTCGCCTCCTCCACCACCAGGCTCCCCTGGGTGCCCGCCTGCTCCTTTTCCTGGGGAGTGAGCGGTCGTACGCTGAGCCCGAAAGCGCCGGGCTTCGGAGCGGCGCCCCCCGATGAGCGACCGTGGCCGGCCGTGATCTGCTGCTGCTCGTGGAGCTCGGCCACCGCCACGTTCACCGACATCTGCTTGCCATTGCGCCACACGGCCAGTTGGGCATCGCTCCCCGGCTTCATCGCCGCGATCGCCCCCGAGAGCTCCCCGTAGTGCTCGATCGGATGGCCGGCCACCCCGAGGATCACGTCCCCGGGGAGGATCCCGGCGTGTGCCGCCGGGCCATCCTTCTCCACCGAGGAGACCAGTGCGCCGCGCGGGCGGTCGAGTCCGAAGGACTCGGCGAGCTGCGCGTTGAGATCCTGGATGGTGACGCCGATGCGCCCGCGTACCACGCGGCCGGTCTTGATCAGCTGCTCCTCGACGTTACGCGCCACGTCGATCGGAATCGCGAACGAGAGGCCCATGAAGCCGCCGGTGCGGCTGAAGATCTGCGAATTGATGCCGATGACCTCGCCGGCCATGTTGAACAGCGGTCCCCCCGAGTTTCCGGGGTTCACCGCCACGTCCGTCTGGATGAAGGGCACGTAGTTGTCATTCGGCAGCGAGCGCGAAGTGGCGCTGATGATGCCGGCGGTCACGGTGTTCTCGAAGCCGAATGGGGAGCCGATGGCGAGCACCCACTGGCCGGGCTTGATGCGCGCGGGGTCTCCGAGCTTCACGATGGGGAGATTCGTGGCGCTGATCTTGATCACCGCCACGTCGGTGCGCTCATCGGCGCCGATCACCTTGGCCTGGAACTCGCGCCGGTCGGTGAGCCTCACGGTCACGGTCTCCGCTTCCGCCACCACGTGAGTGTTCGTGAGGATGTACCCATCGGGGCTGACGATGAATCCCGAGCCCGCGCCCTTGACGGGCGGCGCATTGCCGCGCGGTCCCTGGTCGGGCGCCGGAATGCCGAAGCGACGGAAAAAGTCATAGAACGGGTCGTTCGGAGGCAGGCCCTGCAGGCCCTGCGTCGGCGGTACCTTCTCGAGTACCTCGACATTGACCACGGCGGGACCGTACCGCTCCACCAGCTGAGTGAAGTCGGGGAGCCCCCGCACCAGCGATTCGTTCGCGCTGGACTCGAGACTTGCCTGGGTGAGTGCGGTCGGTGCGGACTGCGCGCCCGGCGCCGCATGCGTTCCCTGCGCGCTGGTGTCGCGCGAGCACGCGGCGAGCGCGAGCGCGACCGCCAGCACGGCGAGAAGCCTGCGCAGGGTGCGGACATTGGATTCGGCTTTCACGTTCTCTTCCCTGTCAGGAGCGCCCTCGCGAGCCGCCACAGCCTATCATTCCGCACCCACAGGCCGCATGCCAGCGCCACAAGGGCCAGGGTCACTATCGGCCAGTTTCCGACGTAGGCGTAGGGCGTCAGGCCTGAGAGCGGGCTGAGGCTCGCGAACAGAACGACGGGTCGAAATTCGGGAGCACGGGCGACGACTTCGCCGTGCGGCCCGATGAGCGCCGAGACGCCGTCGTTGGCAGCCCGGATCAGGTAACGGCCTTCCTCCAGCGCCCGCATGCGTGCGATCTGGAAGTGCTGATAGCGCGCGCTGGAGTGCCCGAACCACGCGTCGTTGGTGACGTTCACGAGCGCATCGGCGCCCCCCCGACGCAGGGGCTCGAGCATCGAGCTGCCATAGGCGTCCTCGTAGCACACCGTGGCGGCGAGCAACAGGTGCGCCGCCGGGAGCGGCGGCTGATAGGCGGCACCGGGAGTGAAGTCGGAGTACGGAAGGTTGGCGAGGCGCATCCATGAACGGATGAAGGACGGCACCGGGAAGAATTCCGCGAAGGGCACCAGGTGATGCTTGTCGTACCAGCTCACCGCCGAATCGAGCGCCAGGACCGAGTTGTAGTAACGCACCGGATCGCTGTCGGAAACGCCCCCTTCCGCGCGCAGCACCCCGATCACCAGCGCCGAGCCGCGCGCGTGCGCCTCTCCATAGAGCCGCTGCAGATAGGCCACGAGGTCGTTGGCCGTATCGGCGGGCGCCGACTCGGGCCAGACGATGAGCGCGGTGCCGAGCGCCTGCTCCGTGAGGCTCTGATACAGATTGAGCGTCGTGTCGTGGTTGGCATCCTGCCACTTCTCGTCCTGGGGGATCGCACCCTGGGCGATCGCCACCGAGACCGGCGCCCCCGAAGGCTGGGTCCACGACCTGCCATGGAGCGCCGCACCCGCGAGCCACGGCACGGTGAGCACCGCCACCGCCACGAGCCGCAGCCGCCAGCTGCCGAGCGCCAGGGCCGTCAGTGCGCCGCTTCCAAGCAGCAGCGCGGCGCTCAGCCCGTAGACGCCGGTGACGGGCGCGAGTCCCGCCAGAAGCGTGTCGGACTGCGAGTAACCGAGCGATAGCCAGGAGAAGCCCGACAGGAACCACCCGCGCCACCATTCGATGAGAAGCCAGCCGGCCGGTAGACACACGAGCCAGCGCAAGCCACCGGTGCACGGCAACCAGCGCGCGCAGGCGTAGCCGAGCGCGGCTTGATAGAGGCCCATGATGCCGGTGAGGCACAGCCAAAGGAGGAGCGCCAGCCACAGGGGTGCGCCGCCGATGGGCAGACTGATGAGGAGCCACCAGGTGCCCAGGCCGAAGGTGCCGGCGTTGAAGAGAAAGCCGAGACAGGCCGCCTCGCGCGGGGTGCAGTCCTGCCACAGCCACATGAGGAGCGCCGGCGCGATCAGCGCCACCGGCCACAGCTGCAGCGGCGCAAAGGCGGTGGCGAGGGCGGCGCCGGCCGCGAGCGACAGGAGCGAGCGCAGCCAGCGCTGAGGCGGGCGCGCGAGCACGAGGGCGGCTCGCGCCGGAGGCGCGGCGGCGGGGGCTGCGGGTGGACTCATCCTGCGCGCTAGGGAGCGCCGCCCGCGGCGCGCTCTTCCGGTGGCTGCACGTCGTGGGGCGACACCACGCGCAGCGCATCGATGCGGCGCCGGTCGGCGCGCAGCACGCGAAACTCGAAGCCGTCGATCGTTGCGCTCTCGCCGCGGCGCGGCAGATGGCCGAGCTGCTTCATCAGGAGTCCCGCCACGGTATCGAAGCCTTCGGCCTCGGAAAGCTGGGCCCCGAAATATTCATTGAATTCGGCGATGCGCGTCACCCCGCGCACGGTGAACTGGCGCTCCGCGTCGCGGCGGATGTTCTGCTCGTCCTCGACGTCGAACTCATCGTCGATCTCGCCGATGATCTGCTCGACCACGTCCTCGATGGTCACCAGGCCCGAGACCCCACCGTACTCGTCCACCACGAGCGCCATGTGGTTGCGGTTGCGGCGAAACTCGCGCAGCAGCACGTTCAGTCGCTTCGACTCCGGCACGAACAGCGCCGGGCGCATGTACTCGCGGATGTCGAAACGCTCGCGCTTCTCGGCGGTGAGGCGCAGCAGGTCCTTGGCGAGCAGGATCCCGACGATGTCGTCGCGATCCTCGTCCATCACCGGAAAGCGTGAGTGGCCGGACTCCACCACCACCGGCAGGATGCTGGCTGCGCGCTCATGGCGGCGTACGAACACCATCTGGGCGCGCGGCACCATGATGTCGCGCACCTTGAGGTCGGAGACCTCGAGCACGCCCTCGATCATGCCCAGCGCGTCCGAATCGACGATGCCGCGCTCGCCGGCGTCCCGCAGGATCGTGAGCAGCTCCTGGCGGTCCTGCGGCTCGGCTGTGAGTCCCTGAGTGAGGCGCTTCAGCCAGCGACCGGTCGCGTTGAGGTCCTTGGTCATGGCTTCACAGCTCTCCGGTAAGGATTCGAGAACCCCAGGCCCCGCAGCACTGAGATCTCGCGGCGCTCCATGCGCCGTGCATCGGCGGCACGCTCATGGTCGTAGCCGATGAGGTGCAGCGTCCCGTGCACCACCAGGTGCGCCCAATGCGCCTCGAGGGACAAGGCCCTCGCCCGCGCCTCCCCGCGCAGCACGCGCGGGCAGATCACCAGGTCACCGAGTGGCCGCGTCACGGCGGTGCCCGTCGCCGGGAGCGGTGCGGGCGGAAAGGACAGCACGTTGGTCGGTGCATCGCGCCCGCGGTAACGCGCGTTCAGCCGGCGGCTCTCGGCCGGTCCCACCACGCGCACACCGAGCTCGCAGCCCATCGCGCGTCTGCCGAGCGCCGCGCGCGCCCAGCGCGCGAGCTGCGCGGGCGCCGGCGCCCAGGCACGCACGCGCCGTTGCAGCTCCACCTTCAGGCGCCGCCCGCTCACGGTGAGCCGCCGTGGGACTCATAGGCCTGCACGATCCGCTGTACCAGCGGATGGCGCACGACGTCCCTGGCATCGAAGACGGTGAAAGCCACCCCCGGCACGTCGCGCAACACCGCGACCACGTGCGAGAGTCCCGATTGCTTGCCCGCCGGAAGATCGGTCTGGGTTACATCGCCGGTCACCACCGCCCGCGAGCCGAACCCGATGCGGGTCAGGAACATCTTCATCTGCTCGATGGTGGTGTTCTGTGCCTCGTCCAGAATGATGAAGGAGTCATTCAGCGAGCGACCGCGCATGAAGGCGAGCGGTGCGACCTCGATGACGTTGCGCTCGATGAAGCGCGCCACGCGATCGAAGCCCATCATCTCGTAGAGGGCGTCGTACATGGGGCGCAGGTACGGATCGACTTTCTGCGTCAGATCACCCGGCAGGAAGCCGAGCCGCTCGCCGGCCTCGACCGCCGGCCGCACCAGCACGATGCGGCGCACCCGGTCGGCCTGCAGCGCCTCGACGGCGCACGCCACGGCGAGGTACGTCTTGCCGGTGCCCGCGGGCCCAATGCCGAAGGTGAGATCGCCCCCACGGATGTGCGCCAGATATTCCCGCTGGTGGGTGCCGCGGGCACGGATGCCGCCGCGTGGCACGCGCACTCCGTGCTCGCGCGCGTCGCCCTCGGCAGGCAGCTCACCGGCCGCGCGGTCGCGCAGCGCCAGGTGCACGCGCTCGGGGGTCACCTCCTCGGTGCGGGTGAGCTCGAAGAGCTCCCGCAGCGTCTCTTCGGCGCTCGCCGCCTGCGTGCCGCTCACGCGAAAGGTGTCGCCGCGGCGGCGGATACGCACGTCGAGCCGCTCCTCGAGCAGGCGCAGATTCTCATCGAGCGGCCCACACAGGTTCGCGAGCCGCGTGTTATCGCCGCCGCCGAGATCGAATTCCCGTTGCTCCTGCGGGGATGAGGCGGCCACGGCCATTCAGCCGCAGGCCGCAAGCGGCGCGGCGTCGGCGAGCCGCCCGCGCAGGCTGTGCGCGAGCGCCGCTGTCACCACGACGTCGGCGAAGCGATTGATGAGCGTGGCGGGACCGGCAAAGTTCACCCAGCGGTTATTGGCGGTGCGACCGGCCAGCTCGCGAGCGTTCCGCTTCGCCGGCCGCTCGATGAGCACGCGCTGCCGCGTGCCGATCATGCTCTCGCTGATGGCGTGCGCCTGGGCCTCGAGTTGCGCCTGCAGGCGCGCCAGCCGCTCCTGCTTCACCTCGTGCGGCACCTCATCGGGGAGCGCTGCCGCGGGCGTCCCGGGGCGGCGGCTGTAGAGGAAGCTGAAGGATTGATCGAAGCCGACCTCGCGCGCGAGCGCGAGAGTGGCCGCGAAGTCGCGCTCGCTCTCGCCGGGAAAACCGACGATGAAATCGGAGGAGATGGAGATGTCCGGGCGCACGGCGCGCAGCCGGCGCACCTTGTCCTTGAATTCGAGGGCGGTATAGCCGCGCTTCATGAGCGCGAGCACCCGGTCCGAGCCACTCTGCACCGCGAGGTGCAGGTGATTCGCGAGCTTCGGCACGCTCGCGAACGCCTCGATGAGGCTGTCGTTGAACTCGAGCGGGTGCGAGGTGGTGAAACGGATGCGCTCGATCCCCGGCACGCGCGCCACGTGATGAATGAGAGTCGCCAGGTCGATGCGCGCGCCGTCGGCCATCGGACCGAGGTAAGCATTGACGTTCTGCCCGAGGAGCGTCACTTCACCGACGCCCTGCGCGGCGAGCGCCCGCACTTCACCGAGCACCGAGTCGAAGCCGCGGCTGACCTCCTCGCCGCGCGTATAGGGAACGATGCAGAAGCTGCAGTACTTGCTGCAGCCTTCCATGACCGATACGTATGCGCGCGCCCCCTCGGCGCGGGGGGCGGGCAGTGAGTCGAATTTCTCGATTTCCGGGAAACTGACGTCGACCTGAGCGCGGCCGGTGCGCCTGAGCTCGGCGATCATCTGCGGCAGCCGATGCAGGGTCTGCGGCCCGAACACCAGATCGACGAACGGCGCGCGTTCGGTAATGGTCTCCCCTTCCTGACTGGCGACGCAGCCTCCGACACCGATGATCACTTCGGGCCGCAGGCGCTTGAGACTGCGCCACTCGCCGAGCAGCGAGAAGACTTTCTCCTGCGCCTTCTCGCGCACCGAGCAGGTGTTCATGAGAAGCACGTCCGCCTCGTGCGGATCGTCGGTCGCGACGAGGTCTCCTGCGGCATGCAGTACGTCCGCCATGCGTGCGGAGTCGTACTCGTTCATCTGGCAGCCGAAGGTCTTGATGAAGTAGCGGCGGGGCATGGTGCGGGGTAGCGCTCGAATTCTAAGGTGTCGGACAGGGGGGGTGCACGGCGGGATGCCGGCGTGCGCTAGGTTCACGACAACATGATTGTTATCAGTGACTTAGCTGCGCGATCGGGTTGCGGCTCTCGTTCAGACAGTCCTCAGCCAGGTGAAATCCGTACCTGTTTAACCGGAGTGTGCAGGCCATTATCCGTGATCGGGTCGATGCAATAGATCACGTCTACCAACAACAACAAGCCGACGAAAGCCACCGCAAGCCGGCGCGGGGCGAAGCGACCTGCCAGGAGCGCGAAAAATGGCACGAATTGCAAGGCCCGATAGTTCAAGCCGTTGCCAAATACGAGCCCATAGGGCAATGACATCAGCAAAAAGATGAAGCACATGCGCATGAACGGGTCCTGCGGCCTGGAAAAAAACAGGCACACGGCAATCGCGAGGAAGAAGAAATCGCTGGTCTCCAGATGCAGCAGCAGATTTGTGAAGCGCAAGCCCGGACGTTCCGTCACCGCCCCATCCGCCTGGGATCCGGTCCGACCTGCCAGGGTAAACTGCTCCACGTTCTCGCCGCGGTGGTCCCACTGGCGATGGGTGACCGGCGTCAATATCTCGCTCGCATAGGATATGGGGTTCGCAAAAGGCAGCAGCACGAGAAAGCTGATGGCGAGCACCTTGAGCAGGCCGGCGAGTTCCGGCCGCACGCTCTCCCACTTGAGAGCTGACACGGAGCTCATCGCCCACAGAGTGGCGAGAATCTGCGCGGCGAATACCGGCAACATGAAGATCGCAACGTTCTTGGTGGCCAAAGCCAGACCGAAAAAGAGGCCTGCCTTCTTATAGTGCCTGGCAAAGAAGAAATAAGCCGACAGCACGAGAAACGGCGCCAGCAGCGAATCGTGATGTAGATTCGGAAAGTATTCGATGGCAGCCGGGAAAAACGCCACGCAAGCCGCGCCCACCAGCGCGCGCCAACCCTCATATTCGCGCGCGAGAATCCAATAGACGATGAGTACGGTGGCAAGACCCGCGAGAAGCTGAACCAACCGCGTCACGATGAATAGCGGATGGTAGTTGTATTTGTACTGATAGTTCAGCAGGGTCGTGTCAGGCGGCAGCAGCAGCTTCAACAGCGCCAACTGGGGGATCGAGGCGACCGCATTCAGCAGCGGCTTTCCGGCCCCATGACTGTAGAAACGGTCCGGTTCGGGAACTATCAAACGCTTGTTATATCGGGCGAGCGCCTGCGGGTCGTCTTTCGATACCCGGTCCGGCGCCACATAGCCGAACTCATGTTCCTGGCGTTCGAACATCCTCTGGTCTTTCGCCGCTATCAGAGGTGAAAACAAGGGCCGGTACTTCCAGTAGAAGTAGTACGACTTCAGCGCCGTCGAAGCCGCCTCGCCGAATCGGTGCTGCTTGAGGTAAGCGACCGTATAGTCACCACCCAACACCTCATACGGCTCGCGTATGAAACTGAATTCGTCGATGTCCAGGCTCGTCGAGGCAAAAATGCTCGCCATGACGAGATACAGGAGGGAGATCGCAATCAGTCCGTAGCAACGGGCGGTCCGATTCTCTCCGCCGCCCGGAGGTGTGTTACCTGGCGTCATTGGATCTGCCGGGACTCGCAGTTGGGACGGAAGCGCTTTCTATCACAGCGATGAGCGGATACGAACTGACGCAACCGCAAGCTTGAGAGGGGAATGAACTGACGCAACCGCAAGCTTGAGGGGTGCAAAACCTACGAGTGCCCTCCCTTGCAGGGCACGGCTGATCTGTTCGGCCCCCCCTCTCTGTCAGACTTCATCACTGCCCCGCGCGAACATTCGGTGGCATGAGCCCCGTCATCGCAGTACTGATCCCCTGTCACAACGAAGAAGCCACGATCGGCCAGGTGGTACGCGATTTTCGCGCCGCGCTCCCCGGCACCCTCATCTTCGTGTATGACAACAACTCCGCCGATCGCACCGCTCAGGAAGCCGCGGCCGCAGGTGCGGTAGTCCGTGCCGAGCCGTTGCGCGGAAAAGGCAACGTGGTACGCCGAATGTTCGCCGACATCGAGGCGGACGTGTTCGTGCTGGTAGACGGCGATGGCACCTACGATGCCGCCAGCGCACCCCGGCTCGTGCAGCTGCTGCTCAATAATTCCCTGGACATGGTGAATGCTTCTCGAATTGCATCCTCGCAACTCGCCTACCGGCGCGGCCACCGCATGGGTAATGCTGTGCTGACGGGTCTGGTAGCACGGATTTTCGGCAGTCGACTGACCGACATGTTGTCGGGATATCGCGTATTCAGTCGCCGCTTCGTAAAGTCGTTTCCGGCACTTACGGGAGGTTTTGAGATCGAGACCGAAATGACGGTTCACGCCTTGCAATTACGCCTGCCGATTGCGGAGACTCCTACCCCATACCGGGAGCGTCCCGCCGGATCCGAGAGCAAGCTGCGCACTTACCAGGATGGCGCGCGGATCTTGCGCGCGATCGTGACCCTCATCAAAGAAGAAAAACCGCTTCAGTTCTTCTCTGTCGTTGCACTGATACTTGGCGTCATCTCGATTGCGCTGGTCATTCCGGTACTCCGGACCTACTGGCAAACCGGCCTCGTGCCGCGTCTGCCGACGGCAGTCCTCAGTACGGGAGTCATGCTCCTTGCCTTTCTCAGCCTGGTCTGTGGCCTGATACTCGAAACGGTCACGCGCGGGCGCATCGAAGCCAAGCGCCTGCACTACCTCGGCCTTGCGATCCGGTTCAGCGGAGCGGCTGACGAGGTGCAACCACCTTGGCGCGCTCGCGCGAATCGATCCTGAGACAATTCTTCCAATTCGGCGCCGTCGGCATCATCGGCTTCTTCGTCGATGCCGGGATCCTGCTACTGCTCCTGCACACCACGCACGCGGGATTCTACCTCGGTCGCGTAGTGTCATTTCTGTGCGCGGCGACGGTAACCTGGCAACTGAATCGGAACATTACGTTCCGCACGTGTGCCGTCGCGCATGGGCTGACGGCAGAATGGCTGAGCTTCGTGGCGGCCAACTCGCTCGGTGGTCTGGTGAACCTCGGCGTCTACTCTGCGTTGGTATGGCGGTTTGCAATATTTGCTTCCGCGCCTGCAGTCGCCGTGGCGGCCGGTTCGCTGTGCGGCCTGGTAGTCAATTTCGAGCTATCTCGCGCCTACGTATTTCGCCCACGTGGCTCGTGAGTTCGTGGGCCAATTGAATCCAGGGGGCCGCTAGAAAGGAATATCGTCGTCGAATTCCTCGCCGCTGCCGCCGCTGCTGCGGCCGGCACTGCCGCCCGCCTCTTCCGCTACCGGCTCGCGGCCACCGCCCGCCGCCATGCCCGCTGAAGCCCCCCCGCCCGCCTGACCACCGCGGCCGTCGAGCATCTGCATGTCGTTGCCGACGATCTCGGTCGAGTAGCGCTCGTTGCCCTGCTTGTCGGTCCACTTGCGGGTCCGCAGGCTCCCCTCGATATAGACCTTCGACCCCTTGCGCAGATATTCCCCGGCCACCTCGGCGAGCCGGCCGAAGAGCGCAACGCGATGCCACTCGGTGCGCTCCTGCTGCTCGCCGGTCTGCTTGTCGCGCCAGCTCTCGCTCGTCGCCAGGCGCAGGTTCGCGACCGTGGTGCCGGAAGGCATGGCGCGCGTCTCGGGGTCCGCGCCCAGATTACCGATCAGGATGACTTTATTGACTCCACGCGCCATGGTGAGGCCCTCGAAAATTCTCTGATTGGGCGTGGTCGCCGACGGCGCACGCCATAGACGGCGCATTCTAGTGGAGCGGGCGCGGCGGCGCGAACCCTTGAGCCGCCCGCTGACGGCCCCAAATCGACCCTCAACCTTCAGTAATCCGGGATTTTTGGTCTGAGTGGCTCCGGGGCGTACACTTTTTGGTTCGATGCAGCAGATTCGCGTGCGCGGTGCGCGCACTCACAACCTGAAGAACCTGAGCCTCGACCTGCCGCGCGAGCGGTTGATCGTGGTCACGGGCCTGTCCGGCTCCGGCAAGTCCTCGCTGACCTTCGACACTCTGTACGCCGAAGGTCAGCGCCGCTATGTCGAGTCGCTCTCGGCGTACGCCCGGCAGTTCCTCGCGACCATGGACAAGCCCGACGTCGACAGCATCGAGGGCCTCTCGCCTGCGATCGCCATCGAGCAGAAGGCGAGCTCCCACAACCCGCGCTCCACCGTCGGCACCGTGACCGAGGTCTACGACTACCTGCGCCTGCTCTACGCCCGCGCCGGGACGCCGCGCTGTCCCGATCACGGCATCGAGCTCACGGCGCAGACGGTGAGCCAGATGGTGGATCAGGTGCTTAAGCTCCCCGAGGGCACGGCTGCGGCGCTGCTGGCACCGGTGGTCGCGCAGCGCAAGGGCGAGCACCGCGAGCTCCTCGAGGACCTGACGGCTCAGGGCTTCGTGCGCGTGCGCATCGACGGATCGCTCCACGAGCTCGAGGCGTTGCCTTCGCTCGACCCGAGGAAGAAGCACGACATCGAGGCGGTGGTCGACCGCTTTCGGGTTCGGCCCGATGCCGCGCAGCGCCTGGCGGAGTCTTTCGAGACCGCGCTGCGACTTTCGTCCGGTCTCGCGCAGCTCATTTTTCTGGACGAGCCCGAGCGCGCTCCGCTCATATTCTCGAGCCGCCATGCATGCCCCGTGTGCGGCTACAGCGTGCCGCCTCTGGAGCCGAAGCTCTTCTCCTTCAACAATCCCGCCGGTGCCTGCCCGGGGTGCGATGGGCTCGGAGTCGAGGAGTTCTTCGATCCGCAGCGCGTGGTGCTGCATCCGCATCTGTCGCTCGCCGGCGGCGCGGTGCGCGGCTGGGATCGGCGCAACGATCACTACTTCCACCTGATCCAGGCGCTCAGTAAACACTACGGCTTCGACATCGAGACTCCATGGACGGACCTTCCCGAGGAGGTGCGCCGCGTGCTGCTCCATGGGAGCGGTGCGGACTCGATCGAATTCACCGAGCAGGGGGTGAGCGGCCGCAAGTCACGCCGCCGTCACCCCTTCGAGGGCATCCTGCCGAATCTCACCCGGCGCTACCGGGAGACGACTTCCCCGATGGTGCGCGAGGAGCTGGCGCGCTACCTGAGTCTGCGGCCTTGTCCCGACTGTCAAGGCACGCGACTGAATCGCGCTGCGCGCTTCGTGTTCGTTGCGGAAAAGAGCCTCCCGGAAGTGGCCCATCTCACGGTGGGCCGCGCGCTCGAGTTCCTGCGCGGACTGAATCTTCCCGGCTGGCGCGGCGAGGTGGCGGCCCGGATCGTCAAGGGCATGATCGAGCGGCTCGCCTTCCTCGCTGACGTCGGTCTCGAGTACCTCACCCTCGATCGCCGGGCCGAGACTCTCTCGGGCGGAGAATCGCAGCGCATTCGCCTCGCGAGCCAGGTGGGCTCGGGTCTCACCGGCGTCATGTACATTCTCGATGAGCCATCGATCGGGCTGCACCAGCGCGATAACCGGCGCCTCCTCGCGACGCTCAAGCAGCTGCGCGACCTCGGCAACACCGTGATCGTGGTGGAGCACGATGAGGAGGCGATCCGCGAGGCCGATCATGTGGTCGACCTGGGTCCCGGCGCCGGCGCCCACGGCGGGGAGCTGGTGGCGGAGGGCTCACCCGCCGACATCGAGGCAAGCCCTGCTTCGATCACGGGACAGTACCTCTCGGGGCGGCGTCGCATCGAAGTGCCCTCGCTCCGCATCCGGCCCTCGCCCGATCGCCAGATCCGCATCCTCGGGGCGCGCGGCAACAACCTGCGCAATGTCACGGCGGAGATTCCGCTCGGGCTCCTGACCTGCGTGACCGGCGTGTCCGGCTCGGGCAAGTCCACCCTCATCGTCGATACGCTGTTCGGCCACGCAATAGCGCGTCTCAACGGCGCCCGCACCGAGGCCGCCCCGTGCGATGGTATCGAGGGACTCGAGCAGATCGATCGCGTCATCGATATCGACCAGAGTCCGATCGGCCGCACACCGCGCTCCAACCCCGCCACCTACACAGGACTCTTCGCCCCGCTGCGGGAGCTGTTTGCCTCGGTACCCGAGGCGCGCGCGCGCGGCTACGACGCGGGACGCTTCAGCTTCAACGTCAAGGGCGGACGGTGCGAAGCCTGCCAGGGGGACGGGGTCATCCGCGTGGAGATGCATTTTCTGCCGGACGTGTATGTGCCGTGCGACGTGTGCAAGGGACGACGCTACAACCGCGAGACGCTCGAGATCCGCTACCGCGGCAAGAACATCCATGAGGTGCTCGAGCTCACCGTGGAGGAGGCGCTGCGCTTTTTTCAGAACGTGCCCGCGGCGGCCGGAAAGCTCCAGACCCTCGCCGACGTCGGGCTCGCCTACGTGCGGCTCGGCCAGAACGCGACGACGCTCTCGGGAGGCGAGGCACAGCGCGTCAAGCTCTCGCGCGAGCTCGCCAAGCGGGCGACGGGGCGCACGCTCTACATCCTCGATGAGCCGACGACGGGGCTGCATTTCCACGACGTACAGCAGCTGCTCACGGTGCTGCATCGCCTGCGCGATGAGGGCAACACCGTGGTGGTCATCGAGCACAACCTCGATGTCATCAAGACGGCTGACTGGGTGATCGACCTCGGCCCCGAGGGGGGCGAAGGCGGGGGCGAGATCATCGCGAGCGGAACACCTGAGACGATCGCGGCGACCCCGCGCTCCTACACGGGTGCGTATCTGCGCCCGCTGCTCGCCCGGGACGAGGCTCGGCGCGCCGTAGGCGAGCGCTAGAGGTAAGGATCTCTACGCATCGCCCCTCGCCCGGCAGGGTGGTAGCTTGATCTTTCTGTAAGGCCTGACTGCGCGTAACCCTTTGATTTATTTGTGTGACGCCCATCACTGACTTGCGATTGCAAATGCGAACGGTTCTCATCCATAATCTCATTCATGGACGCCGTGGTCACTCCTGCCGCAGTTGAGTCGGGCTCTGTGAGCCTGGCAGCGCTCGCACCCGGCACCCGCGGCCGGGTGGTGGGGGTGGGCTCCTCCTCCCGCGCGCTTTCGGCCCTCGAGCGTCGGCTCCTCGAGTTCGGCTTCGTGAGCGGCGAGCGCGTCGAGATCCTCGCCGAGGCGCGCCCCGGCCGCGACCCGTTCGTGGTCCGCATCGGTCATACCACGCTCGCACTGCGCCGCCGTGAGGCCGAGAGCGTCCTGGTTGAAGTGGATCGTCCCGGCCCTGAGGCCTCGACCGCTGGATCTCATGATCGCTCGAGCCAGCAGGTCGAACTGGCGCGCGCATGAATGCCCCGGCGGCCGCGGCCACCGCCGCGCCGCAGCTGAGCCTCTCGCTGATCGGCGTACCGAACTGCGGTAAAACCGCCCTCTTCAATCGCCTGACCGGCAGCCGCCAGAAGGTTGCCAACTATCCCGGCGTCACCGTCGAGCGAAAGGAAGGGCGCCTGGTGGGCCCGCGCACCGGGCGCATCTACCGGGTGGTCGACCTTCCAGGCGCCTACAGCCTGCAGCCCGCGACTCTCGATGAGGCCATCGCGCGCGATGTGGTGCTGGGCCGTCACGCCGCCGAGCCCGCGCCGGATCTGCTGGTGTGCGTGGTGGACGCCACCAATCTGCGGCTCAACCTGCGACTGGTGCTCGAGCTGAAGCACCTCGGCGTGCCGATGATCGTCGCGCTCAACATGAGCGACGTGGCAGCGAGCCGCGGCTACCGCTTCGATCGGGCCGCTCTCGAGCACGCACTCGGTGTGCCGGTGGTGCCGACGGTCGCCGTCCGCTCCGGCGGCGAGCGCGAGCTCGTGGATGCGATCGACGCCTATGGTTTCGCGGATGCCGCGCGCAATCGCGCGCTCCCGCAGGCGCCCCCTCCTGCCACCGCCCCGCAGATCGAGGCGATGCAGCGCGAAGTGCGCCGCGTGCTGGACGAGATCGGCTATCACGTGCCGGCGCGCGCCGCGATGCTCGCGCGTCTCGATACGGTGGTGCTGAACCCGGTCGCAGGCCCCCTGCTCCTCGCCCTGGTGCTGTTCCTCATGTTCCAGGCAGTATTCAGCTGGGCCAAAGCGCCGCAGAATCTGATCAACGCCGGCATCCAGGGTCTCTCGGCTTACCTCGCGCAGGTGCTGCCCGCCGGTCCGCTACGCGGCCTGCTGCTCGACGGTGTCGTGGCGGGCGCCGGCAGCGTGCTGGTATTCCTGCCGCAGATCCTGATCCTGTTCCTCTTCATCATCGCGCTCGAGGACTCCGGCTATCTGCCGCGGGCGGCGTTCATGCTCGATCGGCTCATGGGGCGTGTGGGGCTCTCGGGCCGCGCCTTCATTCCGCTGCTGTCGAGCTTCGCGTGTGCGATCCCGGGAATCATGGCGACCCGCACCATTCCCTCCGCGCGTGATCGTCTCGCGACCATCATGATCGCCCCGCTCATGACCTGCTCGGCGCGCTTGCCGGTGTACGCGTTGCTGATCGGGGCGTTCATCCCCCCGCGCGCCGTCGGCCCGATGAACCTTCGCGGCTTGGTTCTATTTGCGCTTTACCTCGCCGGCATTGCGAGCGCGCTCGCCGTAGCCTTCGTGCTCAAGCACACGATGATGCGCGGCGATTACCGCCCGCTGCTGCTCGAGCTCCCCGAGTACCGCTGGCCGCATCTTTCCAATCTGCTGCTCGGCCTGTGGGAGCGCACCCGGATCTTTCTCACCCGCGTCGGCACCATCATCCTCGCCCTCATGGTGGTGCTGTGGTTCCTCGCGAGCTTTCCGGCGCCACCGGCCGGCGCGGCGGGACCGGCGATCCAGTACAGCATCGCCGGGCTCCTCGGCCGCGGCCTCGGTTACCTGTTCGCGCCCATCGGCTTCAACTGGCAGATCTCGATCGCGCTGGTGCCGGGTCTCGCCGCGCGCGAGGTGGCCGTGAGCGCGCTCGGCACCGTGTACGCCATGTCCGGCTCGAGCGATGTCGCGGGTTCCCTGTCGCCGATCCTCACCCACACCTGGACCCTGGCGACGGGGCTCTCGCTCCTTGCGTGGTACGTGTTTGCGCCACAGTGCCTGTCGACGCTCGCCGTGGTGAAGCGGGAGACGAACTCCTGGCGTTACCCGCTGGCGATGGCGGCGTATCTGTTCGCCCTCGCCTACCTCGGTGCCTTCATCACCTACCGGATCGCGCTCGCCCTCGGGGCCGGAGTCGTGGCCGCATGAGTCTGCTGCTGCAGAGTCTGCTGGTCGCGGTGGCGGTGATCGCCTGCACTGTGTACAGCGTGTGGCGGCTGCTCTCGCTCAGCGCCCGGCTGCGCGCCCTCGAGGCGCTCAGCGTGCTGCCGCGTTTTCTGACTGCGCCCTGGCTCGCAGCGCTCAAGTCCCGCACCCTGGCGAAGCTCGCGACGGGCTGCGCGGGCTGCGGCGGCGGATCTAGCCCTGACGCGGCGGTGCACCGGAGTCGAACACCTGGTGCACTTCGCCGTTGACGATTCGCTCCTGATACTTGCCGGTCGTGTAGCTCCCGACCACCCGCCGCCAGAAGCGCACCGCATCGTCGTTGCGCAGGTACTCGCTGATCTCCCAGCGACCGGCGAAGCGGTTGAGTATCAGCTCCACCGCGGTACGTCCGACACCGAGCCGTCGACGCGCTCGCGTCACGAAGAATTCCGCCATGCGATAGTCGATCCGCGGTCGCGGTGCGGGCGCGGGACTTACGCGCAGCACGCGCGCGAACCCTACCGGCTCGTTGGCCTTGAGGATGACCAGCGGGAAGGTATTCGGGTCACCGAACCAGTGCGCGATCTGATCGGGCTCGCGATGCCCGATTTCCCCGAGCGCCGGAAACAACCCCGTGCCGGGATTCAAGTCATCGAGGTAATCGCGGTAGACGCTCTGGATCCAGAGCCGATCGGCAGGTTGGGAGCGCGCATCGCGCACGCTCACGGTGGCGGCGGTCATCGCGGGGTCCGGAAATGAGGCGGCCCGGACGGCTCGCGCATGCGATCCGTCCGGGCCGCAGTTTCAGCTGTAAGCCCTGAAGACTTACTGCTTCGGCTTCTCGGCCGGAGGTGCCGCGGCAGCGCCCTCAGCCGGCGGAGTCGCGCCAGCGGCCGGAGCAGCCGTGCCGCCGGCAGCCGGAGCGGCCTGATCAGCGGGAGCGGCGGGAGCAGCCGGAGCTGCGGCCGGAGCAGGAGGAGTGGCAGCCTGATCTGTGCCTGCGGATTCCTGCTTCGCGCAGGCCGTCAGCATCAGCGCCGCAACGATCGCGCCAATAGCAAGTTTGGTGTTCATCATCATTACCCCAAAGGAAGCAAGAGTTGTGTTGATACGATCACGGCCGCGTCGCGGCCGTTCCGGGCCTCATCGATGGCCGCGGGAAGATGAATTCTATAGAAGTCCCGGTACGATTGGAAACTGCGGGCCTGCGGAAAACCCTTATTGCCGCCCCCGATACACGGCGTTGTCTGCCCGGTACGACACTGGAGAGGCGCATGGCGGATATCGAGCTCACTCCGGCTCTGGCCATTGGACTGGACAAGTCATTCGGGCCGCACCTCGCGGCGCTGTGCGAGCGCACCGCCCGCGCACTCTCGGCCTGCGGCTACACGAGCCTGTTGGTGCATTCCGGCTCAGCGCTCGGCGTGTTCGAGGACGATCGCACCTACCCCTTCGAGGCACATGCGCCCTTCAAGGTCTGGGTGCCGCTCTCCGACGTGCCTGACTGCTTCGTGTGGTTCGCCCCTGGAGCCGCACCGAGGCTCCTGCTGCACCAGCCGCCCGACTACTGGTACAAGCCCGCTGACCTGCCGCGCGGCTACTGGGTCGGCCATTTCGAGATCTGTCCGGTGCCCGATGCCGCCGCCGCCCGCGCAGCGTTGCCGCGGGATCTCTCGCACACCGCCTACATCGGCGATGCGACGCCGGAGGTCGCAGCCTGGGGGGTGGGGGCGGTCAATCCCCGGCCACTGATGCGGCGACTCGACTACGACCGCGCAGCCAAGAGTCCTTACGAGCTCGAGTGCCTGCGCGCGGCCAACCGGCTCGGCGTCCGGGGTCATCTGGCCGCGGAGCGGGCCTTTCGCGCCGGACTCTCGGAGTTCGACATCGAGATCGAATTTCTCAAGGGCTGCGGCTTGCGCGAACAGGAGCTGCCCTACAACCCCATCATCGCGCTCAACGAGGGGGGCGCCGTGCTGCACTATCAGGTGCTGGAGAAGGGACCCCCGCGCGAGCGGCACTCGCTCCTGATCGATGCGGGAGCTGAATTCGCCGGCTACGCGAGCGACATCACCCGCACGCACTCCTTTGAAGACCCTGATTTTCGCGCGCTCATCGGCCGCATGGATGAGTTGCAACAGCAGCTGTGCAAGGGGGTGCGCGCCGGAGTCGACTGGCGCGATGTGCATCTCGAGGCGCACACGCTCACGGGCAAACTCCTGCGGGAAGCCGAGCTGGTGCACTGCAGCGCCGAGGAGGCCGTGACCGCAGGCGTCACCCGGGTGTTTCTCCCGCATGGCATCGGGCATCTGCTCGGCCTCGAGGTCCACGATGTCGGGGGATTCATGCGCGACAGGGAAGGCGGGGAAATTCCGCGTCCCGAAGGCCATCCCTACCTGCGCCTCACCCGCCTGCTCGAGCCGGGTTTCGTCGTCACCATGGAGCCGGGGATCTATTTCATTCCGCAACTGCTCGAAGCCGCACGCGCCGACGAGGCGCAGAGCCGCCGCATCAACTGGACGCGTGTCAGGGCGCTCGCCAGGTTCGGCGGCATTCGCATCGAGGATGACCTGGCGGTGACCGCCACAGGCTGTGAGAACCTGACGCGCGATGCTTTCCGGGCGGTAGCGGCGGCGAACGCCTGAAGCTCTCCGGGCTAGCCGCCCTTCTTCCTCAGCTCGCCGTACTGGGTGTCGAGCGTGCCATCATCGTTGACGTCGATCGGGAATTCATCGCTATCGCCGTTCAGCCAGCGCAGATAGATCTTCCCGCCGCCGTACCAGCAATCCGCTTCGCGCTCGCTCGACATTGAGGCCAGTTTGCCGTCCTTCATCACCATGTCGGGCTGGCGCACGATCGCCTTGCCGGACTGAAAGCGGATGCTCAG
The DNA here is from genome assembly GCA_035295065.1 of Steroidobacteraceae bacterium. Lineage (GTDB taxonomy): Bacteria > Pseudomonadota > Gammaproteobacteria > Steroidobacterales > Steroidobacteraceae > 13-2-20CM-66-19. The sequence goes on from DATGJR010000185.1 coordinate 46,872, forward strand.
CATGCCCGCGGTCCCGGCTTGCGAGGCGTAGCGGCCCTCGAACTTGCCCGCACAGCTCGCTAGACCGGGCTTCGGAGGACCTCCGGCCGCGCGCGGCGCGGACGTAATCGCGGCCCGCCCTGCGGGAGGTGCGGCCGCAGCGGCCGCGGGAGGGGCGCCCCGGGGCGGACATTGCGCGATGGCACCCTGAAGCTGTGCGAGGGTGTTCTTGCCGCGCACCACCGGCTGACCTTGCTCGTTATAGGCCTGCACGTCGCAGACGGTGCCATCGGGGGAGCACTCGAGGATCTTGATGCTCCGGCCGTTGGGACAGGTGTAGGTCTGGCCCACGACGACCTGGGGAGGAGTGGCAAAGGCCTGTGGCGCCGCGAGGGCCAGCACCAGAACGGCTGTGGTTCGGCAGAGCATGAGATCTCTCCCGGTAGCGGGGCCTTAACTGAAGCTTCGCATTTGACTCACTAAAGAGACAATTATTGGCGTCTTGCCAATATATCTCTTATCTCCTGCAACAATAGCTCGCTCTTGGTCGGCGGCGGAGGCGGGGCATTGGCTGCGGGAGGGGGCGGTCGCTTGAGCTTATTGATGCCCTTGATGACGATGAAGATCGACAGGGCGATCACCACGAACTCGAAGATCGTCTGCAGGAAAGAGCCGTATTTCAGCAGCACGGGCTTCCCCGCGGCGTTGGTCGCGATTTGAACCGACAGCTCGGCGAAGTTGACGCTGCCGAGGATGGGCGACAAAGCCGGCATGATCACATCGCCGACGAGCGAGGAGACGATCTTGCCGAAGGCGGCGCCGATCACGACGCCGACCGCGAGGTCGACGACGCTGCCTTTCATGGCAAATTCTTTGAATTCCGAAGCGAGACTCATGGCAGGCCCTCCCTCGAGGCCGGTCGTGCCGCCGGCTGCGCCTGTCAGACTAGCGAATCGGCTGGGGGAAGCAACCCGCGCCGCAGGCCGCGGCGCAGCGCCACAGATACTCCCCGGGGTGGTATCCCGCGGCCTCCTTCAGGCAGCGGGCGCCTTCAGGCCGCGGCCTTCTTCCGGCGCGTGCGCTTCTTCGGCTCTTCCGCGGACTCGGCCGCCGGCTCAGCCTTGGGTGCGGCCTTCGCCTTCGCGCGGCGGGAGGATTTCCTGCCCTCCTCCACCGGCTGCTCGGCGACGGCCGGCTGAGCGCCCTCGACCAGCTGCATGAGCGCCATGGGCGCTGAGTCGCCCGGCCGCGGGAGCATGCGCAGGATGCGGGTGTAGCCGCCGGGACGCGCCTTGAAGCGCGGACCCAGGTCCGCGAACAGCTTCTCGACCACCGCCGCGTCGCGCAGGCGCGAAAACGCCAGACGCCGGTTCGCCTCGCGATCGCTCTTGGCGAGTGTGATCAGCGGCTCGACGACGCGCCGCAGCTCCTTCGCCTTCGGCAACGTCGTGCGGATGGTCTCGTGCCGCAGAAGCGACACGGACATGTTGCGCATCAGCGCATGGCGATGCGAGCTGTTGCGCGAGAGCTGGCGGCCGGAGAGGTGGTGACGCATAAAAAATCTGCCTTCAACAATTTGCCCCTGCATTGCCGCGGCACGCGGCCGCGGTGTGCAGGGACTTCAACTTCAGATGACCTCGGTGCGGCCTTCCTCGTGCTTCAAGCCCGCGGGCGGCCAGCCGTCGAGGCGCATGCCGAGCATCAGGCCATGGCTCTGCAGCACTTCCTTGATCTCGGTGAGCGACTTCTTGCCGAGATTGGGGGTGCGCAGCAGCTCGACCTCGGTCCGCTGCACCAGATCGCCGATGTAGTGGATGTTCTCGGCCTTGAGGCAGTTCGCGCTCCGTACGGTGAGCTCGAGCTCGTCCACGGGACGCATCAGGATCGGATCGAACTGGGTCTCCGACACCTTGGTGGCGGCCTCTTCCTCGCCCTGCAGGTCGATGAATACCGACAGCTGGTCCTTGAGGATCGCACCGGCGCGGCGGATAGCCTCCTCCGCATCGATGGTGCCGTTGGTCTCGATGTCGATGACCAGCTTGTCGAGGTCGGTGCGCTGCTCGACGCGCGCCGCATCGACCGAGTAGGTGACGCGCCGCACCGGGGAGAAGGAGGCATCGAGCTGCAGGCGGCCGATGGGGCGCGTCTGCTCCTCGAAAGCGACCCTTGATACCGCCGGACGATAGCCGCGGCCGCGCTCGACCCGCAGCGTCATCGAGAGCTCGCCCGCCTTGGTCAGATTGGCGATCACCAGCTCGGGATTCACGACCTCGATGTCGTGATCGACCTGGATGTCGCCGGCGGTCACCGGACCCGGACCCTTCTTGTGAAGGCGCAGCTCCGCGCTCTCGCGCTGGTGCATCTTCAACGCCACCGACTTCAGGTTCAGCAGGACGTCGACCACGTCCTCCTGCACGCCCTCGATCGAGGTGTACTCGTGGAGCACGCCGTCGATCTCGACCTCGGTAATGGCGCTGCCCGGCATCGACGACAGCAGCACGCGGCGCAGCGCGTTGCCGAGCGTGTGGCCGAAGCCCCGCTCGAACGGCTCGATCACCACGCGCGCCTGGCGCGGGGCCAGCGGCTGCACCTTGACCACCCGGGGCCTGAGAAACTCGCTTACGGAACCCTGCATTGCACTCACCTTGCCGGCCTTAGCCGCCGGCGCAAAGAGAAAATCTCACTTACTTCGAATACAGCTCCACGACCAGGTTCTCGTTGATGTCGGGCAGGATGTCGT
>DATGJR010000186.1:0-9715 GCA_035295065.1 Steroidobacteraceae bacterium
GAAGCTGTTCGAGCCCGCGGAGGTGCTCGACGATCGGGATCCCGGCACCGAGCAGCGTCGTGTGCACCGGCCGCTCGCCGGTCGACGTGCCGTCGATATTCAGAGAGTCGATTCCGACCAGACGCGCGCCCTGACCCTTGAGCCACTCGGCGGCTGCGGCGGTCAGGTAGGGATGACCTTGGCCATAGCGCTCGGTGCGCCAGGCCGTGACCAGCCGGTATGCACCAGCACCGCCCTATCCCTCACGTCGAGTCCGGCGAATGCCGCCGCATCGATCGCGCCCGGGCCGGCCGCGTGCACCACGACAGCGGGCAGGTCTGACAGCTCCTCGAGCGTCAGCTGCGAGATATCGCGCCCGTCGCCGAAGCGATGGAAAGGACTGTCGAGGTAGGTGCCGGTATTGGCGACGAGATCGATGCGACCGATCTGGAAGGTGGTCCCGGCCGCGTAGCGGCCGCACGAGTCCTCACGACTCAGGTAATCGCAGACGTGGGGCGCGGGGAAGCCGGGATAGGTAATCATCCCGTCCTCGATGAGGTGGCTCAGATCGATGAGCATCAGCGCAGCTCGAGCGGCACCCGCTGGCTCACGCTGCAGAGGAGCTCGTACGGGATCGTCCCGGCATGGCGCGCGATCTCCTCCACCGGAAGCCCCGGACCCCAGAGCACGGCGGCCGTCCCCACATGAACCTCGGGATGCCCGGTGACGTCCACCGCGATCATGTCCATGGAGACCCGCCCGACGAGCGGCGCGCGCATCCCGGCGACCAGCACCGGCGTGCCGCCAGGGAGGCCGCGCGGCAGCCCGTCACCATAGCCGGCGGCGATGATCGCGACGCGCGAATCGCGGGGTGCCCGCCACGCGGCACCGTAGCCGACGGTCTCGCCCGTCGACACGCGGCGTACCGCAATGACCGAGGACTCGAGGCTCATCACCGGGGTGAGTCCGAGCTGCGCGGCGGAGCTGTCGGCGAAGGGCGAGGCTCCGTAGAGCGCCAGTCCCGGGCGCACCCAGTCGCCCGCGACCGTAGCGCTGCCGAAGATGCCGGCGGAGTTGGCAATGCTGACCGCGTAGTCGAGCCCGCGAGTCGCCTCGCGAAAGCGCGCGAGCTGCTCCTGGGTCATGCGGTCATCGCGCTCATCGGCACACGCCAGGTGCGTCAGCAGGCGGACCTCGAGCGGCGGGGTCTGCAGGCGCTGCACGCGCTCGAGAGCGGACGCGAACTCCTGCGGCGGAAAGCCGAGCCGGTTCATGCCGGTGTCTATCTTGATCCACAGCACGAAGCGGTGCGAGCCGGTCATCTCCTCGAGAAGCTCGACCTGCAGGGCATCGTGAACCACGAGATCGAAGCCGTGGCGCGCGGCCTCGAGCAGCTGCTCGGCCGTGAAGATCCCTTCGAGCAGGACGATGGGCTGTGTGATGCCCGCCGCACGCAGCGCGAGGCCCTCCTCGAGGCGCGCGACGGCGAAGGCATCGGCGTCGGGGAGCGAGAGAGCGGTCGGCACCAGGCCATGACCGTAGGCGTTGGCTTTCACCACTGCCATGACGCGCGCGCGGCGCACGCGCTCGCGGATGGTGGTGAGGTTGTCGCGCAGCGCTCGCGGTTCGATGACGGCCCGGATCAGCCGGCTCACCGCAGTACGCCCTCCGCGTAGGAGTCGGGCGCGTAGTTTTCGAAGCGGGTGTACTGCCCCTGGAAGGTGAGGAGGAAGTGAGTGGTCTCGCCGTTGCGGTGCTTGACGAGATCGATCTCGGCGACACCCTTCTTGGTCGTGTTCCTGTCGTAGACCTCCTCACGATAGATGAGGAGAATCATGTCAGCCTCTTGTTCAATTGATCCAGATTCTCTCAAGTCTGACATCACCGGTTTCTTGTGCTCGCGCTGCTCCACGGCGCGGTTCAATTGCGAGAGCGCGATCACGGGAACCTGTAGTTCCTTTGCGAGCGTCTTTAGTCCTCGCGAAATCTCGCCGATCTCCGTGGCGCGATTCTCCTGCGTTCCAGGCACCTGCATCAGCTGCAGGTAGTCGACCACGATGAGATTCAAGCCGTGCTCGCGCTTGATGCGCCGGGCACGGGCGCGCAGCTCAGTGGGATTCAGCGCCGGCGTCTCGTCGACGAAGATCTTCGCTTCCGAGAGCTGGCTGGTTGCGCCTGTTATGCGCACCCAATCCTCATCCGAAATGCGCCCACTGCGCAGGCTGGCGAGCGGCACTCTGCCGATCGACGAGAGCATGCGGGTGATCAACTGCTCAGAGGGCATTTCCAGGCTGAACACAGCGACCGAGGCGCGCGTGTCGGGGTCGACTGCCGCATTCTCTGCCATGTTGATGGCGAGTGTCGTCTTCCCCATCGAGGGGCGGCCGGCAATGATCACCAGGTCGCCGGGGCGAAGTCCGCCGGTAACCTTGTCGAATTGGGTGAAGCCGGTCCCAAGGCCACGAAGCTTGTCTGGATTGGAATGCCACGCGTCGATCTGATCGATGACCGGGGGCAGCAGCTCGCGCACCGGGCGCGCACCTTCGCGGCCGCGGAACGACCCATCGGCGATCTCGAACACGCGCTGCTCTGCGCGATCGACCAGGTCGCGAACGCTAGTGCCGTCGTTGTTGTATACAGAGGCGGCGATCTGCGTACCGGCCTGGATCAGCTGCCGCAGCAGCGAGCGCTCGCGCACGATCTGCGCGTAGGCGCGCACGTTGGCGGCGGTCGGGGTATCGCGCGCGACGGAGCTTAGGTAGGCGAGGCCGCCTGCCTTATCCAGCTCCCCGGCGCGCTCGAGGCAGCCCGAGACCGTTACGGCATCGCAAGGCTTGCCCTCACCGGCAACGGCAGCGATGGCGGCGAAAATAAGCTGGTGGTCGGGGCGATAAAAATCCTCCTGCCGCACAACGTCCGCCACCTGGTCCCAGGCACCCGGATTGATGAGCAGGCCGCCGATCACCGCCTGCTCCGCCTCCACCGAGTGCGGCGGCGTGGGCGCGTCAATCAGTGCGACCGAGCCCGAATCACGCGCTTTGGCGGAACCGGCCACCGGCGAGCCTGAGGCTACTCTTCGGCGACGATGGCTACCGCGAGGGGGACATCCACGTCGGCGTGCAGGTGCAGACTGACGAGGTGCTCACCGATCGTGCGCAGCGGCCCGGTCGGCAGTCGCACTTCGCTGCGCTCGACCGTAAAGCCCGCCTTGCTGCAGGCTTCGGCGATGTCGGCGGTGCCGATCGATCCAAAGAGCTTGCCTTCGGTGCCGGCCTTGGCGGAAATCGTGAGCTTGAAGTCCTTCATGGCCTCGGCGCGCTCGCCGGCGGAGGTGAGCTGGGCACGGGCTGCGGCTTCGAGCTCCGCGCGGCGCGCCTCGAAGCGCGCGACGTTCTCGGGCGTCGCCAGAGTGGCCTTGCCCTGCGGCAGGAGGAAATTACGCCCGTAGCCGGAGCGCACTTTGACGCGATCGCCGATGTTGCCGAGATTGGCAACCTTCTGCAAAAGAATGACTTGCATCGCAGGCGTCCTCAGTGCTGATCGGTGTACGGCAGGAGCGCCAGGAAACGCGCGCGCTTGATCGCTACCGCGAGCTGCCGCTGGTAGAACGACTTCGTTCCCGTGATGCGGCTCGGAACGATCTTGCCCGTCTCGGTGACGTACGCCTTGAGAGTGGCGAGATCCTTGTAATCGATCGACTTCACCCCTTCGGCGGTGAAGCGGCAGAATTTCTTACGGCGGGAGAAGCGGCTGCCGCCGCCGCCACCACCACCACCGTGTCCTCTGGACATTGCCATGGCTGAATCCTCGAATTCGGTGCAGTTTACTGTGCTTTGACCTGAGCGGTGTGCGCCATTCAGGCGCTGTCCGCCGCGGAATTCTCATCGTCCTCGGCGCTCACCGGGGACTCTTCGCGGACGCGCTCGCGGCGCTTGCCGCCGCCCTCGCCCTCCTCATCCGCGGCCTTCGCCATCGGCGAGGCCTCGGTCACGGCGGCATCCATGCTCACGACCAGGTGACGCAGCACCGCGTCACTGAAGCGGAAGGCTCCGGTCAGCTCATCCAGCGTCTTCTGGTCCGTCTCGATGTTCATCAGGACATAGTGAGCCTTGTGCACCTTGGCGAGCGGGTAGGCGAGCTGACGCCGGCCCCAGTCCTCCAGGCGGTGCACACGGCCGCTGCCCGCGGCGATCATGCCCTTGTAGCGCTCGATCATGGCGGGCACCTGCTCGCTCTGATCGGGATGCACCAGGAATACGATTTCGTAATGCCTCATCTTTAGTCTCCCTATGGGTTGAGCCGCCCGGACTTAAGGCTTGGAGCCGGTGCGGCAAGGAGTAAGCGCCGTCGTCGGCGCCCCTTTGGATCAAAAGGGGCGCGAAGCATACTGAAATGGTCCCCGCGCTGCAATGCCGGAATTGCCCCGCGCACTTGGGAATCAATGACTTGAGGCGCAGGTCAGCCGCCGAGGCGCTCTCGCACCTGTCGCCAGGCGAGCTCCGCGGTCTCGCGCGCCCGCTCGCCGGCCTCATGGGCGTGCCGGCTCGCGGCTGTCCCTTCGAGGGCGCGCCGCATGATGCCCTGGCGGATGCAGGCGATACGAAAGAGGTTGTAGGCCATGCAGAACTCCCACACGCGCGGCTCGATCGGTGCGCGCCCCGTGCGCGTGCAGTAGGCGGCGATGTACTCCGCCTCCGACGGGATGCCGAGAGCGCCGAGGCCGACGTCCTTGAGTCCCGGGATCTCGCCGGCGCCGACCCGCCAGAGCATGACGTGGTAGGAGAGGTCCGCCAGCGGATGCCCGAGCGTCGAGAGCTCCCAGTCGACCACCGCGAGCATGCGCGGCTCGAGGGGCGCGAAGATCAGGTTGTCGATCCGATAGTCACCGTGCACCAGCACCGTCTCGTCACCGGGGGGAATATTGGCGGGAAGCCATTCGAGCAGCCGCTCCATCGCTTCGATGGGCTGAGTCTCCGAGGCGCGGTACTGCTTGCTCCAGCGGGCGATCTGACGGGCGAAATAGTTGCCGGGCTTGCCGTAGTCGGCTAACCCTAGGCGCACGAAGTCGAGGCTGTGCAGCGCCGCCAGCACGCGGTTCATCTCATCGTAGATCGCGGCGCGCTCTGCAGGACTCATTCCGGGAAGACGCGGATCCCAGAAGTTGCGGCCGCCCACATAGCCCATCACATAAAACATCGTGCCGATGACCGACTCATCCGTACAGAGGAGCAGCGGCTGCGCGACCGGCACGCCCTGCCCGTGCAGCGCCTGTGTGACGCGAAATTCCCGGTCGACCGCATGCGCCGAGGGCAGGAGCTGTCCGGCGGGCTTGCGGCGCAGCACATAACGGGTGCCATCGCCCGAGGTGAGAAGAAAAGTGGGATTCGACTGGCCGCCGCGGAACTGCTCGACCGTGAGCGGCCCCCGCAAGCCGTGAATGTGCGCAGTCAGATAACGATGGAGCGCGGCCTCATCGAAGCGCTGCCGCTCCGTAACGGGCATCGTGCCGGCGAATTCCTGTCCGTCCAAGGCCGACTCAAGAGTACTTGGCGAGCTCGAGCTTGCCGATCTGGTTGCGATGCACCTCGTCGGGGCCGTCGGCGAGACGAATGGAGCGCGCGTGCGCATAGGCGCTCGCCAGCTCGAAGTCCTCGCACAGTCCTGCGGCGCCGTGCGCCTGGATCGCCCAGTCGGTGACCTGGCAGGCGGCATCCGCTGCGGCGATCTTGATCATGGCGATATAGGCGCGCGCCTGCTTGTTGCCGACGGTGTCCATGAGCCACGCGGCCTTATAGACGAGGAGCCGCGCCTCATCGATACGGATCCGCGACTGCGCAATGCGCTCGAGCGTCACCGACTGCTCGGCGATCGGGCGGCCAAAGGCAATGCGCGACTTGACGCGCCGACACATCTTCTCGAGCGCCCGCTCGGCCACGCCGATGAGCCGCATCGCGTGGTGGATGCGACCGGGACCGAGGCGCCCCTGGGCAATCTCGAAGCCGCGCCCCTCGCCGAGGAGCAGGTTGGTCGCCGGTACGCGCACGTCGCGAAATTCGATCTCCATGTGACCGTGAGGCGCGTCGTCATAACCGAACACCGGCAGGTGGCGCAGCACCTTGATGCCGGGTGTCTCGCGCGGCACGAGAATCATCGACTGCTGCTGGTGACGCGGTGCGCTCGGGTCGGTCTTGCCCATGAAGATGAAGAGCCGACAACGCTCGCGCCCCGCGCCCGAGGTCCACCACTTGCGGCCGTTGATGAGATAGGAGTCACCCGCGCGCGCGATCGAGCTCTCGATGTTGGTGGCATCGCTCGAGGCGACACGCGGCTCGGTCATTGCGAAGGCGGAGCGTATCTTCCCCTCGAGCAGCGGCTCGAGCCACTGCCGCTTCTGCTCCGCCGTCCCATAGCGCTCCAGAGTCTCCATGTTGCCGGTGTCGGGCGCGGCGCAGTTGAACACCTCGGGCGACCACAGCACCCGCCCCATCGTCTCGCACAAGGGTGCGTACTCGAGGTTGGAAAGCCCGGCGCCGTGCGTCGAGTCGGGCAGAAAGAGGTTCCACAGTCCCGCGGCGCGCGCTTTCTTCTGCAGCTCGGCGATGAGCGGCGGCTCCTGCCAGCGATCGCCGGCATCGAGCTCGCTGCGATAGCGCTCCTCGTTCGGATAGACGTATTCGTCCATGAAGGCGCCGAGACGCCCGAGATAGTCTTTGGTCTTTGCGCTGGGTTCGAAATTCACGATGCCCCCCCTTCAAGCCCGCCAGCGGCCGCGCTGGCGGGCCGCCTCGTAGAGCAGCATGCCGGCGGCGACCGAGACGTTGAGGCTCTCCACCGCGCCGAGCTGCGGCAAGCGCACCAGAAAATCGCAGTTCTGCCGCGTGAGCTGACGCAGACCCGTGCCTTCGGCGCCCAGCACCAGTACGACGGGTCCCTTGAGATCGACGCTGTCCGCGTGGCTCTCCGCGGCGGCATCCGCCCCCACCACCCAGAGCCCCGCGTCCTTGAGGAGCTTCAGAGAGCGGGACAGGTTGGTCACCGCGACGACCGGAGTGACCTCCGCGGCGCCCGCGGCCACCTTGCGCACGGCCGGTGTGACCTGCGCCGCCCGGTCGCGCGGCACGATCACGGCGAGCGCACCACAGGCGTCTGCGGTACGAAGGCATGCGCCTAAATTATGCGGGTCCTGCACGCCGTCGAGCGCCAGGAGGAGCGGCGCCGTCGCCGTGGAGAGCGCGGCGAGCAGCTCATCCTCGCTCCAGGGCGGGAGAGGCGTGATCTGCGCGGCCACCCCCTGGTGAACGACGTCACCGACGAGTCGCTTGAGCGACTGGGCGTCGATGCGCTCGACGGGTCGCTGCTGGCGCCGCGCGAGCTCCTCGATGGCGCGCACGCGGGCATCGTCGCGCTGCGCGGCGATACGCACGGCCGCCACGCGCTCGGGATGCCGCGCGAGCATGGCGCGCACCGCGTGCAGCCCGAAGATCGTCTCCGTAGGTCAGTCCTCTTCAGCCAGCGTGAGATCGATCAGGCCCTCGATGGGGTTGACGGCGGTGACCACGACCCTGATGTGACTTCCGGTGCGCAGTCGCCTGCCGCTGTGTCGGCCCCGCCATCCGTGACCGTCCTCCTCCATGACGTAGAGGTCATCACGCAGCGCATCGACGTGCAGCAGTCCGTCGACCGCTGCATCCAGAATCTGCACGAAGCAGCCGAATTCCACGACCGTCGTGATGAGTCCCCGAAACGTCTGCCCGATGCGCTCCTTCAGATAGGTGCACTTGAGGAACGTCGAGACGTAGCGGTCGGCCTCGTCGGCTCGCTTCTCGAGCCGCGAGGTGCTCTCCCCCAGCGCGCCAAGATCGCCCGCGCCGTAGCGCACTGCGGCACCGCCCTTGGCTCCGATCAGACTCTTGAGCGTGCGGTGAACGACCAGGTCGGGGTAGCGCCGGATGGGGGAAGTGAAGTGCGCGTAGTGAGTGAGCGCCAGGCCAAAGTGTCCGATGTTGGTCGGCTGATAGACGGCCTGCGGCATCGAGCGCACCACCAGGGACTCGACGAAAGCGCGCTCGGAGGCGTCCGCGACCCGGCGCGCGATCGCCTGCAGATCGCGGGTGGTCACCGTCTTCGGCAGGTGCGCGTCGATCCCGAGCGACTTGAGAGTCGCAGAGAGACGCTCGAGCTTCTCGTCCTCCGGGGACCCGTGGACTCGATAGAGCGTCGGCACGTGAGCCTTGGCGAGCTCCTCGGCGACCGCAACGTTGGCGAGCACCATGCACTCTTCGATCAGGCGGTGCGCATCGTTGCGCATGCGCAGCTCGATCCCGCGCACCCGTTCGGCGTCATCGATGACGAACTCGGCTTCGGCCGCGTCGAAATCCAGCGCCCCGCGGCGTGTGCGCGCCTTGTGGAGCGTGCGATAGACGTCCACCAGGATGAGGAGCCGCTCGGTCAGCGACCCGAGCTGCGCGCGCGCCGCCGGCCGTCCCTCGATGAGCGCCTGATTGGCGAGCGTATAGGTGAGCCGCGCAGCCGAGCGCATCACGGCGGGATAGAAGCGCGATTCCTTGAGCGCGCCGTTGCGGCTCACGACCATGTCGGCCGCAAAGCACAGCCGGTCGACGTTCGGCGCGAGCGAGCACAGGTGATCCGACAGCGCAGTCGGCAGCATCGGCAGCACGCGCGTCGGAAAGTACACGGAGGTGGCGCGTCGCTGCGCCTCCTCATCGAGCGCGGTGCCCGGTCTCACGTAGTGGCTCACGTCGGCGATCGCCACGATCAGCCGGAAGCCAGCCGGGTGCGGCTCCGCATACACCGCATCGTCGAAGTCGCGTGCATCCTCCCCGTCGATGGTCACGAGCGGCAGCCCGCGAAGATCGATGCGCGAGGCCGCCTCGTGTGCGTCAACCCGATCGCCGAAGGCCTGCGCTTCGCGCAGCGCCGTCGCAGCAAACTCATGCGGCAGGTCGAAGCGCGCGATCGCGGACTCGGAGGCAAGCTCGACCGGACGGTCCGGATCGAGACGCTTGACGATCGCGGCCTCGGCGACCGAAGCGGAGCCCGCATGGCGGATGATTCGCGCAATGACCCAATCGCCACTGCGTGCGCCGTTCAGCGCCGCCGGCGCGATCGCGCAGCGCAGCTGCAGCCGGCGGTCCGCGGCACTCACCCAGGCACTGCGGCCGAGAACCTCCACCGTGCCGAGAAACGCGCTCACACCGCGCTCGAGCACCTGCTCGACCACGCCCGACCATCGATCGGTCGCATCGCGCGAAAGCCTCACGCGCAGCCGGTCGCCATGCATCACGCCGCGCATCTCGGGCGGCGGCAGAAACACGCTGTCCTTCAGTCCTTCGACTCGCAAAAAGCCATAGCCCGCGCGGTTCGCGCTCACGACGCCTTCGACGCTCGAGCCGGACTTGAAGTGGGAGCTCGCCGCGCCCGATCGCGGCTGGGCTTTTGCGGCGTGTCGCTTTCCGCCAGCCGCCTGTCCCGCGTGCCTGCTGGAAGAAGCGTGCGAATGGCCATGCGACTTCGCGGTGTGCGAGCCGGGCGCGGGCTTCTCGCGGCGGTCGCGGCGACCGTGCTTTCCTCTAGACGACTTCAATTGACAGCCTTGGGACCCGTGCGTACATTTCGCCGCCTTCCTCACGTGCCCGGATGGCGGAATTGGTAGACGCACTAGTTTCAGGTACTAGCGGGTAACTCCGTGGAGGTTCGAGTCCTCTTCCGGGCACCA
>DATGJR010000187.1:0-50783 GCA_035295065.1 Steroidobacteraceae bacterium
GGTATTTCTACTTTGAAGGCAGGCGCGCCTTGATTTCCTTCAGCTCTTCCTTCAGCTGCCGCACCTCTTCTTCCAAGCGCTCGAGGCGGGAAGGCGCGGGCGCCGAGGCCATTGAAGGCCCCGTGACCGACTCCTCCTCGAGCGCGGGAATGTTGACGGCTCCGCCGAACAAGTGCGCGTAGCGCGAGTCGCGGCGACCGGGTTCGCGCGGCAGCCGCACGACGAACGGTCCATCCGCGCGGCTGCTCAGGCTCTCGAGCGCAGTCTCGACCGCCCCCACTTCGGGAAAGAGCGCCATGCGGGCCGCGCGGGTGCGCAGCTCTCCGGGGGTTTGAGGTCCGCGGACCAACAGCTCGCAGACGATCGCGAGCTCCTGCGGCGTGAACTTCAGCGGCCCGAACTCGGTGTTGCAGAACCGATGCTGGTACTTCGGCACCCGACTGCCGAAGCCTGACTTCTCGACCACGAAATGCTTCCTGATCAGCTGATCCAAGGTGGTCTGGATCGTAGCCTCGTCCGTCGACATGACCGGATCGCGGTTACTCTTCTGGTTGCAGGCGTTGACCAGTGCGTTCAAGGACAGCGGATACTGGTCCGGTGTCGTTATCTGTTTCTCGATGAGGCAGCCGATAACGCGTACCTCGATTGGCGAGAGCTCAATGTTCATTGGCAGGAACTGATGGCGCTGGTGACTGCATGGAGTATAGGTCGCTAATCCGCAAGTGAGGCTGGATGGGTTAGATTTCCATCACCCGCGCCACTCAACGGCCGACCCGCTCCTTGAGGTCTGCCGGGTATCGATCTCCCTGCACTTCGATTCGCGAGACGGCGCTCTCGATCTCGCGCAGCTCCTCGGTCGTCAGCCTGATGTCCGCTGCGGCGAGGTTCTCCTCCAGGCGATGCAGCTTCGTCGTACCTGGAATCGGCACGATCCAGGGCTTCTGCGCGAGCAACCACGCAAGCGCAATCTGCGCAGGTGTCGTGCCCTTACGCCCTGCGATCTGCCGGATCGTATCCACCAGGGTCTGGTTGGCTTTGCGGCCTTCCGCGGTGAAGCGCGGCAGAAGGTTGCGGAAGTCGTTGGCGTCGAACCGGGTGGCTTCGTTGATCGCACCCGTCAGGAAGCCTCTTCCCAGCGGGCTGTACGGGACCAGCCCGATCCCGAGCTCCTCGAGCGTCGGCAATATTTCCTTTTCGGGCTCTCGCCACCAGAGCGAGTACTCGCTTTGCAATGCCGTGACCGGCTGGACGGCGTGCGCACGACGGATCGTCTTCGCCCCGGCCTCGGAGAGGCCGAAATGGCGGATTTTGCCGTCCTGGATCAGCTGCCTGACCGTACCCGCGACGTCCTCGATGGGAACGTTCGGATCCACTCGATGCTGGTAGAGGAGATCGATCACATCCGTCTTCAGCCGCTCGAGAGAGGCCTCCACGACTTCCCTGATGTGCTCGGGGCGGCTGTCCATGCCTGCCTGCTTGCCGTCCACAATCCTGAAGCCGAATTTGGTCGCGATCACCACCTGCTGGCGGACGCCCGCCAGGGCCTCGCCCAGCAGCTCTTCGTTGGCGAACGGACCGTAGACTTCGGCGGTATCGAACAGAGTGACCCCGCGCTCGACGGCGCCCCGGATCAGCGCCAGCGCTTGCGGCCTGTCGGTGGCCGGTCCGTAACCGTAGCTGAGCCCCATGCAACCCAGGCCGATCGCCGACACTTCCAGATTACGGCCGAGCGTGCGCTTTTCCACGGCGTTCTCCATTGAAACAGGATGGAGGGTTGATAGCCCTTCCCGTCGTCCTCTGCAACCCCGGCCACCGGCGTTGCAGTGGGCTGCGATTCGATCAAGAAAAGCTGCTTCGCTGCGATCGCGTAAACTAGCGCAGGCCGCCCGCACACGCGGCTCACGTCCAAGCGCAGGAAGGAAGATCCCATGAGCAAAGGTATGGATCGAAAGAAAGAGGGCAAGAAGAAAGCTGCCAAGAGCTTCGAGGAGAAGCGCGCAGCCAAGCGTGCCAAGCGAGACGCCGCGCGCCGCTGAGTCTCCTTCCAAGCCATGGCCGCGAAACGCACCGCCACGCGAGCCGTAGAGGAATACATCGCCGGCACCCCACGGGAGGTGCGGGGCAAATTGAGCTAGATCCGGGCCGCGATACGCGCGGCGGCGCCTGGCGCGACCGGGCGCACCGACTACTTCCGGATGCCGGGGTAAGGTGATGAAGGACAAGTCGACGTGACACGGGTCAGCTTCACGCGGCCACCTTGATGCCCGGTCTTCCCGCGATCGCCCTGGGGATGATTTGCATCTTCGGTGCCGCGGTGGTGCGAGGAGAGGTCATGGCGAAGCTCGTGTTTGCACTACACCAGTCGCTCGACGGCTACATCGACCACACGGAATTCTCGCCCCCTCCCGCTCTCTTCAGTCACTTCATCGAGCTGGTGCGAAGCTCGGCAGGCTTCCTGTACGGTCGTCGCATGTACGAGGTGGTGCGGTACTGGGACGATGACGGCAATGTCGAGAGCGCGGAGGACCACGAGTTCGCGGCGGCGTTGCTTGATCGCGTCCCTCGCCATCCATGTGATGCGCCACTCAGTTTCCTGCGATTCGCCGCGGGAGGTGCGTGGGCACGCGGCGGCTGGCACCAAAACTGCACCTGTGATCCTACAACTTCACAGGTGCTCATTCGATGTCAAAAAAACGACTGTCCGGCAAGGTGATCCACGACTCCCGCGGCACAGCGGTGTGGAATTGGGACGTCGCGACGGGCGTCCTGGCGCAGAAAACCGTTGCCGAGCTGATCACGACACTCGATGTGCCGGGCGGGTTGGGTCTCGAGGTCGATGCGACCGCCTCGCGTGATTGGGCCGGAGATCCCTACAACCGACACGAGCGTTGAGGCCTGCCAGCGGCAAGCTCCTTAATAAGGAGGTGCCGCTCGAGATGACCCCACACGCATTGATCCGGGCGGACCCCTGCGGGGCTGCCGTCCTTTCGGCCCTTGGGTGCCTAACCGGTCACATTCCTTGCTTCCGGACCGCTCGTCCGTGACCATTCGGTGACATTCGCGCACCGCGCGCACGGGTAAGCTTTCAGGATGCACCAGATCGGTGTCGTAGGACTGTCCTACCGACATGCGGGGGTCGACGAGGTGGCACGCTTCGCCGTCCCGCGCGCGGAAATTGCTGCGCGGCTTCCGCAGCTGCGCGAGCGGCTTCGGGCCGCCGAGATTCTCTACGTCGGTACCTGTAACCGGGTCGAAGTCGTATTCGCCACCGCCGACGGCAACCCCGCCGGGGACTCGCGCCAGGCAATATTCGAAGCGCTTACCGGGCGCGGCTCACAACCCGGCGAAGCCGCGCGGACGCTGCGTGCCTGGACCGGCGAGGCGGCGGTCGAGCATCTCTTCCTCCTTGCCTGCGGGCTCGACTCCGCCCAGACGGGCGAGCAGGAGATCGCGGCGCAGTTGCGCGATGCCTGGGAGGAGTCGCGTGCGGCGCGCACCTGTGGCCCGCTGCTCGACCGGCTGATGGGTGAGGCACTCGGGATGGCGCGGCGCGTGCGCCGCATGAGCTCGCGAGTGCGCTCGCCCTCACTCGGGGACCTCGCCGCCGAGCGCGTGCTCGCGCACCTCGACGGCCAGCCGGGCTTGACCGCGCTCCTTGGCGTCTCGCCGATGACGCGCCGCTGCGCTGCGCTCCTGAGCGGTGGGGGTGTTCCCCTCCTCATCGTCAATCGCACTCTCGAGACCGGAGAGGAGCTGGCACAGTCAGTCGGTGCAAGGGCCCTCTCGCTCGAGTCCTTCCGGGCCGATCCGCCGGCGGTGCGCGCGCTGGTGCTGGCGGCCGGCGGTGGCGGGACGCTGCTCGATGCCGCAGCGCTCGAGCGCTTGCAGGGGTCGGCGGCGCGCGAGGGCACAGGGCCACTCCTTATAGATTTCGGCGTCCCGCCCAACATCGATCCCGAGGCCGCGCGACGGGCGGGACTTGCGCGCGTCGGCATGAGCGATCTCATCGAGGCGGCGCAGGGGCAGCGGCTCGCGCAGCTCCTGCGTCTCGCGCCGGTGCGCGCGGCCATCGATGAGCGTCTGGCGCACCTGCGCGCCGAGCTCGCCACGCGTGCGCTCGGGCCGCGCCTTCAGGACCTGCGCGCGAGGTTCGAGGAGATCGCGGCCGAGGAGGTGGCGCGGGCGCTGCGTCACGAGCTCCGTTCGCTCGATGAGCAGCAACGCACCGAGCTCGAGCGGCTCGGAGCGGCGGTCGCGCACCGCCTCGCGCACCTGCCGCTCGCCGGGCTCCGTGCCGCGGCGGTGCACGCGAGTGCCGATGCCGTGGATGCATTTTTCGATGCGGCGAAGCCGGGACGGGCGCAGCCCGCGGACGCTGCGAAAGGCGAGTCATGAAGGGGACGGAACGCTCGGCACGGCTCTTCGAACGCGCCTGTCGTGCCATCCCGGGCGGGGTGAGCTCGCCGGTGCGCGCTTTTCGTGCGGTCGGCGGCACGCCACTCTTTATTACGCGCGGCGCGGGCGCGCGGGTGACGGACGCCGACGGACGCACCTATCTTGATCTTGTGTGCTCGTGGGGTCCGCTCATTGCCGGACACGCGCATCCGCAAGTGCTCGCCGCGATCGGCGCTGCACTCGCGCGCGGCACGACTTTTGGTGCCCCCTGCGAGGCGGAGGTCGAGCTCGCCGAGCGGATCATCGCCGCTTACCCCGCAGCCGAGCGCGTGCGTTTCGTGTCCTCAGGGACCGAGGCCGTCATGAGCGCCATCCGCGTGGCGCGTGCCTTCACGGGGCGCGACCTGATCGTCAAGTTCGCGGGCTGCTACCACGGACATGCGGATCACCTGCTGGTGGCCGCGGGCTCGGGACTCGCGACCTTGGGAAAGCCGTCATCGGCGGGCGTGCCTCAGGCCTTCACCGCCTGCACCCGGGTCCTGCCGCTCGATGAGGAGGCGGCCGCCGAGGCGCTGTTCGAGCGTGAAGGCGCACGCATCGCCGCGCTCATCGTCGAGCCGGTGCCCGCCAATCACGGTCTGCTGCCGCAGCGACGCGAATTTCTCGAGACGCTGCGACGCCTCACGCGCGCGCATGGCGCACTGCTAATCTTCGATGAGGTGATCTCGGGATTTCGCCTGGCACGGGGAGGAGCGGCCGAGCTCCTCTCGATCACCCCCGACCTCGCAACCTTCGGCAAGGTGATCGGCGGGGGCATGCCGGTCGGGGCATTTGGCGGTGCGCGCCTCATCATGGAACGGCTGGCTCCGCTCGGGGATACCTATCAGGCGGGCACGCTCTCGGGGAACCCCGTCGCGATGGCCGCAGGACTTGCGACGCTCGATTGTCTCGAGCGCTCGCAGGGCTGGCAGCAGCTCGAGGCCCTGGGGGCCGAGCTCGAGCGCCTCCTCGCGCCGGTGCTCGCACGCGCCCCCTTCCCACTCAGCCTGGTGCGCGTGGGCTCACTCTTCTGGCTCTCCCTCCATGAGGGCGGCGCACCCCGCAACGCCGCGGCCCTCACCGAGCGTGAGGCGGCGCGCTTCGCGGCGCTCTTTCACGCCATGCTCGAGCGCGGCGTCTACCTGCCGCCCTCGGCCTATGAGGCCTGCTTTCTCTCGCTGGCCCATACGCGCGCGGATCTCGAGGAGTTCGTAAGCGCGCTCGCCGCCTCGCTCGCCGCAGCGGCCTCCTCATGAGAGCCGCCCGCGTCTTCCAGCTCACGGCGCTCGTCCTCGTCGGGGTGTCCGCGGTGCAGGTGGGCTGGTGGCTGTTCGACCAGCGCGAGTACACGCTGCAGAGGGTGCAGGCCGCGCGCGAGCTCTACGCCGGCCAATCGCGCGCCGCGCAGGCGCTGCTCGATGCCGGCGTGAGTGAGAGAAGGGTGCGTGAGCTGCTGCCGGATATGGTGGTGAGCGGCGGGCACGCCGTGCTCGCCCCGGCGCTCGAGCAGTCGCTGCTCGCCGAGGAGCAGCGCCGCAGCAAGCAGTACGCCTGGGAGGGATCGTTCTTCCTGCTCGCGCTCGCCGCCTGCATTCTCGTGATCGCACGCGCGCTGCGTGCCGAGGCGCGGGTGCTGCAGGAGCAGGACGATTTCCTGGCGCTGGTCTCGCATCAGTTCAAGACACCGCTCGCCAGTCTGCAGCTGTCGCTCGAGACCATGACGCTGCGCACGCTCGCGCCCGAGCAGGCCAAGACCCTCATCGATCGCATGCTCGCGGATCTTTCGCGCATGTCGCTGATGGTCACGCAGATCCTCGAGAGCGTGCGGCTCGAGCGTGGGCGCGTCGACCTGCGCTCGGAGCCCGTGGAGCTTGCCGGGGCGGTGGCGCGCGTCGTCGGCTCGCTCGAGGAGCGCGCCCGCTCGCAGCGCATCGCGCTCACGAGCGAGGTGGGTCCGGCGCTCTACGTGCTCGCCGATCCCCTGGCGCTGGACGTGATCGTGCGCAACATCCTCGAGAACGCGCTCGCGGCCGTGAGCCCGGTCGGTGGCGGCACCATCACGGTGAGTGCACGCACGACGGGCAGGGAAATCACGCTCGCGGTGCGCGACAGCGGCGTCGGTTTCCGCCCCGCGGACGGCACGCGGCTGTTCGAGAAGTTCACGCGCCTTCATCCCGGCGGTGGCAGCAGCCATTACGGCACAGGTCTCGGCCTCTACATCGTGGCGCGGCTGATGCGACTCGCGCAGGGTCGGGTCAAGGCCGAGAGCGCGGGCGTCGGGCAGGGAGCCTGCTTCTCGCTCACCTGGCCTGCAGCCCCGGTGCCACCCGCATGAGCGCTCCCGCGCCAGAGAAGATTCGGGTGCTCGTGGTCGAGGACGATCCGCACCTCGCCGCCGGTGTCATGGAGAACCTGCGCGCCGAGGGCTACCTGGTCGAGACGGCCGACAACGGGCGCGTGGCGCTCGAATGGCTGCGCGCCAATTCCTGCGCCCTCGTGGTACTCGATGTGATGCTGCCCGAGCTCGATGGCTTCGCCGTATGCCGGGCGCTGCGCGAGGCCGGCGACAGTACTCCGGTGCTCTTCCTCACCGCCCGCGGCGACCCGGCAGACCGCGTGCGCGGGCTCGAGGCCGGGGGCGATGACTATCTCGCCAAGCCCTTCCATCTCGCCGAGTTTCTCTTGCGCGTGCGCGCCATCCTGCGGCGCTGGGACTGGTACCGCAGCGCTTCCGCGACCGCCGCGACCGCGGTGCTGCACTTTGGCGGCAACGAGGTGGACTTCCGCGCCTTCCGCGCCCGCAGCTGGAACGGCGAGCCGCAGGAGCTCACCGAGAAGGAGGCCATGATCCTCAAGGTACTGGCCGAGCATGCAGGCGAGATCGTCTCGCGCGAGGATCTGCTCGAGCGGGTGTGGGGCTACGACGTGTTTCCGTCCACGCGCACGGTCGACAACTTCATCCTCAGGCTCCGCAAGCGTTTCGAGCGCGAGCCGGCCAATCCGCGGCATTTCCTCACGGTGTGGGGAGTCGGCTACCGCTTCCTGACCGAGGGCGAGCCGTGAGCCCGCGCGTGCTGCGCATCGGCACGCGCGCTTCGGCGCTCGCGCTCTGGCAGGCCCGTCACGTCGAGGCGCTGGTGCGCTCGCAGCCCGGCTCGCCCGCGACCGAACTGGTGCACATCAGGACCGCGGGCGATGCGCAGCGCGAGGTGCCGCTCTGGCAGGCGGAGGGGCGTGCCTTCTTCACGCGCGAAATCGACGCGGCGCTCACCGCCGGCACCATCGATGTGGCCGTGCACAGCCTCAAGGATCTGCCGACCGAGCTGGCCGCGGGCGTCTCGCTGGTTGCGACCCTGAAGCGAGAGGATCCACGCGATGCGCTCCTGTCGCGCAGCGGCGCCCCGCTCGGCGAGCTCATGCAGGGCGCGCGCATCGGCACCAGCAGCCTGCGGCGCCGTGCCTTCATCGCGCACGCGCGCCCCGATGTGGTGGCGCTCGAGTTGCGCGGTAACGTGCCCACCCGTATTGAGCGGCTGCGCCGCGGCGACTACGACGCCATCATCCTCGCCGCCGCCGGTGTGACGCGGCTCGGTTTGAGCGAGCACATCACGCAGTACCTCCCCGCGGATGCCTTTCCGCCCGCCGTGTCGCAGGGGGTGATCGGCATTTGCGCGCGCGCCGACGATTCAGCGACTGGCACCTGGCTGAGCGCGCTCGACGACCGGTGCGCGCGACTCGCCTCGAGTGCCGAGCGAGCGCTGCTCGCGCGCCTTCAGGGTGGCTGCCAGGTGCCGCTCGGGGCGCTGGCGGAGCTGCGCGGCGACACCCTCCACCTCGCGGCGGCGGTGTGTGCGCTCGATGGCTCGCGCGAGCTGCGCGCGCAAGGCTCGCACTCCGCGGCGCAGGCGCCGCTCACGGTGGATGCAGCGGTCGCGCTCGGGGAACGGATCGCCGATGAGCTGATTGCCTCTGGCGCGGCGCAGCTCATCGCGCAGCAGAGGGAGGCGCTCGCGGTGGCCGCGCCATGAGCTTGAGCTCGCGTCCCGTCGTGGTGACCCGCGCGGAAGCGCCCGACGGCCCGCTCAGTCGCGAGCTGCGGGCGCTCGGACTCGAGGTGGTCGCCTGGCCTGCGGTGAGTGTCGGGACGGCGGATGCGGGTGCGCTCGCGGCTGCGCTCTCGGAGCTTGCCTCCTACGCCTGGATCGTGTTCGCGAGCCGCCACGCGGTGGCAGCGGTCCTCGATCGAATTCCCCAACGGCCGCCGGGTTTGCGCATCGCCGCCGTCGGGCGTGCGACCGCGCTGACGCTGCGCCAGCGGGGGTGGCTCGCGGATCTCGTGCCCGAGGAGGCGAGCGCGGGTGCGCTCGTGGCCGCCTTCGCCAGCGAGTGGAAGGGCGCCGCTGCGGGCACGCGCGTGCTTTACCCGGCGAGCTCGCGAGCCCTGCCGACCATCGCCGCGGGACTGCGGCAGCTCGGGGCCGTCGTCAACCAGGTCGAGGCCTATCGCACCGAGGCGGGCACGCTCGATGTCGCTCAGTGTCGCGCCCTGATCGAGGGGGGCGGGCTAGGAGCGGTGACCTTCGCGAGTCCTTCGGCCGTGAGCGAGCTCGCGCGCGTACTCGGCGAGCGCGATTTCGGGCGACTCCTCGATCGCGCGCCCCCGGTTGCCATCGGCCGCACCACGGCGCGCGAGCTCGCCGCCCGCGGGCGCAGTGCCGCCGTCGCCGAGACCGCAACCCTTGCGGGGCTCGCGCTCACGACCTACCGTCTGTTGCAAGCCAAGAGCTGAAACGAGAGCCTGATCATGCCCTTCCCGCAGGAAAGACTGAGGCGCACCCGACAGTCAGAAAGCTGGCGCCGCCTGGTGCGCGAGACGCGCATCACCCCGGACGCACTCATCTATCCGCTCTTCGTCGTGCCGGGGCGCGGCGTGCGTCACGCGGTCGAGAGCATGCCGGGGATCTTCCAGCTCTCGGTGGATGAAGCCGTGAAGGAGGCGAAGTCCGCCGCCGCCTCAGGCGTGCGTGCGGTGCTGCTCTTTGCCGCCCCGGCGCGCAAGGACGCGCGCGCGAGCGATGCCCTCGACCCGAAGGGCCTCGCGGCGCAGGCGATCAGTGCCATCAAGGAGTCGATGAGCGATCTCATCGTATGGGCGGACGTGTGCCTGTGCGGCGCGACCGATCACGGGCACTGCGGCCACATCGACGCGGCCGGCCGGATCGAGAACGACTCCTCGGTCGAGACGCTTGCCGAAGTCGCGCTCAACTATGCGCGCGCCGGGGCGGATGCGGTGGCGCCGAGCGACATGATGGACGGTCGTGTGGCGGCCATTCGCGCCCGGCTCGATCGCGAGGGCCACACGAGGACGCCGATCGTTTCCTATGCCGCCAAGTACGCTTCCGCCTTCTACGGCCCGTTCCGCGAAGCGGCCGAATCCGCTCCCGCCTTCGGCGATCGCCGCTCCTACCAGATGGATCCGGCGAATGCGCGCGAGGCGCTGCGCGAGGTGGTCGCCGATGTCGCCGAGGGAGCCGATCTCGTCATCGTCAAGCCCGCGGGCCCCTATCTCGACATCATCCGCCAGGTGCGCGATACGGTGCGCGTGCCGGTCGTCGCGTACCAGGTCTCGGGCGAGTTCAGTCTCATCAAGGCCGCATCCGAGCGCGGCTGGATCGATGAGCGCGCCGCGGCGCTGGAGACGCTCACCGGCATGGCGCGCGCCGGAGCCGATCTCATCATTACCTACTTCGCGCCGCAGGTGGCCGCGTGGCTGCGCACGTGAGCGCGAGCGCAGCCAAGCCTTCGACCGCGACGAGCGCCTTCCTCGCCGCCTGCCGCCGCGAGCCCGTGCCGCATCGGCCGGTGTGGATCATGCGCCAGGCCGGGCGGTATCTGCCCGAGTACCGCGCGGTGCGCGCCAAGGTCGACTTCGAGACCCTCACCCGCACGCCGGAGCTCGCGGCCGAGGTGACCGTGCAGCCGCTCAAGCGCTTCGAGCTCGATGCCGCCATCCTCTTCAGCGACATCATGACGCCCCTACAGGGCATGGGGGTCGACCTGACCTTCAATCCGGGCCCGATCGTCCGCGAGCCGATCCGGAGCATCGCGCAGATCGAGGCGCTGCCTGCGCTCGAGCCCAGGCGCGATGTGCCGTTCGTGCTCGAGACCATCCGCCTGGTGCGTGCATCGCTCCCACGCGGTACGCCCCTCATCGGCTTCGCCGGCGCTCCCTTCACTCTTTTCTGCTATCTGGTTTGCGGCCGGCCGTCGAAGGAATTTGCCCCGGCGCGCACTTTTCTCTTCGCGCAGCCCGAGGCCGCGGAAGCCCTCCTCATGAGGCTCGCCGATGCCATGGCCGCTTACCTTGCCGCGCAGGCCGCGGCCGGTGCCCAGGCACTGATGCTCTTCGAGTCGTGGGCGGGGCTCTTAGGTCCCCGCGAGTATCAGCGCTTCGCGCTCCCGGCGGTCCGCCGCACGGTGGCGGCCCTCAAGTCGGCGGGGGTGCCGCTCATTTACTACCTCAACCAGGGGAGTGCGCTGCTCCCCACGCTCGCATCCCTCGAGGTGGACGTGGTCGGCATCGACTGGCGCTGCTCGCTGAGCGATGCCCGGCGGGTGCTGGGGCCGGGCAAGGCGGTGCAAGGCAATCTCGACCCGGCCGCGCTCTTCGCGCCTCCCGCAGAGCTCGAGCGCCAGGCCGCCGCCGTTATCGCGGAGGCCGGCACGAGTCCCGGTCACATTTTCAATCTCGGGCACGGCATCTGGCCCGATACCGACCCGGAGTCGGTGGCCCGCCTGGTGGACTTCGTGCATGAGCATTGAGCGGGAAGGCTTCGCCGCGACCGCGACCGGCTATTTCCGCGATCTGCAATCGCGCCTCTGCGCGGCGTTCGAGGCCTTCGAGCCCGAAAGCCGCTTCGCGGCCCGCAGCTGGTCGAAGCCTGAGGGGCATCGGCTCCAGGGGGGCGGCGAGTCGCGGCTGATGCGCGGGGAAGTATTCGAGAAGGTGGGCGTGAATGTGAGTCACGTGTGGGGCGTGCTGGCGAGCGAGGCACGGCCCCAGGTGACGGGCGCCGCGCAGTCGGGCGGGGAGTTCATCGCCTGCGGGATCTCGCTCGTCGCCCACATGACGAACCCCTACGTGCCCGCGATGCACCTCAACCTGCGCTATCTCGCGACCAGTCGCGCCTGGTTCGGGGGCGGCTCGGACCTCACACCGACCTTCCCGGTGGCCGCGGACACGGCGGATTTCCATGCGGCGCTGCGCCAGGCGTGCGAGGGCTTCCGGCCCGGGGCGTACGAGGAATACAAGGCCTGGTGCGACCGCTACTTCTATCTCCCGCACCGGCAGGAGCCCCGTGGCGTCGGCGGGATCTTTTTCGACGACCTCGCCATGCGCGAGGCGGACGGCGGCGCGGAGTTTGCCTTCGTGCGCGCGGTCGGTGAGGCGGTGCTCGAGGTCTATCCGCGCATCGTCGCGAGGCGCAAGGACACCCCCTTTGACGATGCGGCGCGCGAGCAGCTGCTGGTCAAGCGTGGCCGCTACGTGGAGTTCAACCTGGTCTACGACCGGGGCACACGCTTCGGCTTCAGCACGGATGCCGACCCGGAGGCTTACTTGATGAGCTTGCCGCCCCTGGTCAGGTGGTGATCGGGCGGGCGATTGCGGTGCGTCTCGAGCCAGCTCACCGGGGTCGAGAAGAGCCTGAGGGTGCGATCACGGGCCTCGCGCCAGTGCTCACCCAGGGTCTGCGCAAAGGCGTCCAGGACCTTGCCGATATCGCCGCTTTTGTCGTTGTCGGGAATCATCAGGGGCATAGAGTGATGCGCTGCGGCCGAGTTCCGGCCGAAACTGTTTCCCTTCGGCGACTCGGCGCCTTTAAACGACCCGCTCTGGGCCGCTCTCCAAGTACACGATGACACTCGCGCAGGTCGAGGGTTCGGCGATCGACTGGGAGGGGGCGCTGATCGAGCGCGCCCGTGCCGGGGATAGCCGCGCCTTCGAGAGGCTCTACCGCGAGCATGTGGGCCGGGTGTACGGCCTGTGCCTGCGGATGACGCGCGAGCCGGCCCTGGCCGAGGACTGTACTCAGGAGACCTTCATTAACGCCTGGCGAGCATTGGCCCAGTTCGAGACGCGCAGTGCGCTCAGCACCTGGCTGCACCGCATCGCGGTCAATGTGACCCTGGCGAAGCGCCGCAAGAGCTCGCGCCATGAGGCATTCGCCGAGCCGAACGTCGAGGTGGAGGAGGAGGGAATCGAAGGCGGATGGACGCTCGAGACGCCGGTCGAGGTGGAGGAGATCGAGGCGGCCATCGGCTCGCTCCCGGAAGGGGCGCGCGATGCCCTGGTACTGCACGCGCTCTATGGCTACTCGCACACCGAGGCGGCGCAGATGCTCGGCGTGGCGGAGGGCACCTGCAAAGCGCAGCTGCACCGCGCCCGCAAGCTCCTGCGCGAGCGGCTGAACGTGGAGATTGCCTGATATGACCGAGCCCACTCCGAAACGGGTCACGACTCTCCGCGAGCTCTCGCAGGACACCGAGCCTGAGCGCGATCTTTGGCCGCAGATCGAGGCGCAGCTCGCCCCCGCCCGCCCGAGCCTCGCCGCCAGCAACGGCGGTGCCGCACGGCGGGCCGTCCCGCCCTCACTCCGATGGCTCGCGCTGGCCGCCGGGATCGGCTGTGTGGCGGTCGGGGTCTGGATCGGGCGCAGCGCACTGCCGGGCGGGGTGCAGCCGCCAATCGCGGCCGCGACGCGACCGGCCGCAGGCACCGTGCAGACGGCGTGGGTGACCGACCCCCGTTATCGGCGCGATCACGATGCGCTCGTGCAGTCCCTCGGCGCGCAGCTCGCCTCGCTCCCGCCGGCGAGCCGCGAGAAGGTCATGAAGAGCCTCACGGCGATCAGGACGGCGAAACAGGAGCTCGAGGAAGCGCTCGGTAAGGATCCGAGCAACGCGCTGCTGCAGGAGCTGCTCGTGAACACTTACCAGGATGAGATGCGCGTCCTCACGGACGTGCACGAGGCCGGCGACGCCGGCAAGGGGATCTGAGCCATGAGAATCGTCTATCAGCTGTTGCCCGCCGCGGTCGCGCTCCTCGCGAGCACCTGGGTGTGCGGGGATACGTCTACGAGCTTCGAGCGCGAAGTGGCCGCAGACCCCAAGGGCATCGTGGAAGTGACCAGCACCACCGGCACGGTGGACATCACGGCCTGGGATCGTGCGGCCGTCGGCGTCAAAGCGCAGCTCGGCTCGGAAGTCGATCACGTCGAGGTCACGAGCTCCGGAAACCACACGGTGGTGCGCGTGCAGCTCAAGCATCACACGATGGGATTCGACGGGGGTGAGGAGACGCACCTGCGCGTGCAGGTGCCGAAGGAGAGCGAGGTCGACGCCTCGACGGTGAGTGCCAACCTCACCTCCTCCGGGGTACAGGGGATCCAGCGCCTGAAGTCCGTGAGCGGTGACATCACCGCCGAGATGGGACCGTCGGATTTCGATGCCAAGTCGGTCAGCGGGACTCTCAAGCTCCACGGTCACGGGCAGCCGGCGCGGCTGCACGTCAGTACGGTGAGCGGCGACATCGACCTCAAGCACGCGGCCGGTGAGCTCGAGGCGACCAGCGTGAGCGGCGAGGTCTCGGTGGAAGTGAACCCCGCCCGCGCGGCGCGGCTGCGCAGCACCTCCGGCGACATCACCTTCGACGGACGGCTGCTGCGTGGCGCGGATTTCGACGCGGTGTCGGTGAACGGCGATCTCAAGGTGCGCGCACCTTCCGAGGACGGCTTTCAGTACGAGGTCCAGTCCCTCTCCGGTGACATCCGCGACTGCTTCAACGCCAAGGCGGAACGCAGCAGCGAATATGGTCCGGGTGAGAAGCTCAACGGGACACGCGGCGCGGGCGGCGGGCACATGCGCTTGAAGACCATGAGCGGCGAGATCGATTTGTGCGATCACTGACCGGCTGAGGGCGGCCAGCGCGGCACGCGGGGCGTTAGAATCCCCGCGTGCCCTCGCGCAGAAGAAGCAAAAGAAGAAGAGAAGAAACCGGCTCCCCGATCGCTCAGCCGCTGCTTCAGTGGCACGAGCGCAAAGGCCGACACGACCTTCCCTGGGGCGCGAACCGCACCCCCTACCGGGTGTGGGTCTCGGAAATCATGCTGCAGCAGACGCAGGTGGCGACGGTGAGGCCCTATTTCGAGCGCTTCCTCGCGCGCTTCCCGGACGTGCGCTCACTCGCCGCGGCGGGGATCGATGAGGTGCTGCACCTGTGGTCCGGGCTCGGCTATTACGCCCGCGCGCGCAATCTCCATCGTGCCGCGAGCCTCATTTGCACGGAGCTCGGCGGCGAGTTTCCGCGGAGCGTCGAGGCCCTGATGCGACTCCCCGGCATTGGCCGCTCGACGGCCGGCGCGATCCTGGCGCTCTCCTTCGGAGATCGCTGCCCCATCCTCGATGGCAACGTTCGGCGCGTCCTGTCGCGCTACTTTGGGATCGATGGCGGCAAGACGGCCGGCGCTCAAGTGAAACGCCTGTGGGAGCTCGCCGAGCGCTGCACACCCGTCGAAGAAGTGGCGCGCTACACGCAGGCGATCATGGATCTGGGCGCGACGGTGTGCGTGCGGACGCGGCCGCTGTGCGAGTGCTGTCCGCTGAAGAGCCGCTGTGTCGCGCGGCGCACCGGCCGCCAGCAGGAGCTCCCGGCACCGCGCGCGGCGCGGCCGCGACCTACCCGCAGCGTCTTCATGGTGGTGGCCTTGCACGATGACGGCAGCGTGCTGCTCGAGCGGCGCCCGGAGAGCGGCGTGTGGGGCGGGCTCTGGTGTCTGCCGCAGTTCGACACCGCGAGCGCGGCCCAGACCTTCATCCGCCAGACACTGAGCGCGAGCACCGCGGAGGCGCAACGCCTAAGCGCGCTCGAGCATGCCTTCACGCACTTCAGCCTCATCATCCACCCGCTGCTGGTGCATTGCTCGGGGCCGCCGGCCGCCGTGGAGGAGGGCGCCAGCCTCTGGTATAACGTGCGCACGCCCGCGCGGCTGGGCCTTCCCACACCGGTCAGCGCGCTCCTCGACCGGCTCGCGCGCTACTCCATGTTCGAACATCTCTCATGACCCGAATGGTTCAATGTGTGCTCCTGAAGCAAGAGGCGCCGGGGCTTGAGCGGCAGCCCTACCCGGGAGATCTCGGCCGGCGCATCTTCGAGAACGTGTCGCGCGAGGCCTGGGCGCGCTGGCTTTCGCACCAGACGATGCTGATCAACGAATACCGGCTGACGCCGATCGAGCCCAAGGCGCGCAAGTTCCTCGAGGGCGAGATGGAGAAATTCTTCTTCGGCACGGGATCGAAGCCGCCGGAAGGCTTTCAGCCGCAGAGCTGAGCCTCCGCGATTCTCCGTGAGGCTCTGGACCCTTCATCCGAAGTATCTCGATGCGCAAGGCCTCACGGCCTTGTGGCGCGAGGCGCTGCTCGCGCGTGCCGTGCTCAGGGGCGCGACGCGCGGCTACCGGCACCATCCGCAGCTCGAGCGCTTCCGCGGCCATCGCACGCCTCTCACGGCGATCAACGCCTATCTCGTCATCGTTGCGGCGGAGGCCACCTCGCGCGGCTATGCCTTCGACCGCCGCAAGATCGGTCCACGGCGGGGCCGGGTGCGGCTGCGCGCGACGCAGGGGCAGCTCAGTTACGAGTGGCGGCACCTGCTCGGCAAGCTGGCGCGGCGCAGTCCGCAGCTGCACCGGCGCTGGCGAGGGCAGCGGCGCCCCGAACCGAATCCGCTGTTTGCGATCAGGCCCGGCGCGATCGAGCCGTGGGAGCGGCGAGCGCCGCCGGCCCGCTAGAGCTGCCCGCTAGAGGTGGATGAGACCGCGCTTGTGCGCGACGGCCACCGCCTCGGTGCGGCTGATGGCGTCGAGCTTGGTGAGGATCGCCTTGACGTGCGTCTTGGCCGTGCCCTCGGTGATCGACAGCCGCCGGGCGATGTCCTTGTTGCTGCGACCCTCGGCCACGAGCTGCAGCACGTTGAGCTCGCGCTGAGTGAGGCTCGGCTTTCCCATGCGCTGCAGCGCCTTGGCGGCCACGGTGGTCGAGGTATAGGGACGATCTTCGCTCACCGCGCGGATGGCCGACAGGATCTCCTGTCGCGGTGCGTCCTTGAGGAGATAGCCCTTGGCTCCCTGCGACAGGCACTGGAAGATGTCCTCGTCGCCGTCGTAGGTCGTCATGATGAGGATGCGCGCCTTGGGGTTGATCTCGAGGACGCGCTGCACGACCGCGACTCCGTCGCGCTTGGGCATGCGCAGATCCAGCACCAGCACATCCGGCCGATGCTGCTCGTAGCAGGCGATCGCCTGCTCGCCGTCGCCCGCCTCGGCCACCACCTCCATGTCGGCCTGCTGGTTCACCATGGCGGCGAGTCCGTCGCGCACCACCGGATGATCGTCCGCCAGAACGACGCTGATCCGGCTTTTCATCACCGCCGACATCACGCCGCCCGCTTCGCCATGCGGACGCTCACCCGCGTGCCCTGTCCGGGCTGGCTCTCGATCTGCCACTCCCCGCCGATCGCCCCGGCGCGCTGGCGCATGCTGGAGAGCCCGAAACCCTGCCGTGCATAGAGCTCGGGGCGCTGCTCCATGCCGACGCCGTCGTCGGCGATCGACATGGTCCAGTGCGCCTGCTCCTCGGTGGTCATGATGCGAACCAGGCGCGGACGGGCGTGTCGCACGGCGTTGCTCACGGCTTCCTGTGCGATGCGCAGCAGCTCGTGCTCGTGCTCGGGACGGAGCCCGGTGATGATGCCGCTCCCGTCGAAGGTGCAGGTGACGCCGCCCGGCACGGTCGAGCGTTCGGCCAGCTGTCGCAAGGCGAGCTCGAGGCCCGCGCGGCGCGTCTGATCGAGGCGCAGCGCCATCACCGAGCGACGCGCCTCGGCGAGGCCGTCCCGTGCCAGATCGCGGATACGCGACAAGGTGACCGCGAGCTCGGAGTTGCGCTTCTTGCAGGAGGGGAACTCCTCGACGGCCCCGAGCTGCAGGAGTATTCCGGTGAACGCCTGCGCGAGTCCGTCGTGGATCTCCTGTCCGATGCGCGTGCGCTCCATGAGCACGGCGGCCTCCTTGGCCGAGTAGGCGAGGCGGGTGAGCTGCACGGCGAGGGTTGCCTGCTGCGCGAGCGCCACGAGCAGGCCGCTGCGCTGTACGTCCTCGGCGTTGCGGCGGAAGGTGAGAATGAAGAAGCCGACGCTGCGCGCGCCGAACAGCAGCGGATAGAAGACGCTCCCGACCGCGCCCTCGCTACGATGAAAGGCCTGCACGCCGGGCCAGATCTCTTCCTGCTCGCGGGCGACATCGACATAGTGCGGCTCGCGCAGCTGCGCGAACCGGTGCGTGAAGGTGGAGCCGGCGACCGGAACCTTGTTCGCGTAGGAGGGCTCGGCGAGCGCGCCATCGCGGACGTGGGCGATGAGGCGCCACTCCTGCATCGAGTCCTTGAGCACGATCACGGCACCCGAGATCGCATCGAACTGGCGCGTCGCCTCGAGCAGCATGTGACCCATGAAGCTGTGCAGGTCGGTCTCGCCGGCGAGGCGCTCGAGGTTGCCCCGGATCACGGCGTTGGCCTTGGCGAGCTCGGCGAAGCGCGCCTCGGTGGCGAGCTCGCGCTCATGACGCACGTCGTCCACCAGCCGCTCGCGGTGCAGCGCTGCGCCGATGACGCCGGCCGCCGTCTCGAGAGCGGCGAGCTCGGCGGCATCGATCGCGCGGTCCTGGCGCGTGTTGTCGAAGCCCACGACGCCGATGAATTCTCCGGCGACGAAGATCGGCACCACCGCCTTCGACTGCGTGCCGACGCCGCGAAAGCCCGCGCCATGGCCATCCACCGCATCGTCCTTGCTGAAGCAGACGCTGCGGCCACTGCGCAGCTCAGCGCAGATGTCGGCGAAGTTGCGCTCATCGCACGCGCAGCTCATCGGGTCGTGCGGCTGCGCCGTCACGCCCTCGGCGGTCCACTCGCTCACCGTGACCAGCCACGGCTCGCCATTAGGTCCGGTGCGGGTCTCCATGAGATTGACCCGATCGACATGCGCGGCTTCGCCGATCAGCCCCAGTACCCCCGGAATTGCGGCGCGCACGTTCACCGCCTCGAGGAGCAGCCGGCTTGCGCGCGCGGTGGCAGTGAGCAGCCGCTCACGGCCCTGGAGCGACTCGTTGATGCGAGTCACTTCCTCATCGCAGGGAAACCCTGCCAGGGAAATATCGGGGGCCAAAGTGGCGCTCATGTGGGGGGTCTCTCAAGCCGGTTGCCGGGGCGATCGGAAAGTTTAGCGCGCCGGGAGGGCCGTTCTACGCCCGCGGCCCGACTGGCAGGCCTCGGTGTCGCTCTTTAGAGAGAGTACGCCTTGGACGGGGGCCCGGACCCATTCCGGGCTACCCCGCAGAATCAATGGCTTAGCGCGGCGATTGCTTGACGCCCCGTTCGCCGGCCGCTCTAATACGCGGCCTTTCCTCGCCGGCGGCCAGGTAGCTCAGTTGGTAGAGCAGCGGACTGAAAATCCGCGTGTCGGTGGTTCGATTCCGCCCCTGGCCACCATTAAGGTCATTTTCCGGGATCTGCAATCCACGCTATTGCAGCGCCATTCCAGGATACCAGCCGCTCTTGGCCAATAACTCCTTTGGGTCGGTCATCTCTATGATTTCGCGCAAGGCCTGGCGCTTGTCGGCGGCGTGCTGGTAGTAGGACTTGACGATGCGATATCCAACCCAGTAGCCGAGGTCGCCCTGCTTGTCGAAGGTTGAGTTGTCGAGCCATTTGGACAGATCAGTGTCGTCCTCGTCGGCTACGAACGCGCTCTCGATCTCCTTTTCGCGTCCTTGGGTCGACGCCCTCATCTGGGCACTCGCGACCTCACCGGGCTGACCGGAGATCAGCTCCGCGCCGAATTCCGCGGCGCCCTCGATGAGCGACCTCTCGAGCAAAATGGGATGCTCATCATCATCGAGAGCCGGGAACTGCTGGATATGGATGTATTCGTGGGCGATTACGTGCACGAACCGGTCCTCGATATTGGGACTCATCCATTTGATTGCACACAACGCCTCCAGACCGATCTGCAGTCCCGTGTCGGCGCTCCCCACCCCCACGGGTTTTCCCCGGCCCACGGCGATCGTCACCGGCGGGAAACGTGCTTGCGGATAGAGACGCCTCAATTTTCGCAGGGCGACCTCCACGCGTTGACGCACGCGCGGTAGAACGACCATGCACTGCCTGGCATCCGAGTAGATTTCCGGGTGCCTCGCCATGGCGTCGGCGATGCTGGTCCCGGTGACGTTGCGCACCTTGGCGAGGTGGTGCAGCCCGTCCGAACCCGGATCGAGGTAGTCGTGCTGAAGCTGATCGGCGGTCGGATGTCCCGCCGTGGCGTCGTAGAGCTTATAGAAAAGAGCGACATCCTCCGTGTGGATCACCGGGCTGTTGGGCGTAGACGATGTCTTCGCCGCCGCGCTCGTCATATGCCCCAACACGGGGAGCATCAGGGCACCGATCACTGCCGCGAAATTGGTGCGGTTCATGGAAGAGTGGCAACGCCCTCTAGAGCGTCGCCGCACCGAAAGTGTCGCAGCGGTCGACGCTCCCCGACTCGAAGCCCCGTTTGAACCAGCCGACCCGCTGAGCGCTCGTGCCGTGCGTGAAGGAATCCGGCACGACGCGGCCGGTCGAGCGGCGCTCCAGTGTATCGTCCCCGATCTGCGATGCAGCGTTGAGCGCGGTCTCGATATCGCCGGACTCCAGGCGCCATCCATGCTCCTGCTGTGAGAGTTTCGCCCATACCCCGGCATAGCAGTCCGCCTGCAGCTCGAGCCGGACACTCTGGCCGTTGGCACCGCGGTCGGCATCGCCGGCTGCGAAGGTGCCGAGCAGGTTCTGCACGTGATGCCCGACTTCATGCGCGATGACGTAGGCATGCGCGAATTGCCCGGGGGCGCCGAGCTGTTGCGTCATGAGGTCGAAGAAGCCGAGGTCGAGGTATACCTTCCGGTCGTTCGGACAGTAGAAGGGTCCCGCGGCTGATCGACCCATGCCACACGCGGTGCCGATGGAGTCGCGGTACAGGACGAGCGTTGGATCCTCGTACTGGCGCCCGCTGTGCTGGAAGACGTGGCCCCAGACGACTTCGGTGCTGCGCAGGATCTGCGATACGAACTTTGCCTGCGGGTCATCGGCGGAGGGCGCACCGGCCGGTGCGCTTTGCGTTTGGGCCTCATCGCCGGTGCCGTTCAAGAGCCCCAGCATGCGAATCGGATTGATGCCGAGCAGCCATCCGCCGATCAGTATGACGAGGAGCGTTCCAAGGCCGATTCCATGGATGGGTCGGAAGCCGCCCGCGCCACGCATGTCCTCGACGTTCTGGCTCTCTTCCTGCTCATCCATTCTCACGGTGCATGCCTCCAGGCGACGGAGCGCCGGCCACAACCGAGCGAGAGCGCCGCGCGGGCGCTTTCGCTGCTACGCGCGAGCCGCAGCTCGGCCAGTCGATATCCCCTCACTATTTCTCCCCAAGTGTCTGCTCGAGTGCGTCCAGCAACAGGTCCACATGCTGCTTCTCCAGTGTCAGCGGAGAGCGGATCTTGAGCACATCGCCGTGTCGGCCGGTTGAGCCTATCAGCACCCCGCGGCGGCACATTCCGTTGACCACCCGCCTGGCCTCGGCTGAGCCGGTGAGCCCGCTGACCGGGTTGGCGTGCAGCTCCACGCCGACGAACAATCCGGCGCCTCGCACCTCGGCAATCGCGGAGGATCGCTTGGCGAGTGTGGCGAGCCCGCTCTTCAGGTACTCACCGGTGCGGCGGGCATTCTCGAGGAGGTTCTCGTTGCGGATAACCTCGAGCACCGCCAGCGCGACCGCACAGGAGACACTGTTGCCTCCGAAGGTGTTGAAGTAGTGCCTGCGTTTGGCGAAACGGGCGAACACGTCGGGGCGCGCCGCGACGGCCGCGATCGGGTGCCCGTTGCCCATGGGCTTGCCCATGGTCACGAGGTCGGGAACGACACCGTGACGCTGAAAGCCCCACATCGCCTCCCCGAGCCGGCCGAAGCCGGGTTGCACCTCATCGGCGATGAAAAGGCCGCCCGCCGTCTGCACATGGCGCACGGCATCGGCCAGAAACCCCCGGGGGTCCGCGAACACGCCATCGCTCGCGAAGATCGTGTCGGTGATCAGCGCCGCGAGCCGCACGCCGTCGCTCCGCATGCGCTCGATCGAGTCACGAACGTGCTCGCCGAAAGCCGCGGGACCCCCCTCCGCGGCCGGCGAAGGCACCGCGTAGATGCCGGGGCCGAGTGCGGCGCCATCTTCGGGTGACATGCCGGAGAGCACGTCGGTCACCCCGTGGTACGAGAAATCCGTAACGAGAAATCCGGTGCCCCCGGTCACCGCCTTGCTGACGCGCACGGCGAGATCGTTGGCCTCGCTCCCCGTGCAGGTGAAGACGACGTTGCCGAGCTCGGGCGGCATGGTGGCCAGCAGCTCCTCGGCGAGTTGCAGCGGCTGCTCGGCGAGGTAGCGGGTGTGCGTGTTGAGTGTGCGCGCCTGTCGCGCGAGGGCGTCCACCACGTAGGGATGGCAGTGGCCCACCACCGGCACATTGTTGTAGGCGTCGAGGTATCGTCTTCCCTGCTCGTCATACATCCAGACGCCCTCCGCACGCACGATCTGCAGCGGCTGCTCGTAAAAGAGCCGATAAGTGGGAGAGAGCACCCGCGCGCGGCGGGCGAGAATTGCGGAGTGGTCGACGGGAGCTTCACTCGTCACAGCCGGATCTCCTCGAGCAGCGTTCGGTTGGCGATGGCAAGCCGCGCGCGCATGAAGTCCTCATCGAGCGGCTTGAAATGGCCGCTGTCGGGGTTGCGCTGCACGTGCCAATCGTGAATCACCAGGGTCATGAGAAGCCGCGCCGCCACCAGTGCGCCGAGCAGCGCCAGCTCATCCTCAAGGAGTGGCATGTGCTCATGATAAGCGGAGGTGACCTCGAGGATGGCGCGGCATGCCTCCCGCGGATCGGAGCAATCGCGGGGAATGAGCTCGGCGGCGCAGACCGCCACATCCGCGATCAGCGCGGTGCGAGTCATGTCGCCGAAGTCGATGACGCCCGTGACGCGGGCCTGATCGTCGGGGTCCACCAGGATGTTGAGAGGGTTCAGGTCGTTATGCACGATCTGATGCCGGAGTTGCGGCAGTTGCGACTCGATGCGGGGCACGAGGCGCTCGAGGAGCTGCCGAGCGGCCGACTGATAGGGGACGCCCCGCAGCTCTTCGAGCATGGCGCGCATATATCCTGCGTGGCGCACATCCCAGACGATGGTGCGGTCTGCGGCGGGGTGGTCAAAGCTTCGCAGTGCGAGTGACAAGCGCGCGCCGATGCGGCCACAGTCGGCGCGCTGCTGCGGGGAGCGTCGTGATTCACCGAGCAGCCGGCCCGGGAGGAACGTCAGGACCCGCACGGTGCGCACCGCGCCGCGCTCATCGGTGAAGTGACCGTGTGTGCCGCCGGCGCGGTCTCGCAACACGCGCGGGCAGGGCAATCCGGGGTCGGTCTTCTCGATGTGCAGCAGGGCCGCCGTCTGAAAGTCGGTCTCGGCCGGGTTCTCGGCCGGGTTGGCGATTTTCAGAACGTATGCCGCGCCGTCAGGGGCGGTGAGCCTGAAGTTCTCGTCACGCTCACCCGTGAGCCGCGTCGCGCGGGACTCGAGGCCGTAGTGCTCGCGCACCAGCTCAAGGACCTGCTCGACGGGAACCGGCCGGGCAGGCGCGATCATCGTGGCGAGGATTGCGTCCGAATTGGATTGCATCGTCACCCTACGATACTGTCAGGGATGAGTGGCCAGCATGAAGATTTCCAGCGGTGTAGCACACAAGGTGCCGGCGGACCTGAGAAGAGCGCTCCTGTCCGACCGGCAGGCGTTGACCGCGTGGGAAGATATAACGCCGCTCGCACGCAACGAGTGGATCTGCTGGATCGAGTCGGCCAAGAAAACCGAAACCAGAGCTCGACGGATCGAGTGGGGGCGCTCGAGCCTGCGGGCCGGGAAACGCCGCCCGTGTTGTTGGCCCGGATGCACCCATCGCTGAGCTCACCTTTGCCTCGCTTCAGGCAGCTCAGACCTCCAGCCGGTCTCCGGGACGACCCACCAGCGTATAGAGCGCGGGCATGAGGAACACGCTGATCAGCAGCCGCGTGAACAGGCCGCTGACGATCACGAGCGCGAACGGCCGCTGTGAATCAGTCCCGACCCCGGTGGCGATTGCGACCGGCAGGAGGCCGAGAGCTGCGACCAGCGCGGTCATCATGATGGGGCGCAGCCGCAGAATCGCTCCCTGACGAATGGCCTCCGGCATATCGGTGCCGTCGCGGCGCAGCTCATTGACATAGGAGATGTAGACGACGGCCGTCTGCACCGAGACTCCGAAGAGGGCGAGAAACCCGATACCCGAAGACACCGAGAAAGGCGTGCCGGTGAGCCACAGTGCCACGATCCCGCCCACCGGCGCCGACAGCAGCACGCCCAGCACCGTGATGAATGGGAACTTGAGGTTGCTGTAGAGCGCGAACAGCAGCATGAAGATGAGGAACAGCGTGAGTGGCAGAATGATGCGCAACTGGCTGCGCGAGGCGGTGTATTCGGAGTACTCGCCTCCCCAGTCGAGGCGGTAGCCCTGCGGCAGAGTCACGCTGCGGCTGACCTGCTGCATGGCGTCGTTCACCGCACCGGCGAGGTCGCGTCCTTCCACCGAGAACTGCACGCCGATATAGCGCGAGTTGTTTTCCCGGTAGATGAACGAGGCGCCGTTGGTCACCTCGATGTCCGCGAACTCCTTGAGCGGTATCTGCTGTCCGCCGGGCGTTGCCACCAGAGTGTTGCCGATCTCATCGGGGTTGTCGCGGTAGGGCTGATCGAGGCGCACGATGAGATCGAACTGCTTCTCTCCCTGCTCGATCTGCGTCGCCACGTCCCCGCCGATGGCCGTCTGGATGAGTGCGTTGATGTCGGACACGTTGACGCCATAGCGGGCGATGCGGGCCCGGTCGATGGTGATGGTCAGGCTCGGCTGCCCGAGCTCCTGCACCAGCGTGATGTCACTGATGCCGCGCACGTGCTCGAGGACCCGCTTGATCGCCTTGCCCTTCTGCTCGAGCGTGTGCAGGTCGGTGCCGAACACCTTCACGGCGAGCGCGCTCTTCAATCCCGTCTCCGCCTCGTCTACCGCATCCTCCGCCGGCTGCGTGTAGTTGAAAGTGATGCCGGGAAATGCCACGAGCTTGTCGTTCACCGCCTCGATCAGCCCGGCTTTGGTGTGATAGGGACCGTGCCATTGCGAATAGGGCTTGAGCCCCACGTAGAACTCGACATTGAAGAAGCCGGTGGGATCGGTGCCATCGTCGGGTCGTCCGAGCTCGGAAGCGACGGTGGTCACTTCGGGAAAAGAGCGCAGCACCGCGCGCACTTTCGGTGCGATTTTCGAGGCCTCATCGAAGGAGATGGTGTAGGGCATCGTGGCACGCACCCACAGCGCTCCCTCATCGAGCTTCGGCATGAATTCGGCGCCGACGCGCGGTATCAGGAGGAGCGACAGGGCGAGGAGCGCCGCGCACGCGAGCGTGGTCGCCCATGGGCGGGCAAGGCAACGGTCGAGTCCCCGGATGTAGACGGACTTGATGGCCTCGAAGGCCGCGTTGCGCCGCTCCTGCACCCCGGGGCGCATGAACCACGCGCACAGCACCGGGAGCAGCGTCAGGGTGACGATGAGTGAGCCGACGAGCGCGAACACCATGGTGTCCGCCATCGGCTTGAACAATCGCCCGGAAGGACCGGACAGGACATAGATCGGCAGAAACCCCGCGACGATCACCGCGACGGCATAGACCAGCGGCCGGTCAACTTCCGCCGCCGCCTCGCGAATGATCTGCATCACGTCGGTGGGACCAGCCTCGCGGGCCGCCATGCGGCGGAAGATGTTTTCCACCATCACCACGGCACCGTCGACGAGGATGCCGAAGTCGATGGCCCCGATCGACAGCAGGTTGGCCGAGGCGTTCTGCAGATCGAGGCATACGAACGCGAACAGCAGCGCGAGCGGAATGCTGGTGGCGACGATCAGGCCAGCACGAAAGTCGTAGAGGAAGAATATGAGTACCGCGACGACCAGCAGCATGCCGCGCAGCAGATTGCGCTCGACGACTTCCTTGGTCAGGTCCACGAGGTCGCTGCGATCATAGAAGGGCACGACGCGTACGTCCGCAGGCAAAATGGAGGAGTTGAGCTCGCGGGTCTTGGCTTCCACGCCTCGCAGCACATCCTGTGTCTTCTCCCCGGTGCGTAGCAGAATCACCCCTTCGACCGCGTCGTCCTGATCCTGATAGCCGAATTCACCGAGTCGGGGCGCGATGCCGATGACCACGCGACCGAGGTCCTTGACCAGTACCGGGGTGCCATCGTGCACCGCCACCACCACGTTGCCGATGTCCTCGAGCGTGCGCAGCCGCCCCATGCCGCGCACGTAGTAGAACTGCCCGCCTTGCGAGTAGAAGCCGCCGCCTGCATTGCCATTGTTGGCCGTCAGCGCGGCTTCCACCTCCTGTACCGACAGCCCGATCGAGGCGACCTTGGCGGGATCGAGCAGGACCTGGTACTGCATGGTGCCGCCGCCGAAGCCAGAGTCATCGGCGACGCCCGGGACGGACTTGAATTGCGGCTCGATGGTCCAGTCCTCGAACGTCTTGAGCTCCATCGGCGAGCGGTCCGAGCTCTGCAGCACGTAGCGATAGATGAGGCCGGAGGGCGCCGAAAGCGGCGCCAGGGTCGGGGAGACACCGTTCGGGAGCGTCAGGTCGCCGAAGCGGTTGAGCACCTGCTGGCGCGCGAAGTAGTCGTCGGTCCCGTTTTGGAACGTCAGGACGACATCCGAGAGGCCATAGAGCGAGATGGATCGGCTGGTGCTCAGGCGGGGGAGCCCATTCATGGTGCGCTCGGTCGGCACCGTGATCAGCCGCTCGACCTCTTCGGCCGCATGCCCCGGCCACTGCGTGATGACTTCCACCATGGGCGGCGAGAGATCCGGATAGGCGTCCACCGGCAGGCGGTTGAGAGAGCGCGCACCCGCACCGATCAGCACGATCGTCATCAGCACCACGAGCAGACGCTGCCGGAGCGAGGAGGCAACGATGCGGTTGATGATCGAGGCGCTGCGCGGCTCCGGCGAGCCGGGCGGCAGGGCGGTCGCGCTCATTGGGTTTGCATGAACTGCACGAACAGGCTGCCGGCGATCACCACCTGGTCGCCGGCGCGCAGGCCATTCGGGATCTCGTATTGGTTCTCCACCCGCGAGCCGAGCGTGATGCGCCGCCTGGCGAAGCTGCCGTCGGATTCGGCCACGAAGACGAACGGCAGATTCTCGTCATCGCGCAACACCGCGGAGATCGGCACCAGAATTCCCGTGGTCTCGGTGCGCGAGTGAATCAGCACACGCACGTACATTCCCTTGCGCAGCGCATGTTGCGTGTTGTCGACCACGACCCGCACGTCCACTGCGCGCGTATCCGGGTCTACCAGGGCCGAGATCTTGTCGACCTTCCCGGGGAAGTTATGCGCATCGACTCCCGTCACCACCTCGGCCGGATTACCCACGCCGACCTCGGCCAGGTCCGAGCCAAAGAGCCGCGCGATCACCCACACGCGCGACAGATTGGCGACCGTGAAGCAGGGCGTGGTGCCCGCCTGCAGCAGCTCCCCGGGCGTGATGAGCCGCTCCACCACCGTGCCCGCCACGGGCGCGCGAATGGGCCCACCGGGGTCTGAGACCGACTGGCCCTTGCCGATCGCCTCGATGATCGAAGACGGAACGTTCAGAGCGACGAGTGCGCGCAGCGCCGCGTCGCGATCGGCTTCGGCGTTGGCTGCATCGGTGAGCGCCTGCTGGTATTCACGCTGCGAGACCCCGTTGTGCTGTACGAGATCCTGATCGATATCGGCAAGGCGACGGTTGGTGCGTGCGGTGGCGAGGGCCTTCTGATAAGCACTCACGGCCGCGGCGAAGTCGGGCGAGTCCACGATGGCCAATGGCTGACCCTTGCTGACCTCATCGCCCTGGGAGACGAGCAGTCGCGACACGGGGCCGGAGAAGGGCGCGAGCACGCTCGTCGCCTGATCGTTGTCGAAGTCGACCGCGCCTGTGGTGTCGAGCGTGCGACGAAAGCGCGATGGCGCAACGGCGTAGAGCTTTATGTTCTGGCGCTGGGCGGCGCTCAGTCGCACGTTGCTGGCGGTGACCCCGGGGGCATTGTCCGCCTCTCTCGAGGTGCAGCCACCGAGCGCGAGGCCCACGGCCAGTGCCGCGAGCGCCGCCGCCGGCACGGCCCGAGGCGCCAGGCGTTTATTCTCCATGAGCCTTCGCCGCGAGCGCCTCTCGATGCCACCAGCCGCCGCCGAGCGCCTGAAAGAGCGCGGCGGTGTCGGCGTAGCGGCTGGCCTGAGCCTGCACCAGGTTGATGCGCGCCTGCTGATAGGCCTGCTCGGCGCTGAGGAGCGTGAGGTACGGTGCGTAGCCGTCCTGCCACTGACGCTGCGCGAGGTCGAGTGTGGTCTTGGACGCATCGGCGGCGGCGGCGGCGGCCTTCAGCTCTTCGGCATCCTCGGCGAGCGCCGCCAGCGTATCGGCCACGTTCTGACAGGCGGCGAGGACCGTGCTGCGATATTGCGCGGCCGCCTGGTCATACGCGGCCTTCGCGGCGCGCTCCTGGTGCAACAGGGCTCCGCCCTGGAAGATGGGCGCGGTGAGATCCGCCCCCACCGACCAGAAGCCGGTGCCGCTCGTGAGCAGTTGATTGACGGCGAGCGCGGTGCTGCCGGTGGCGGCGCTCAAGGTGACATTGGGCAGGCGGTTGGCCACGGCGATGCCTATCCTGGCGCTGGCCGCGTGCAGGTCGGCTTCCGCCTGACGCACGTCTGGGCGCTGCGTCACGAGGTCCGCCGGCACACTCACCGGCAGATCCTGCGGCAGCTGCAGCGTCGCGAGGTCGAATGTCGCATCCGTGGCTTCTCCGGGAAACTCCCCGGTGAGCGTCGCCATGAGGTCGTGCAGCTGCGCGGCCTGCTTGAGCAGCGGCGGGAGGGTCGCTGCGACCTGGGCAAGCTGCGATTCCTGCGCTGCGACGTCGAGCCCGCCGGCATAGCCCCTGGCAAACTGATTACGCAGGATCTCGAGGCTCCTGGTGTTGATGTCGATGAGATCGTGCGTCGCTTGGATCTGAAGCTGCACGGACCCCTGTTGGATGGCCGTCACCGCGACATTCGCCGTCAGTGTGTTGTAGGTGGCAATCATCTGAAAGCGCACCCCTTGTGCCTGTGCCTGCAAAGACTCCACCGTCCGGCGGTTCAGGCCGAAGACGTCCGGCACATACGAGACACTGACTTGCGGTGTGAAGAGATTGTACAGAACGGCGTTGGAGGCGGGCGTCGGCGCGAGCGTCCCCGCCTGCCGCTGGCGGCTCGCGGAGAAGCTGCCGGAGACAGCCGGATAATAGACGCCCCGCTGAGCGAGCACTCCTTCGTGCGCCGCCGACAGCGCCGCCTGTGCCGCCTTGAGATCGGGATTGCTTGTAAGGGAATGTTGGATCAACGCATCGAGCGGCGCCGAGTGAAACAGTGTCCACCAGTCCGCCGTCAGATCGGAGCCCAGGATAAAACGCTGGGCCTCGCCACCGGCGATCGCGGTGCTCGCGGTGGCGACTGGACTCACCGCATAGGCGTCGGCGGGCGGGGCGGGGGGCTTACTGAAG
The DNA here is from genome assembly GCA_035295065.1 of Steroidobacteraceae bacterium. GTDB lineage: Bacteria > Pseudomonadota > Gammaproteobacteria > Steroidobacterales > Steroidobacteraceae > 13-2-20CM-66-19. The sequence goes on from DATGJR010000187.1 coordinate 29,274, forward strand.
TCGGGGCCGACGGCGCAGCCCGCCGCGAGCAGCGAGCTCACAGCTGCAAGACAAATGAGGGTGGACTGGGAGGTGCGGCCCATGAAACTTCTAAGATACCTGTGATCTGAAGCGAAGTCAGGTAAGCGGGCGTCGGCTGCCTTCAGCTCGCCGCCACCTCGAGGTCTTCGGGTGGCAGGCCTTCCTGATGGCGCTCGTAGATCTGCCCATAGGCCGTTTCCAGGTATCTCGTGCTGAGCGCGGTGTCGAAGAGAGGCGATGTGAGGCGGCCTTGCTTGAGCCGCTCCCTGAGCTCACCGAGCCGCCCCACATCCGTTGCGAGTGAGATCGCGAGCGCTTCATAGGCCTCCTGGCTCGGAGTGATCAGCTCCGGGAGCCCGAGGGCCTGCAGGAGGCTCGCCGCGACCCGGGACGCGAAGGACTCGCCCAGCCGCGTGGCGACCGGCAGCCCGCACCACAGTGCATCGCTCGCCGTCGTGTGCGCGCCGCATGGGAAAGTGTCGAGAAAGAGATCGGCGGCCCGATAGCGGGGCAGGTGCTCCGGGACCGGCAGGTCCGGAGCGAACACCAGTCGTTCGCGACTCACTCCGTGGCGCTCGGCTGCGGCGCAAAGATTACCGGCGACGACCGGGCTCCCCGTCAGCAGCCACAAGACGCTTCCCGGCACGGCCTTGAGGATTCGCATCCAGCCGGCGAAGGTGGCGGGATTGATCTTGTAGCAGCTGTTGAGACAGCAGAACACGAACCCCGTTTGCGGCAGGCCGAGCTGCGCGCGCGAGTAGCGCGCCTCGACTTCCGGTCTTTCCCGATCGTTGACCTGGTAGCTGTGCGGAAGGTAGACCACCTTCTCCCGATACTCCCGCCGCGCTTCCGCGGGAATCACGGTGCGATCGGCGATGAGGTAGTCGATGTAACCCGCGCCCATCGTCGCCGGGTAACCGAGATACGACACCTGGAGGGGCGCCGCCCGGTGGGCGAATATCCCAGGGCGCGAGTCCTGCGTGAACCCTTTGAGGTCAATCGCAATATCGATGGCGAGCTCACGCGACAGCTGTGCCACCTCGCGATCGGACCTGCGCCGCACCTCCAGGAAGCGGTCGAACGAGCGCTCGAGCCGGTGAGTCACCTCATCGGGTGCATGTCTGCCGAAGGCAAAGGCGCTCACGAGGAAGCGCCTGCGGTCGTGACGGCCGATCAGCCCCGCCATGAGCTGCGTGGTCGCGTGACTGTAGAAGTCCGCGGAGTAGTAGCCGATGTGGATCACCTCGGTGCGCTTCCTCCTGGCAGGCGGCGGCAGCGGCCGCTCCAGGCGCTCGCTTTCGGCTGCGAAGATCTCTCCCGCGCGACGCTGCAGGCTCAAACGGTCGCTGAAAGCGAGCACGGTGAAGGGCTGCGTTGCCTTGCGGCGTGCACCGAGCTCGCTCGTGATTCTCGCGAAAGCTGCCTCGAGATCGCTCCAATCACATAGCCGCAGCTTCGTATGGAACCAGGCGCCGTAGAGCCAGTTGAGCCTGGGATCGATCTGCAGTGCGCGCTGGTAACACTGCAGCGCTTCCTGCGGGCGCCTGAGATCGCTCAAGGCGTGTCCCTGATTGTTGTAGGCATCGGCGAGGTCGGGCTTGTCACTCAATGCACGCGCGTAGCTCGTCAGCGCCTCCTCGTAGCGCCCGAGCTCTTGCAGCGAGACGCCGCGATTGTTGGCCGCTTCGGCGAAGCGCGGCGCGATTTCGAGGGCGCGATCGTAGTCCCGTACCGCTTCCTCGAAACGCTGCAACCGATGCAGTGCGATGCCGCGATTATAAAAGGCGTCGGCAAAGCCGGGACGCAGCCGCACGGCACGCGTATAGCTTTCCAGCGCCTCTTCGCTGCGGTTGAGCTTCTCCAGCGTCGCGGCGCGGTTGTAGTGGGCATCCGCGTTGTCGGGTTGCTGCCTGATCAGCTGGTCGTAGCTCGCGAGCGCCGAGGCGAACTCGCCGAGGGCACTCAGGGCTCTGCCACGATTGTTGTAGGCCTCGAGATATCGGGAGTCCAGCTGCAGCGCACGCTCGTAGAGGGCCAAAGCTTCTTTCCAGCGCCCGAGATCGCACAGGACGTTGCCGTAGTTGCTGTGCGCGGCAGCATCGCCCGGTCGCCTCGCGAGCGCGCGCTCGAGGAGCTCCGCGGCCTCCTCGGGCTGGCCGGTCTGCGCCTTGATGATCCCGAGAAGATTGAGCGCCTCGTAGCAGTCTGACTGCGCCTGCAGCACCGCCCTGCAGAGCTTCTCGGCTTCGGGCCAATCCCTGGCCGCATAGGCCTTCGCGGCCGCCTCGAGTGCCGGGCCGGTGGGAAGCGTCACCTCTCCCCCATTCTCAATTCCGCTCGACCGGCGTCATGGATGAGCTGATTACTCTACAACCCCTTCGGCCGCCAGTCGCTGGAGGCCGCAGACATCATGGGGGTATAGCGTATCCTTGGCTCGCAAACCGATAACGATGAGCACAGCGGGGGCATCCATGAAGAGACGTCAGTTCGTAGGTTCGGGCCTGGCACTCGCAGCGGCCTGGCCGCTGCGCGGATTCACGTCCGTACTCAAAGGCGTCGGCGACCTGCAGGCCAGGAGCCTCACCGGGGGAGAGGTCACGGTGCCGGGCTCCTCCATCGAGCAACTCGCTGCGGGGCTGCGCGGGGAAGTGATGCTGGCGAGCAGCCCCGACTACGATCGCACGCGACGCCTCTGGAACGCAGCGTTCGACAAGAAGCCGGCGATCATTGCGCGCTGTACCGGCGCTTCCGACGTCCAGCAGGCCGTGAATTTTGCCCGCGAGCACCAGCTGCTGACCGCGGTTCGGGCGGGTGGCCACAGTTACTCAGGGAAATCGAGCTGTGATGGCGGGCTCATGATCGACCTGCAGCCGATGCAGGGCGTGCGCGTCGATCCGGAAAAGAAGCGCGCCTGGGTCGAGGCGGGCTCGCTCCTCGGACAGCTGGACCATGAATGTGCCGCCTTCAGCCTCGCCACGACCGCGGGCACCGTCTCGCACACCGGGGCGGCGGGTCTCACGCTGGGCGGCGGCCTCGGCCGGCTCGGTCGCCGTTTCGGGCTCGCGTGCGACAACGCCGCTTCCTTCGATCTCGTGACCGCTGAGGGAAAGTTTCTGCGCGCAAACGATAAGGAGAACGCCGATCTTTACTGGGGCCTGCGGGGCGGCGGGGGCAACTTCGGCGTCGTGACCTCGATCGAATATCGGCTGCACGACATGGATCCGGTCATCCTGGGCGGCACCATCGTCTGGCCGTTGGCCCAGGCCCGCGATGTGCTGCGTTTCTACCGTGACATCGCCGTGGACGCGCCCGATGTCCTCAACCTCGATCCGGCCCTCTATACCGGGCGGCGCGATGGTCCGATGATCGAGATCGAGGCGTGCTGGTCCGGCGATCGCAAGCAGGGAGAGGCGTGGCTCAGGAAGCTGCGCTCCTTCGGCAAGCCGGCGCACGACGGCATCGCGCCAATGCCTTACACGACGTTGCAGGCGAGCGGAGACGAGCTGCTCGCGCCCGGCGGTTACTACTATCTGAAGAGCGGCATGCTGACCGAGCTCAAGGACGACGGTATCGATCTCATCGTCGATTCCTTCCAGCGCATGCCTGACTGGTACATCGTTTTCTTCGATCACTGCGGCGGCGCCTACCGGCACACCGCGCCGACCGCGACCGCGTTCCCCAATCGCGACATGCTCTTCACGCTCGGCGCACACAGCATCTGGCCCAGCAAGGACGGCATCGAGGAGAACACCGCCCGGATGCGCGCCAACTGGCGCGAGCTCGCGCCGCTCACCAAGGGCTTCTACACGAACTATCAGGATGCGGACGTGACGATGGCAGGCTACCGGGAAAACTACGGAGGCAACTTCGAGCGGCTCGTGGCTCTCAAAGCCAAGTACGATCCCGCGAACCTCTTTCGGCTGAACGCGAACGTGCCGCCGAAGATCGCCTGATGACTCACCGCTGGGATTTCGATGAGTACTCGAGCGGCTCGGCGCCCGCCTCGGGCGCCGGGTTGAATCCGACCGATGTCGCGAGCTCGCGCGTGTTGATGAATGCGCCTTTCTGGCTCTGCGGCACGGGGCCGCGGCGCATCTTGCGCCACAGATCGAAGAGGGTCAGCGCGGCCGTGAGGCTCCCGAGCGTGCCAAAGTAGGCTCGGGTACCGAACGCGGTCATGAGGCCGCCCGTGATCACAGGACCGAAGGCGGCCGCGGTGCCATTGATGAGGAGTATTTTGCTGCTCGCGGCGACCATCTGAGAGCGATCGAGCTTGTCATTGACGTGCGAAACCGACTGCGAATAGAGAGTCAGCGCCGCGCCCGAGAACATCGCCGTCAGCAGCAGGAACACCACTCGCGGCAAGGGGCTGAACACCTCGATCGCGGCGGCCACGATCGTAGCGAGCAGACACACGGTCGCGATGAGCGTGCGCCGCTCCATGCGATCGGAGAGTCGTCCCACCGGATACTGCGTAAGAACCGCGGCGAAGATGGTGACCGCCATGAATTCGGCCACACCGCGGATCCCGAAGCCGGAGAGCCGGGCATAAACCGGTCCCATGGAGAAGACAATGGAGGAGACCATCCCGGAGACGGCCACCGCAACCACGCCGAGAGGGGAGTTGCGGTACAGGTCCCGCAAGCGCACTCGCCCCGGCATCGCAGGCACGGCGACCTCCTCAGCCGATGCCACGATCGGCACCATGGCCACCGAGATCAGCGCGGACACCAGCATGAATGGCTCGGTCGATTGGGGATTCGACAGCACCAGCAGGAACTGCGCCGCGCCGAGTCCCACGTAAAGAACCAGCATATAGATGGCGAGCAGTTGACCGCGGTTGGTGGCGGAGGCCCGGTGGTTGAGCCAGCTCTCGGCCACCACGTAAATACCCGCGAAGCAGATCCCGGAGAGCAGCCGCATCAATGCCCATGGGCCCGGGTGGACCCATGCGCCGTGCACCAGCACCGCCACGGACGCGAGTGCCGCGAGGGTCGCGAACACCCGCACGGGGCCGACGCGGCGCAGCAGCCGCGGCGCGAGCCGCGTGCCGACGAGATAGCCCACGTAATAGCAGGACATGATCAGGCCGGTGACGCTGGTGGGGAACGCTTCGCTCGTGGCGCGTACGCCGAGCAGCGTGCTGAGAAGTCCCGCCCCCAGCATGAGGATGCCCATGCCGAGCAGCAGCGGCCAGGTTGCGCGAATCGGATTCACACTCGCGATAATGGCACGGAAGCTGCCCCGTTTGATTCTGCACGCGTGAGCGCCTGTCTCGCGCGGCTGAACGGCGGCTCTTCAGCGCGCGACCCAGGTTGGATTCTCGCAGGCGTTCATCTGCCTGAGGAGTGCCTCGTTGCTCCATGACGCAGGAAGCTCGGCGTTCGCCTGCCGGACCGCCGCGGCGAGAGCGGATGAGTCGATGGCGGGAATCCGCGGCAGCATATAGCCCTGCAGGCGGTAGAGCGCCCCCTGGAGCTTTTCCAGCTGCCGAAAGAGCTCGGCGCTCGTGTCGATCCATTGTTGGCGCGACTGCGACGGGGTCACGCCCGCCGCCTCGCTCAGCGCGGAAATCATGTGCTCCTGCAGCGTAATCTGCGCCCTCAGCACCTCGACGCAGTACATGGAGTGGAGCTCCTCCTCGTTCGGCGCGCGCGATTGTGCCGTCGCCTGGCCGGCCGAGACTGAGAGGAGGGTGGCGAGTACGACGGCGCAGCTCACCGGCCCTTTCGCGATCTTGGTATCGATCCTCATTCGACTCATCAATATTCGAACTGATAGGTAAGCCCGACGCTGCTTCCCGGATCATTCTCCGGCGTCGTTCCCTGGGTCGTGGCGGTGCCGTTGCCGAGCCGCGTCTGAAGCTTCAGGTGCTTCGACAGATCGACGTCCACCTCGACCTGGCTGAAGCCCGTAGTGCTCTGCTTGGCTCCAACGAACACGCGGCTCGAGACGTAGCGACCGGCTTCGACACTCGTCCCGCCGCTTTGCGCGCCGCCGGTATTGCCGTTGCTGGCCGAGCCGACCGAGAGCCGGTCGAGTCCGAGCGCCTTCTGCACTTTGACCAGGGGGTTCGGACCGCCGCCGCCGACACCGCTGAGCGAGGCCAGCGCCACGCCGATCTCGGCCACCTGGAGCGTGGTGAGTTGTGCGGCGCTCTCTCCAAAGAGCAACCGCGCGAGGATCTCGTCCTGCGGCAGGGGTGGGGTGCTGCTCAGCTCGAACTGCGGTGCATCTGCAAGTCCGGTGATGTGCAGCGTCGCGGTCGCGTCGGCGACCGTGGATTGCGCGGTGAAATCGAGCGTCGGGTCGATTCGCCCCTTGAGGCCGACGCCGTTGAAGCTCACCTCACCCTTGGTGAAGGTCAGCGTGCTTCCCGAGAGGGCAAAAGTCCCGCGGATCATTTCGAAGCCGCCTTCGATTCGCGGCTCCTCGGTCGTGCCGCCGAGGTGCAGGTCGCCGCCGAGCTCCGCATTCAGGCCGCGCCCCTGCACCAGAACCTCTCGCGGGGCATGCATCTTGAGATCGAGCCCGATCACGAGGCGGTGCGCGGCGGGCGCGGGCGGCGCTTGCCCCGGGCGTCGCACGTCGAGCACCGCGACGTTCGCGGGGAGGCTGTTCGGGATGCCGATGACGGCGCGCCGCAGGTCGATGGAGCCGCCCACCTGCAGCCGCTCGCGCAGTGTCCCCGTCAGCCTGACGTCGGCGTCCAGCCTCGCGGTGAGGAGGTTGCCTGTGATCGGCTGGGCATTTTTCGCGATCAGCTCGAGGTCGATGGGGAGCTTTGGCTGCAGCACTGCGAGCGTGCCCGTCATCGACACCTCTCCCGGGGGGGCGCGCGCGGTGAGGTGTGCGATGCGCAGCACTCCGTGATCGCCGACCAGGTGCGCCGTGATGTCCGACAGGTGGACACCCTGCACGTAGTCGCGCAGCTCGCCATTGGCCAGATCCAGCGTGCCGCTGAGCTGTGGCGAGCCCGGTGCTCCGCCGACGGCCACATTGACCGCCACCGTGCCGGCCGCACGTCGCCCCTGCGCCTCGAGCATGGGATTGGCGAGTGCGGCATCGAGCTTGCCGGTGAGCTTGAGGTCCAGCGGCAGGTCGCGGGCGGTAAGCGGGGCAGTGCCGGCGAGGATGAGCTGAGTGGCGCGCCCGGCGCTCAGCTGGCCATCGAGCCGGACCGAAGCGCCGAGGAGTTGCGCGCTGGCCTTGAGGTCGAGGGCGTGCAGGTCACGCGCGGCCGCGTTGGCGAATCTCACGCCCTTGGCGCTCGCGGTGACGACGCCGGAGGGCGCGGAAGTCCGACCCTCGAGATGCGCTTCGGCGTCGAGGTCTCCTTCGGCGAGCGTGTCCGGAATGAAGGCATTGATCAGCGAGGGACCGACGTGGCGCACCGTGGCGTGCACATCGAGGTCTCCCGAGAGGCGGCCTTCCACAGTTATGACCGCTCGTTGCATTCCCAGCTCGAGCCGGTTGACCGCGAGTCCCTCGGCAAAGCTCACCCGGGCGGGGGCCAAGAGGTGCAGCGTCTGCCCGCGATAGCGCATCTGCGCGCGCTCGAGGGCGAGTACGCGGGCGTTGAGGTCGAGGCGCAACTCCGAGTCGAGGCTCGCGGGCACGCCGTGGACGTTCGCAGATCGCGCGCTCAAGCGCATGCGCAGCGCATCGGTGGGGCCGGTGCCCGTGAGCAGGACGCTCGCCGGCACGTTCGCCGCGACCAGATTGTGGCCCTCGAGGCGCACGCGGGCATCCGTGCGGGCGCGCACCGGCCGCAGCTCGAGATTCCCGTCGATCGATCCCGCGAGGCTCACGCCGGTGAGCGGCTGGAGGTCCGCGAGGCGCCCGATGCGCACTTGGAGCGTCCCGTGACCCGCCGCGAACTTCGCAGGCGTCACCAGATCTCCATTGATGCGTGCGCTCTTCCACTCGGCGCGCCTGATCGTGACATGGAAGGCATCGGCGCCCGCGCGCTCGAGCGCGGCATCGAGGCTGAGTGGTGCGCCATCGAAGCGTCCATCGGCCGCGACCTCGACGTCCGCGAGCGTCGGCAGTCCCCGCGCCGTAATGTGGGCTTCCACGGTCTCGCGCGGCGCGTCGCGGACCGAGAGGCTCGACACCAGGCGCATCCGGGCCGCGAGTGCCTTGAGCGGGCCGTCCACACTGCCCTCGGCGGTCACGGTGCCCCCGAGTGCGGGCGCGAGAGCGGAGACATCCACGAGGCCGGCCCGGTAGCTGGCGTGCAAGGAGCGGATGAAGGGCGTGCCGCTCGTCGATCCCCGCTCGGCGCCACCGCTCGCCAAGACCGAGAGTTTGGGTGTCGACAGAGTCAGGCGCTTAAGCTCGAGCGCGCGCTGTGACAGCGTCGCATCCATCTGCAGGTGCGAAGCGCCCGCGAGCAGCGTCCCCACCGCGCTGGCACCGGCCGCGAGCGCTCCATCGCCCTGCACTTCGAGGTGGGTGCTCATCCCACTGCGCCGGATCGAGCCGCGCAGCTCCGCGCTGCCCGAGATCCTCTGGCGAGCGATCGCGGCCAGCGGCTCGAGGTCGGGCAGGTGCAGATCGAAGTTCGCCTGCGGCGCCACGGCAGTGGCCGCATGGGCTCGGAGCGTAAAGAGCGCATGTCGGGCTTCGAGTTGCAGTGGACGCTGCGGGTCCTGAAGCTCCATGGCCGCCTCGATGCGCAGCGGCGCCTGCGCGAGAAGCTCAGGTTCAGGTCCCGGGAGCGTCAGGCCGTCGGTCCGGGCACGCAGCGAAAGCGTACCGCCCGCAACCGTGACGACGGCCTCGACCGCACGCATGCCCACGCCGCCTGGCGTCTCGAGTCCCGAGAGCTCCAGTTGCGCATCGGCGCGCGGTGAGCGGACCGGCCCGCGCCAGTGCCCGCGCAGTGAGACTTGCTTCCACGAGAGTGCGGCGCGCGGCGTCATCGCCGATGCCTCGACCTCATATCCCAGGTCGGCTGATTGCCTGCCGAGATCGAGTGTCCCGCGGACGTTGGCGAGCAAGGCGCCGGCCCGACCGTTGAGTACCAGCTGACCGGCATCCTGCGGTCCGCTGAGAGTCGCCTGTACCGAGAGTGGACCGAGACCTGGAAATCCGATCAGGTTTTCGAGCGGGCCGCCGGAGGGCTCCTCGAGAGTGAGCTTGGCGTCCATCCGCTGCCGGTTGAGTCGGGCACTGAGCTCGTAGTCGCCTTGTCCGTCGGTGCGATGCGCCGCAAGCTGCGCCGTCGCATCGAGGAGCGATTTGAAGTGAAGGTTGCCGCGCACCGTCAATGACACGCGCGTGCCGGCGAGCTGCGGCGCGAGCTCCAGCCGCTCGATGGACAGTTGCCGCAAATCGACCCGGGGTGGGGTGCCGCCGCCCCTCTTGCCGGGCTTGGGTTTCGGGCGGCGCTCGATGTCGAGCCGCCCGAGGTGCAGCTGCTCGATCTTCACCTCCCGACCGAGCAGCGCGAGGGGCGACCAGCGCAGCGAGAGGCCCTCGACAGTGAGCCAGACCCCGTCCGCATCCCTCAGCTCGAGGCGGGCGAGCTCGATCGCCTGGGGAAAGCGGCCCGCAAGCCCCGCAAGGCGCACCTGGCCGCCGCTTAAAGTAGCGACTCCGCGCTCGATCAGCATCCGACCGCCGGAGGTGTTGGCCACGATGAGGATCGAGGTGGCCAGCAGCACGAGCAGCAGGAGCGTGGAGCCGAGCGTCCAGACCGCGATGCGCAGCGCGCGGCGCATCAGAATGCCTGCCCCAGGCCGATGTACGCCTCGAATCGATCGTCGTTGCTGCGGCGGAAGGTCGGCACCGCGATATCGAAACGCAGCACTCCGATCGGAGTGTAGTAGCGAAGTCCCCCGCCGACGCCGAGCGTCCAGCAGCTGGTCGGACTCGGCGCGCTGCCGGGGCCCATGAGCGGATGGCTCGAGCTGCAACGGGCGCCCTGCAGCAGTCCATTGAGCCCCGTCACTTTCTCGCTCACTTCCCCGGCATCGGCAAAGAGCGCCACCCCGAAGCTGCCGCCCAGGCGCTGTCGGAACTCGAGGTTGAGCGCATTGATGGCCCGGCCGCCGACGGGCGTGCCGTCGGGAAACTCGGGGCCGACCGACTGGTAGCGATAGCCGCGCACCGTGCCGCTGCCGCCGGCGTAGAAGCGCTGGTCGGGCGGCAGGTCCGGGACCACGACCACCTTCCCTGCGACCAACTCGTCGACCTGGCCGATTCCGAGCGCGTTCGCCGCGAGCACGCGTAAGGCCAGGACGCTGCGACCCGGTGCTTCCTGCAGCAGGCGATGCAGGTCGAGATAGAGCGCGAAGCTCGCCTGGGTGACATAGAAGAAGGTGTTGGGTTGGCCGCGCGACAAAGTGGGCGCCACACTGACCGAAGCTCGCGCCCCATGCGTCGGATCTGCGAGCGGAGAGGCCAGGTTGGTCGAGTCGTACAGGAGCCCGAGCGGCAGCGCGTACAGGGTGTAGACGCGGGTCGTGTCCTCCTGGACGATGGACTCATGCTCGGCTGAGACGCCGACGCTCGCGCTCCAGATGCTGGAGAGCTTGCGGTTGAGCGTGATCCCGGCCGTCTCCGCCGTCTGATCGTAGGCCTGGAGCGACTGCTTCACCGCGCCGATCGCGAACTGCAGCGACTGGTCGCGATGCGCGAAGTCCGGGAGCAGGTATTTGGCGCTCGTGTCGTAGCCGATGCCGGTCGTGGCCGTGCCGCCGAGATTGATGACCTGGGCCGAGAGAGTGAGCTGCTCGGCATTGCCGCGCAGGTTCCGGTCGGTCCACGACACACCGGCGCTGCCGCCGAGGTCGCTCGAGTAGGCGCCGTTGAGGTTCACGGCATGCACCGGGCGCTCGCGAAACTGAAACGTGACCGGCACGCCGCCGTCGGCGTCCGGCGCTGTGCCGAGCTGCACGGTGACCGCAGAGAACACACCGAGGCTCAAGAGGTCCTTGCGCGCATTGTCGACGCTGAGTGCGCTGTACGGCGCTCCGGTGTGCAGCAACAGGCGGCGCCGCACCAGTCGATCCTCCACGCGCTTCAATCCCTCGAAGCGGATGGCGCCGACCCGGACCTTGGCTCCGGCGACCACATGGAACTTGAGGTTCAGCACGCGCGCGTGCGGGTCCTCATAGGCGACCGGTGCATCGACCCGGGCGAATGCGAAGCCCGAGTTCTCGAGCGTCGTCAGCAGGCGGGCGCCCGCGGCCAGGATGTCCGCGGCTACCGCCGGAGCACCCGATGAGAGCTGCAGGCTCGCGCGCGCGGCATCCGGCAGAGTGCCGTCGATTTCGATGCTGCCGATGCGATAGAGCGGGCCAAGGGTGAAAGTCACCCGGCAGTGCGCCGTCTTTCCAGCGGGCAGTGCACTCAGTGTGTCGCCGAGCGAGGGCTCATCGAGCGCGATACCGTTGACCGTGACGCGCAGCGTCGCCTGGTAGTAGCCGAAGCTCTCCAGCACGGTCTTCAGGCGGTCGAGGTCGCCGCGTGCCCGCGCGATCAGGCCGAAGCCGTCGACGGGAACTGTGGTGCGCAGCGCCACCAGTTGGGACGTGGCCTTGAGGGTCGAATCGAGGGCGGCGTTGCCCGTCGGCGAAAGCTCAACGCGATAGGACTGGGTACTGGCGCCGGCGCAGATCCGCGGTTGCAGCAACAGGGCGCCAAGCAGCATCAGCGCCAGTGCGGGTCCGCCGCCGCGAGTGGCTGAGTCTTGGGCGTGGGTGTGCTTTCCCGGCTCATTGTGCTCGCGCATCGTCCATGTCGCGTACGTCGGTCCGGGAGGACCGCCTTCCCGGCGAAATTAGCGGATTTGTCTGCGGGCGGCTGTCGGAGCGCGCGAGGCTCGCTTACCGGCGCCGGCTTTCACCGCATCGATTCAGCCGGCGTGGCGGAACGTGAGATTGATGCGGCAGTTGCCGGTGGCGGGATGCGTACCGTCCTTCAGCGGCAACACGCCGTGATAGCAGAGTCGCGAGGCGCCGCCCCAAACCACGGTGTCGCCGTGCTCGAGGAGGACGCGGGCGAAGCGCTCCGCCCGTCGGCAGCCGCCGAACTGAAATACCACCGGCAGCCCCAGCGACACCGAGACGATCGGCTGATCGAAATCGCGCTCGTTCTTGTCCTGGTGCGGCGTGAGCCGGGCGCCGGATACGTAACGGTTGACGAGGCAGGCGTCGGGACGAAATCGCACGTAGCCGCCCGCGCTCGCAGCGCGCATCGCGATACTCAGGAAGGAGGGCGGCATGGCAGGCCAGGGTTGCGCGCTCAACGGGTCCTCATGTGCGTACCGGTAGCCGCGCCGGTCGGAGACCCAGCCGAGCGCTCCACAGTTGGTCATCGCGACCGACATGCGAAAGCCTCCGGGTGTCTCCATGTGCCTGAGAGGCGCCACGCCGCACACTCCCTCCAGCTCCTCGAGCAGCGCCGTGGAGTCCGCGCGGGCAAAGCCGCGCAATACGACCGCGCCCGGGCGCAGCGGCTCGGTCGCAAGAGCGGCGTCGGGAAGCGCCTCGAAGAGTGACCCCTGACCTTTCATGTTGCGTCGTGAAAAATGATGCCGAGCGTGTGGCGCGATCCCCGCCGGAGGCGGCTGACGCCATGACGGTGCCTGACGCGGTAGGTTCCGCGACTCCCCTGCACGGGCCGCTGATTGACCGCGAAAATTGCCGCATCGCCCCGCTGCAACGGAATCACCTCGGCGCGCGACTGCATCCTCGGCCTCTGCTCGGTGAGCACGAGCTCGCCCCCATCGAACTCCTCGCCCGGCTTCGATAACAGGATCGTGACCTGAAGCGGAAAGACGTGCTCGCCGTAAAGATCCTGGTGCAGACAGTTGTAGTCGCCCTCCACATACCGCAGCAGGAGCGGGGTCGCCCGACACTGCCCCGCTGCGTGGCAGCGGGCGAGGAACTGCTGGTGATCTTGCGGAAAGCGCAGCGGCTCGCCGAGCTGCTCGTTCCATCGGTTGGCGATGAGCGAAAGAGGCGGGTAAAGCATCGCTCGAAGCCGCGCGATCTCAGCCGGCAGGGGGTAATTGAAGTACTTGTATTCCCCGCGCCCAAAGCCGTGACGACTCATCACGACCCGGCTGCGGAAGAGCGAATCGTCCTCATAGAGCCCCGCGAGCTCGGCGCACGTCGATTGGGGCATGAGCTCCGGCAGCACGGCGACCCCGCTTAAGTTCAGTGACTCGGCGAGCTTTGGCCATTCGGGTGGCTTCATGGGCTTCAGCGTAGGTAGCGGCGATCCCTTCGGCACTCCGATTCTTGCTCTCCCGGGGAATCACTGCGGCGCCTGGGCCACGTGCTTGCGCGAGGTCGCATCGATCCAGGCGGTGATCTCATCATGCAGGATGGAGAGCGGCATGGGCCCCTCGTCGAGCACTGCGTCATGAAAGGCACGGATGTCGAACCGGCTCCCCAGGGCCTGCTCGGCTCGGCGCCGCTCGGCCAGAAACTGCAGCTCGCCGATCTTGTACGCCAGCGCCTGCGCGGGCCAGGCGATATAGCGTTGCGTCTCCCGCACCACGGATTTCTCGGGGAGAGCGGTGTTCTCGCGCAGGCAGCTCTCCGCCTGTTCCCGGCTCCATCCCCTCCAGTGGATGCCGACGTCCATCTCGAGGCGGCAGGCGCGCCACATGTCGAAGGAGAGCCGACCGAAGTGCTCATAGGCATCCCGGTACACGCCCATCTCCTTGCCGAGCTGCTCGGCGTACAACGCCCACCCCTCGACGAACGCCGTGGGCTCGTCCTTGCGGCGGAAGGGCGGCAGATCGGTCCGCTCCTGTGCGAGCGTAATCTGCAGGTGATGCCCGGGCACGCCCTCGTGCAATATCCAGGCGGGGAGACCAAAGAGCGGGCTCTCAAAAGAGTGTGCGCCCACGACCACGGTTCCCGGGGCGCCTTTCTGCGGATCGCCGAGGTCATAGCCGCTCGAGGAAGCCTCGAGCTCCGGTGGCTTGATCCGTATGGTCCACGTGAGCCGCGGCAGCTTTCCAAACCAGGCGGGCAGCAGCCCATCGACCCGCTTGCCGATCTCGCTGGCCTTCTCGATGTAGGTCTGCAGGTCGGGCGCGTAGAAGCGTTTGTCGGTGCGCAAGGTGGCGATGAATTGCGGCAACGTGCCGGTGAAACCGGTCGCGCGCATCGCCTCTTCCATCTCGGCGTGTATTCGGGCGACCTCGCGCTCGCCCACCGCAAACACTTCATCCGGCCTCATCTCGGTGGTCGTCGAGCGCCGCACCTCGAATGCATACCAGGCGCGCCCCTCCGGGAGGCTCGAGGCGCCGAGCGCAGCGCGGGCGTGCGGCACGTAGTCATGCTCGAAGAAGGAGACGAGCCTGCGCTGCGCGGGCTTGACCGCCTGCTCGACAGCGGCCACGCCGTCGGCGCGCAGCCTCGCCTGGCGGTCGACTGCAATGGTCGCAGGGAGCTGGTGCAGAGGGGCGAGCAGCGGACTCTCCGCCGCCGGCTGATCGGCGGCGATTCTCAGAATGGCAAGTACCGCGGCAGCGGTCGGTTGCGGTTGGACGAATCCGGTCGCGATACCGCGCTCGAGATTGGCGACTTCCTGGTCGAAGTAGCCGGGCAGTGCGCGCAGCCGCGCGATCCACGCGACAGCCTCGGCCTCGCTCCGCAGCACGGTCGTCTCGGCGGCGTAGTTGCCGGTGTTGAAGAATCCGTCGCCGTTGTCGAAGGGAATGCGCGCCTCATCGAAACGCGCCGCCTCGATCCGCATGCCGAGTCGCCACGCGAGCAGACGCCGGGTCAGCGCATCCTCACTCCCCGCGGGGGAAGGCGGCAGAGCGGCAAGTCGCTGAGCCAGGCCCTCGAGGGCTTCGGTGCGCCGGGCCTCGGCCTCCTGGCTGACATCGGGCCATCCCGGCCCCTCCTTGGGGTCGCTCTGGCGCTCGATGGCGGATTCCTCCGCAATGATCTTCTGCAACGCCGGGCTGCTGGCGGCAGCCGCGGCGCAAAACACGGCCGGAATCAGCACGAGAGTCTTCAGGACGAGCCGCATGGGGGTACTCGTTTTCGCTATGGGCACCGACGAGGAAGGTATCATCGACTGATGATGAGGCCAGTGCTGCTCGCCGAAGGTGCGAGTGATCCGTGAGCCCTGCCCAGGACCCGCGTCTGTTGCGCCGCCTGTTGCGGGCGAAAGACCGGATGGACGCCGCTTCGCACGAGAGGTGGCCCGTGCGACGGCTGGCCCGAGTCAGCGGCGTCTCAGCGGCGCACTTCGCGCGCTCGTTCAGGGAGGCCTTTGGCCTCCCGCAGCACCGCTATCTTCTCACGCGGCGCATCGAGCGCGCGACGGCGCTCCTTCGTGAGAGCGACCTGTCGATCACCGAGATCGCCTTCCAGACCGGCTGGGGGAGCCTCGGTACCTTCGGGCGCATTTTTCGCGACATTACCGGGGAAAGCCCGGGCGTACTTCGCGCGCGCAGCAGGACGATGCCCGGCGAGCCGGGGCGCGTGCCGGCCTGTGTCCTGAGCGCAGCGCAGCGGCCGCACCTCACCACCGCAGTTTCGGAGAAGCGACGGCGTGCGGCAGACGGTATAAATGCCTCCGAAGAAGAGGAGGCGACATGACACAAGGCGTACAGGTGGCTGGATTGTATGTGCGCGATCAGGACGAGGCGCTCGCGTTCTACGTCGAGAAACTCGGCTTCCGCGTCCACACGGATGTGCGCAACGGTGATTATCGATGGCTCACGGTGCAGCATCCGGAGCAGCCGTCGCTCCAGCTCGGGCTCTTTGCGCCGGGTCCGCCGGTGCTCGATGCGGCGACGGCGCAGACGGTGCGTGCGCTGGTCGCCAAAGGCGCAATGCCGCCGCTGGTGCTGGTCGTGGATGACTGCCGCGCTGCCTGCGAGCGCATGCGCGAGCGGGGCGTGGAGCTCACGCAGGAGCCGGTGGATCGCTACGGCACCGTGGATGCCGGCTTTCGGGACCCGTCCGGAAACGGCTGGAAGGTGATCCAGGCGCGCCGCTGATCAGGCGCGCTGGCTGTACTCGGCTACCGAGATGATGCGCTGACCGTGTGTATCCCAGAGAATGCATTTCAGGGCGCCGAGCACGTCCGGCAATCTCAGCCGGGTGACTCTCGCAAAGAGATGCTGGAATTCGCCGTGACATGCGGCCAGCCGGTAGTTGGGGATGCCGGCCGAGATATGGTGGACGTGGTGGTAGCCGATGCTCACCGTGAACCAGTTCAGCCATCGCGGCAGGACCAGATAGCTCGTCCCTTCCATCGCCCCGGTGTCGATGTCCCAGTGCGCGTTGTCGCTCGCGTAGGAGTGCTCGAAGTTGTGCTGCACGGTGAAGAGCACGATTCCCAGCGCGCCGGCGAACGATACGCTGAGAAGATAGATCGAGAAGAACCGCACCGGGCCGCACAGCCAGCACATGAGCACCCAGATGCCGAGGAGCGCCAGGTTGTTCCAGAGCATGTGCCGGTACTGTCTGGCTGAGGTCCAATAGCGCGTCTGGTAGGTCGCGGCGTGCGCTCGCCAGCTGACGCGCGGCTGTGCGAGTTTGCGGCTCACGGTGTGGATCACGAGCCCCGCGCTGCCCTTGAGCCACGTGAATCGCGGGTTGAAGATCAGATAGATGAAGCCCGCGAGCGGGGAGGCGATGACGCTGCACTTGCTGCGATACAGGCGCTGCCCGGCGCGTGACAGCGCGGCATATTCATCCACCGAAAGTGTCGTGTAGGGTCCCCGGTACTTGTCCCAATTGCCGTTGTGCGCATGGTGATAGGCGTGATGCTGCGCCCATACGTACTGCGGCATTCCCGAGAGGACGCCGAACAGGAATCCAAACCCGCGATTGAGACCGCCGCTGCGAAAGAGGCTCCCGTGGCCGCAGTCGTGCATCAGTCCGAAGATGCGGACCGTGAAGAGAATGATGAGGAGCAGCGGTATGACGGTGAGCGCCGGGTAGGCCTTCGCGCACCAGAGGGCGGCCCACCACAGCAGCGCGAACGGCACCAGCGTCGTGGACACCTGCAACAGGCCGGAAAGATCGTCCGGCTTGGCGAAACGACCGATCATGGCGCACTTCTGACGCCCGAAATCCTCGCGCGACTCCACGATAGCGACTGCCCCCGACTCCCCGACTGTGTTCTTGTGGTACCAACGATCGCCGGGTTCGACTCCGGCGGCGAGGCGGCAGTATGCTGCAGCCAAGCCTGAGGGCGCCAGACTTATCGCGGGTTTTCCGACCAGGATCACACCGCGCGGGCGCAGGAGACCGTCTGGTGAGAGCAAAACTGCGGCTTAGGGTCGTGCCGGCGCTCGTCGCGAGCGCGCTTGCCCTCGGGGCGTTCCCGGCTTCGAGGTCAGGGGAGCCCGCACCGGCGGCGCCCATGGCGGACGACCCGGTGGCGCGGCTCGTGACACGCCTGGATCTCGAGCGCTACAAGGCGACCATCAAGGGCTTGACGCGCTTCGGCGACCGTCGCCAGGGGACCGATCGCAATCGAGCCGCGGTCGACTGGATCGAGTCGCAGCTGCGGGCGTATGGCTGCGCGGACATTGCGAGGGTGCGCTACACGTATACACCGGGCGAGAAGCGCAGCCCGAGCGGGCCGCCGGTGGCCAAGGGCGCGCCGCAGGGCGGCGGGCGTTTCCGCGGGCAGCGCGGGCCGACGGGAGTCAACGATGATGCACAGCGGCAGAGCGATGCAACGCTGCGGGCTTTGAATTCGCAGCCGAGCGCGCCCGGGGAGCGCGAAGAGGTCTACTGCACCAAAGTCGGCAGCACCCATCCCGAGGAGACCTACATCGTCGGCGGGCACATGGATGGCATCGGCTGGGGTGAGGCCGCCAATGACGACGGCTCCGGCACGGCGCTGGTCATGGAGCTGGCCCGCGTCTTCTCGGGCCCCGATGTGCGCACCGAGCGCTCCATCCGCTTCGTGTTGTGGAATAACGAGGAGACCGGTCTCAACGGCGCCTACGCCTACGTCGAGCAACGCGCCCGCCTGCAGGGTATCGAGTCCCCGCCGGGCTCGGGTCGCTATCCCGAGCCGCGCTGGCTCGGCATGGTTCAGCACGACATGGTGTTGTTCGATCACGGCATGCCGCGCGCCGACGGCAGCGTGAGTCCCACTCAACGCCCCGAGGCGGACATCAACATCGAGTTCCAGTCCCAGGCCAAGCAGGCGGACGGGGCGCAGAAGCTCGCCTGGGCCTTCTACGCGGCCAACGAGGCGTATGCGACGGACTATCCGGCGAGCGTCGGCCCGCACATGACCAACACCGACAGCACGCCTTTCATGGATCTGACCCCGGCGATCAGCGTGCGTGAGAACGAACGCGGCACACAGATCGGCGCCGGATGGGACCCGCACTGGCATCAGCCCACCGACGTGTATACGACATTCAGTGACGCGGATTTCCGCTTGGGCCTCAACGCCGCGCAGACGACGCTCGGCGCGATCGCGCGACTGACCGGGGCGACCGTGATTGGGTCCCCGCCGCGCTGAGGCGCGGGCGGCAGATCCATGAAGCGCTGGCTGTCGCTGCGCGCTTACGGTCTGCTCACCAGCACATTATTCGGAGCAACCACCCCGCCGACGAGGATGCGGGCCCGCTTCGAGCGACTCGGGCACGTGTCGCGGGAAAGGCTGCAAGGAAAATTTCCGCAGCTGCGTTTCCAGGACTACGCGGTCGAGGAGCTCGCGGTCGAGTCGGTGTGCGCCATCGAGCGTCCCACCCGGGCCATCCTCTACCTTCACGGCGGCGCCTTCTTCATGGGCTCGCCGGACTCCTACCGCAGCCGTGCGCTGCGGCTCAGCTATCGTTGCCAGGCGGAAGTTTTCGTGCCCGCCTACCGCCTCGCGCCGGAGCACCCCTATCCGGCTGCGCTCGAGGATGCCCTCGCGGCCTGGAGGCTCGTGTGTGGCCTGCGCGGGCAGATGCCGCTCTTTGTCGCGGGCGACTCGGCGGGCGGCGGTTTGAGTCTCAGCCTGCTGCTGCGGTTGCGCGATCTCGGCTTCATGCTGCCGGATGCGGCGTTCATGCTCTCGCCCTGGACGGATCTGACGATTTCGGGGGCCTCGGTCGAGGGCAATCGCGGCAAGGATCTGTGGTTCACGCGCAAACACCTGGAGATCTGGGCGCGGTTTTACCTCGGCCGCGCGGACCCATCCTCGCCCTATGTGTCGCCGGTGTTTGCCGACTTCTCGAGGCTGCCGCCCCTGCTGCTTTTCGCGGGGGCGAACGAGCTGCTGCTCGATGACGCCGTGCGTGTCGCGAGCGCGGCAACAGCCCAGGGAACGAGCGCCAGCGTATTCATAGGCAGCGGCATGCAGCACGATTGGCCGCTGGCTCTACCGTGGCTGGCAGAGAGCCGGCTCGCGTGGAGCGCAATTCGAGCGTTTGTCGAGGCGCACTCGCAGCGCGCTCTCGACCGGCCCGCGCGACTCAGGGGTGCAGCGCCTGCACCAGGATCGCCAGATCCGCCTCGCTCGTCTCACCATGCGTGACACAGATGCGCACCACGTCCTGCTCCTCGAAGCGCGCGAGCGACACCCAGGCGCGGCCCGACTTCAGGACCCGGGCCACGACTGATCGCGCATCCCCAGCCGATGCGGGCGGCACCACGTTGAGCAGAGCCAGCGGCGAGTCATTGAGGACTGTCCAGCCCTTCTTCTCCAGCTCGCCGCGGATCCAGGCTGCCTGCGCTACCGCCCGCTCGATGTGCGATGCATGTCCCTGCCAGCCGGCCGCAGCCAGCGACAGGAACAGTCGCAGTCCGAGAAAGCGCCGCGACCACTGCACCGAGTTCGTGTAGGGATCGAGGGACAGCTCGCGTGAGGGCATGTAGGTGGCCGCCACCTGAAAGGCGGCGGTCAGTGCTGCCGGATCGCGCACGATGAACATGCCGCATCCCATGGTGGTCGCGAACCACTTGTGTGCGTCGATGGTGGCGGAGTCGGCGCGCTCGAGTCCTGCCACGGCCCGGCGCAGCCGCTCGGAGGCGACGATCGAGCCGCCCCAGGCCGCATCGGCGTGGAACCACAGTCCGTGACGGGCGGCGAGGTCCGCGCAGGCATTGAGCGGATCGACCATGCCGGCGTTGCTCGTTCCGGCGGTGCCGACGATGAGAAAGGGCACGCGGCCGGCCGCGGTATCCTCACCGATCGCCCGCTCGAGTGCCGCGGACGACATGCGACCCCGGCCGTCGGTCGCTACCAGGTGCGCCGCCGAGCGGCCGATGCCCACCTGGTGGGCGATCTTGACCCAGCTGCCGTGGCATTCCTTCGAAGCATAGAACACGGGCTGCCCCGGAAAAGCGCGCGCGCCGTCGGCGGCGAAGGCGGGGTGCGCACGCGTCAGCGCGCACACCATGCCGGTGTAGTTGGCTTCCGAGCCGCCCGAGGTGAAGTGGCCGCCAGAGCCTGCCGGGAACCCGGCGCGCCGCGCAATGCTGCGAATCAGGTGCGTTTCGAGCGCCACCGCCGCGGGCGAGGTGGTGGCACTCGCCAGCTGAGGATTGAAGGAGCTCACGATGCGGTCGGCGCATTGCGCGGGAAACGTGGCCGCGGGATTGAACAACCCGAAGTACCGCGGGTGCACCTGGTGTGTCACGCCATGCTCGAGCATCCCGATCGACCACTCGAGCACCTCGGTGAGCGGTCGGCGCGCGGCGAAATCGAAACCGGCGAGCTCGCGCGTGAAGACTTCCATATCGATATCGGGCGTCGCCGGCCCTGCACGCACACGCTTCAGCGCGAGCGCCAGCGCACGAGTCAGGTAGTCATCGACCTCCTGACGCTGCGTGGCCGCCGGAAATAACGCCGCGTCGGGGGCGGCGGGTGAATCTTGCCCGTCGGTTGCGCTCATCTGCCGCTGCCGGATCAGCTTTCGAACACGCCGAAGGCACCTTCGAGCGCATCGCACATGAGATCGATCTGCGCGCGCTCGATGGTGAGTGCCGGCGAGATGATGATGTTCGCTCCCGAGAGTCTCAGCATGGCTCCTCGCCGGTAAGCCTCGCGGTGGACGCGGGTGAGCTCGGCCGCCCCGCGCGCAAACGGTGCACGGGTGCGCTTGTCCGCGACCAGCTCGATCCCGGCCATGAGGCCGACTCCACGCACATCGCCGACGATGCGGAAACGCTTCATCGCGTGCAGCCGCTCGAGGAAGTAGCTTCCTTCCCGCGCGGCGCGCGCCGGAATGTTCTCGGCCTCGATGATGTCGAGGGTGGCCAGCGCGGCCGCTGCCGCCACGGGGTGTGCGCCATAGGTATAGCCATGATTGATCGTGCCCAGCACGGGATCTGCGCCCTTGAAGGCCTGCACCACCTTCGCGGACACGGCGGTCGCACCGAGCGGCACGTAGCCCGAGGAGATTCCCTTGGCCAGACACCAGAGGTCCGCCTTCACTCCCCACAGGCGCGTGCCGAACATGTGGCCCGTGCGTCCGAAGCCGGTAACCACTTCATCGGCGATCAGCAGCACGCCGTGGCGATCGCAGACCTCGCGGAC
>DATGJR010000188.1:0-16482 GCA_035295065.1 Steroidobacteraceae bacterium
GGGCGGTGGTAAATGCCGGCACCCGCGACAAGGATCTCGCCTGGATCCGCCGTGTCGCTGCGCCCTTCGGTGTCGAGGTGAGCGAGCGGACGGATCTCGCGATGCTGGCGGTGCAGGGACCGGAGGCGCGCGCCAAGGCAGTTCAACTGCTCGGTGCGGCCGACCGTGCAGCCGCGCTCGCGCTCGGGGTATTCGTGGGCCGCGAGCTCGGCAGCTGGTTCGTGGCCCGCACCGGCTACACGGGTGAAGACGGCTTCGAGATCATGATGCCGGCCGCCGATGCCGTGCCCGCCTGGCGCAGTCTCAACGCCCTCGGGGTCGCCTCCTGCGGCCTTGGTGCCCGCGACACGCTCAGGCTCGAGGCCGGCATGAATCTCTACGGCCACGAGATGGACGAGAGCACTCACCCGTACGAATCGGGCCTCGCCTGGACCGTGGCGCTCGATCCCCAGGGGCGCGACTTCGTGGGCCGACAGGCCCTCGAAGCGATCCGCGCCCGAGGCGTACCCCGAAAGCTCGTCGGACTCCTGCTCGAGGATCGCGGCGTGCTGCGCAGCCATCAGAAAGTGGTCGCGCCGGCCGGCGAGGGCGAGATCACGAGCGGCACCTTCTCGCCGACGCTCGAGCGCTCGATCGCGCTGGCGCGCGTGCCGGCGGCTACGCCTCAGCAGGTGCAGGTCGAGATTCGCGGCAAGCTCCTCGATGCAAAGGTCGTCAAGCCGCCCTTCGTCCGCAACGGCCAGCCGCTCGTGAGCTGATCGCGCGGCCCAGCAAACTTCTCTCTCATCTGAAGGACTCCTCAATGAGCAACGTTCCCCCGGACCTCAAGTACACCAAGTCCCACGAGTGGATACGCACGCTCCCGGACGGGACGGTGGAGATCGGGATCACCGATCACGCACAGCACGCCCTCGGCGACCTGGTGTTCGTCGAGGTGCCCGAGGCGGGTCGAACCGTCAAGGAGGGCGAGCCGTGCGCCGTGGTGGAGTCGGTCAAGGCCGCATCCGATGTCTACGCGCCGCTCGGCGGAGAGGTCACCGCGGGAAACCCCAGGCTCGCCGACGCGCCCGAGACGGTCAATTCCGACCCGTACGGCGAGGGGTGGCTCATGCGCATGCGTCCCGCAGCGGGCGCGCTCGCGGCCGCGGGCCTGCTCACGGCCGCGGACTACGAGAAGGTGCAGGAAGCGGAGGGCGCTTGAATGGCCTTCATCCCCCACACCAAGGCGGACGTTGCGGCGATGCTCGCCGCCATCGGTGCGAACAGCATCGAGGATCTGTTCGATGAGATTCCGGCGGCCCTGCGCGCGAAGTCGCTCGCGGGCGTGCCGCAGGCGCTCAACGAGATGGAAATCGGGCGGCTGATGAGCGAGCGGGCCGCGCTCGACGGCACCCCGCTGAGCTTCCTCGGCGCCGGTGCGTACGAGCATCACATTCCGGCGGCGGTCTGGGCCATCACCACGCGCGGGGAGTTCTACAGCGCCTATACGCCGTACCAGGCGGAAGCCAGCCAGGGCACGCTGCAGATGATCTACGAGTTCCAGACCATGATCGCGCGGCTGACCGGTATGGAGGTCGCCAACGCCTCGATGTACGAGGGCGCGTCCGCAACCGCCGAGGCTGCGCTCATGGCGGTGCGCGCCAACCGCAAGTCAAAGTCGGCGCGGATCCTCGTGCCGACCACCGTGCATCCGCATTACCGGCGCGTGGCGATCGCGATGGCGAGCAACCAGGGGCTCAGGTTCGAGGAGCTTCCCTATTGCACCGTCGAGGGCGTGACGCTGCCCGCCTCGCTCGCCAGGTACGACCGCGAGGACATCACCGCGCTCCTCATCCAGCAGCCAAACTTCTTCGGCCGCCTCGAGGACGTCGATGCGCTCACCGACTGGGCACACGAGCATGGCGCGCTCGCCATCGCGGTCGTCAACCCGACCGCGCTCGCGCTGCTCAAGCCCCCGGGACAGTGGGGCAAGCGCGGCGCCGACATCGCGGTCGGTGAGGGACAGCCCCTCGGCGTGCCGCTGTCCTCAGGAGGCCCGTACTTCGGGTTCATGACGGCCCGCATGGAGCACGTGCGACAGATGCCCGGACGCATCGTCGGGCGCACGCTCGACACGGAAGGGCGCGAAGGCTTCACGCTCACGCTGCAGGCGCGCGAGCAGCACATTCGCCGTGCCAAGGCCACCTCCAACATCTGCACCAATCAGGGGCTGCTGATGACCGCGGCAACCATCTACCTGTCGTTGATGGGGCCCGAGGGTCTGGCACGTACCGCAGCCGCATCCCACGCCCGCAGCCGCGAGCTGGTGGCGGCACTCACGCGGCTGCCGGGCGTCAGGGCGGCCTTCACCGGCGCGCATTTCCACGAGGCGGTGCTGCTCCTCGATCGGCCGGTCGCGCCCGTGCTCAAGGCGCTCGCCGCGCGCGGCATCCTCGGCGGACTCGATCTGTCGCCCTACTACCCGGAGCTGGGACCTGCGCTTCTGGTGTGCGCCACGGAGACCAAGACCGCCGCCGACCTCGAGCAGTACCGTGCCGCGCTCGGGGATGTCATGCAGGCGGCGCGCGCCGCCTGAGGGGACTCACTCTATGACCATCCGCGAAAAAGTGATTTTCGAGTACTCGCAGCCGGGACGGGGCGCCTCGGATCAGTGGCCGCACGAGGTCGCCGCCGCCGCGCTCGCGGACCTCCCGGCGCCACTGCGCCGCGCGAGCCCGCCGCAGCTCCCCGAGGTCGGCGAGCTCGAGGCGGTGAGGCATTTCACCCGCCTGTCGCAGCTCAACTTCTCCATCGACACGCACTTCTATCCCCTCGGCTCGTGCACGATGAAGTACAACCCCAAGGCGTGCAATCAGTACGCCATGCTGCCGCAATTCCTGGCGCGTCATCCGTTCGCACCCGAATCGCACGGCCAGGGGTTCCTCCAGTGCATGTACGAGCTGCAGGAGATGCTCAAGGAAGTCACCGGCATGCAGGGCGTGGCGCTCTCGCCGATGGCGGGTGCGCATGGCGAATTCGCCGGCGTCGCCATGATCCGTGCCTATCACCGCGCGCGCGGAGACCTGAAGCGCAACGAGATCATCGTGCCCGAGGCCGCCCATGGCACCAACCCGGCGACCGCGACCATGTGTGGGTGCGTGGTGCGCGAGATCCCGGTCAATGCTGCCGGCGATGCCGATCTCGAGGCGCTCAAGGGCGCGGTCGGCCCCAACACCGCGGGCATCATGCTGACGAACCCCTCGACCCTCGGAGTGTTCGAGCGGGGCATCGAGGAAGTGGCACGGGTGGTGCACGATGCCGGCGGACTCCTCTACTACGACGGCGCGAACCTCAATGCGATCCTCGGCAAAGTGCGCCCGGGCGACATGGGGTTCGACGTGATGCACATGAACCTGCACAAGACCTTCTCGACGCCGCATGGGGGCGGCGGGCCCGGCGCCGGGGCGGTGGGGGTCGGCGCACGACTCATGCCCTTCCTGCCGATTCCGATCGTCGCCCGGGAAGGCGAGCGCTACCGCTGGCTGGCCGAGAGCGATATGCCGCAGTCGATCGGCAGGCTCTCCGCCTTCATGGGCAACGCCGGGGTGCTGCTGCGCGCTTACATCTATATGCGCCTCCTCGGGCGCGACGGCATGCGGGCGGTCGGTGACTACGCGACGCTCAACGCCAATTACCTGCTCAAGCGCCTCCGGGACGCCGGCTTCGATGCCGCCTATCCCGAGCGCCGCGCCAGCCACGAATTCATCGTGACCTTGAAGCGCCAGGCGCGCGAGCTCGGCGTGACCGCGATGGATTTCGCCAAGCGACTGCTCGATCACGGCTTTCACGCGCCGACGACTTATTTTCCGCTGCTCGTCCCCGAATGCCTGCTGATCGAGCCGACCGAGACGGAGAGCAAGGGCGTGCTGGATGAATTTGTGACGGCCATGTCACAGATTCAGCGGGAGGCGGAGCGGGAACCCGAGCGCGTACGCACCGCACCGCATACCATGCCCGTGCGGCGCCTGGACGACGTGCGGGCCGCCCGGCAACTGGACCTTACATGGAAGCCGACGACCACGCAGCGCTAGCGCGCTATAAGCCCCGCGGCCTGACGCGCCTGCTGCGGGCCTTCGGCTCGAGTGGGCGCGGGCTCGCCGGCGCCTTTCGCGACGAAGCGGCATTTCGTCAGGAACTCGCCCTTGTGGCCATCGTCATACCCCTGGGCCTGTGGCTCGGGCACGGCGGCGTCGAGCGCGCGCTGCTGGTGGCGCCGGCGCTGCTGATCCTCGTCGTCGAACTCATCAACAGCGCCATCGAAGCCACCGTGGACCGTATCGGATTGGAACGTCACGTCCTCGCAGGACTCGCCAAGGACATCGGCTCCGCGGCGGTGCTCATGTCCTTCGTACTGCTCGCAGTGGTCTGGCTGCTCGTGCTCCTCGGCCGCTAGGAGGCACGCCCCGAATGCGCCCTGTGCGAACGCGACTGCTGCTGCTGGCTGCCTGCCTCTGCTGCGCCACCGTGCGTGTGTCGGCCGACCCCCCGGCCGCCGCGCCCCATTCGACTCCGGCGGCGGTGCCCGAGCCCGGCGCGCCCGGTGCGGCTGCCACCGCGCCCGGAGCGGTGGCACCCGGCCTGGTCGTACCGTTGCCCCCTCCGGGGGCAGCCGTGCCGGCTCCCGCGGCTCCGGGGCCCGGCGTGGCCGCGCCGCAGATCGCGCAGCAGGCGGCGGCGGTGGAGGCCAATCCGGACTGGGCGGTGACCCTCGAGCGCATCGCCGGCAGCGTCGTCTCGATCGATCTGGACATGACGCGCGCTTTCGACACGGAATGGAACACGACGGCCCAGGCGACCGGCTTCGTGGTGGACGCGGAGCGCGGGCTGATCCTCACCAACCGGCACGTGGTGACGCCAGGACCGGTGACCGCCGAAGCGACCTTCCTCAACCGCGAGGAAGTGCAGCTCTACCCCATCTATCGCGACCCGGTCCACGACTTCGGCTTCTATCACTACGATCCGCAGAAGCTGCGTTTCATCAAGCCGAAAGCCCTGCCGCTCTATCCTGAGGGCGCGCAGATCGGGCGCGAGATCCGTGTGGTCGGCAACAACGCCGGCGAGCAGCTCTCGATCCTCGCCGGGACGCTGGCGCGACTCGACCGCGACGCGCCCGACTATGGGCTCGCCAAGTACAACGACTTCAACACCTTTTATCTCCAGGCCGCCTCGGGAACCTCGGGCGGATCCTCGGGCTCACCGGTGATCGATATCCATGGGCGCGTCATCGCGCTCAATGCGGGCGGTGCGAGCGGCGCGGCGTCGAGCTTCTACCTGCCGCTCGGACGGGTGCGCCGCGCCCTGACGCTCATCGAGCAGGGCAAACCCGTACCGCGCGGCACGCTCTACACCGTCTTCAACTACATGCCTTACGACGAGCTCGAGCGACTCGGGCTCGACACGCACACCGAGGCGGATGTGCGCAAGAGCTTCCCGCGCCTCACCGGCATGCTGGCCGTCACCGAAGTGCTGCCGGGCTCGCCGAGCGAGAACGTGCTGCAGCCGGGCGACATCCTCACCCGCGTGAACGGCCACTACGTCACTCAGTTCGAGCCCCTCGAGGAGATCCTGGATGACTCCGTCGGGCAAACGGTCGAGGTAGAGCTCGAGCGCGGCGGCCATCCCGTGTCCGCCAAGCTCCCGGTAGGGGATCTGCACGCGATCACTCCGAGCTCCTACGCCGAGTTCGGCGATGCGGTCGTCAACACGCTTTCCTACCAGCTGGCGCGCGCCTTCAACATCCCGACTCGCGGCGTCTACCTTGCGAACCCGGGCTACGTATTCGGTTCCGCCGCCATTCCCCGCGGTGCGGTGATCGTGGCGCTGAACGGCCACAAGATCGACACGCTCGGCGATTTCGAGGCCGGCATCGCACAGCTCGGCAACGGCGATTACGCTTCGGTCCGCTACCGCACCATTGACGATCCGAACGGCAGCCAGCTGCGCAGCATGCGCATGGACCGACTGTGGTATCCGGCGCATCACTGCGATCGGGACGATGTCAAAGGCTGGTGGGACTGCAAGGACCTCACCCCAGGTCCCGCGCCGAAGCCCGTGGAGGTGAGCTCCACGGTGTTTCCGCGTTTCACCGACCCGCGCCAGACCGCTCTCGCGCCGTCCCTGGTCATGGTGACTTTCGACATGCCCTATTCGGTATCCGGGATCACCGAGCGCAACTATCACGGCACGGGGCTCGTGGTCGATGCCGAGCGGGGACTCGTGGTCGTGGATCGCAACACCGTACCGGTGGCCGTGGGCGATGTGACCATCTCGTTCGCCGGCACGGTGCAGGTGCCGGGACGCGTGGTCTACATCCATCCACAGCACAATTTTGCCGTGGTTGCCTACGATCCGAAGCTCATTGGGACGACGCCGGTCAAGTCCGCAAAGCTCCTGCCGCGGGACCTCGCCGCCGGCGAGACGGTCTGGGTCGTCGGGCTCGGTGCCGACAGCCAGTTGCGCTCACGGGCCACGGAGATCGCCGGCATCGAGCCGCTCGAGCTGCCGTTGTCGCGCACCATGCGCTTCCGCGACAGCAACCTCGAGACCGTGCAGCTGGTAAATCCGCCGCTCGATTTCGACGGCGTGCTGGCCGACAAGTCCGGCAACGTGGTCGGGACCTGGTCGAGCTTCGCCTACGAGAACGGCCGGGAGCTCACCCAGGACACGCGTGGCGTGCCGATCGCCACCGTCGTCGACATGCTCGATCGCGTGCGCAGCGGACGCCCGCTGCACTCCCTCGAGGCCGAGCTCGGCGTGCAGCCGCTCGCCAACGCGCGCGAGATCGGTCTGCCGGACGGCTGGACGACGCGCCTCGCGCAACACACGCCGGCCCGCCGGCAGGTGCTGACGGTAACGCGCCTGGTAGGCGGCTCCCCGGCGGCCAGGCTCCTGCAGCAGGGCGATCTGCTTCTGGCGATCGATGGCGCCGTGGTGACGCACTTCCGCGAGGTGGAGACGGCGGTCGCGGACAAAGACCTGGTGCATGTCACGGTGTGGCGCGGCCAGGGGGAGCAGACGCTCGAGGTTCCGACCGCAGCGCTCCCCGGGACCGACGTCGAGAGGCTGGTGGAGTGGGCGGGCGCAACGCTGCAGGCACCGCACCGAGCCATGAGTGCGCAGCGCGGTATTCCGCCACGCGGCGTCTACGTCGCCTATTTCGCCTATGGGTCGCCGGCGACGCGCTATGGGCTGTTTCCGGGCCGGCGCATCCTCGAGGTTGACGGCGTGCCGACGCCGAACCTCGACACGTTCATCAAGGCAGTGACCGGCCGGCCCGACCGTTCTTCGGTGCGTCTGAAAACCATCACCTGGAACAATGCACCCGAAGTCATCACGCTCAAGCTGGATAAACATTACTGGCCGGCCTACGAGCTCACGCGTGAGAGCGGCGGCTGGGTGCGCACGGCGCTGGAATAGGCTTCCCGTAACGGCCTGATGCTTTGCTGCAACACGCGGTGCTGAGCCGCCGCGGCTTGCTAGAATTCGTCTCATCCCTATGGCCCGAGCCGTACGCGCTACCCAGGTCGAGATCGAAACCGCCGTGCAGGCACTGCGCGACGGTGAGCTCGTCGCCTTCCCGACGGAAACCGTCTATGGACTCGGAGCCAACGCGCAGAATCCGGCCGCCGTGCGCAAGATCTTCGAGGCCAAGGGGCGCCCCGCGGCTCATCCGGTGATCGTGCACCTCGACAGTCCGAAGTATCTGCATCGCTGGGTGCGGGAGGTACCCGACGGTGCGCTCAAGCTCGCGGAGTCCTTCTGGCCGGGCCCGCTCACCATGGTGATGCCGCGCGCGGCGCACGTGCACGACGTCGTCACCGGCGGGCAGGACACGATCGCGATCCGGGTGCCGGCGCATCCGATGGCCCAGCAGCTGCTCACCGCATTCGGCGGCGGTATCGCTGCGCCCTCGGCCAACCGCTACGGACGCCTCTCCCCGACGCGTGCCGAGCATGTGCGGGAGGAGCTGGGGGATGCAATGCGGGTGGTGCTCGATGGCGGCGAATGCCAGCTCGGGCTCGAGTCCACCATCGTCTCCTTCGAGGGCCCGACCGTTCGGCTGCTGCGCCCGGGGAGTGTCTCGGCGGGGCAGATCCGCGCGGCCGTCGGCGAGCTCATCATTGGACCGACGCAGGAGTCTCCGCGGGTTCCAGGCACGGGCGGCAGTCACTACGCGCCCACGACCCCCATGACCATCGTGCCCGCGGGTGAGATCGATGCGCAGGCCGATGCCGCCTCCGGCGGTGGCAAGCGCATCGCGGTGCTGGCACAGCGGCTGCCGCTGCGCTCACACAAGTACGTCACCTGGATCAATGCCGGCCGACGTCCGGAAGGGTACGGGCACGACCTCTACAACAACCTGCGCACCCTCGACCGCGCGGGCTGTCAGCGGATCCTGGTGCAGGCCGTGCCTGAAGGCGAGCGCTGGGATGCGATCCGCGATCGCCTCCTGCGGGCCGCGACCAACGTCGCCGAGAGCGACGACGGAACCGGCAACGTGGCCGTTCTCCCTTAAGCTTCGCCGGTGCCCCGCGCGCGATTCATCGATCCCTTTGAGCCCGCAGAAGTGCGCCGCCTGGTGCGCGAGTTCGGCTCGCCGCTCCTGATCCTCGACTGCGAGCGCGTGCGCACGCAGTTTCGCAAGCTCCGCAAAGCGCTACCCAAGGTCGATCTGCACTACGCTCTCAAGCCCCTGCCACATCCGGCAGCGGTGCGCACCGTGATCGCCGAAGGAGGCTTCCTCGACCTCGCGACCAGCGGCGAGGTCCAGCTGGTCGAGCGGCTGGGGGTTTCCCCCGAGCGCTGCATCCACACGCATCCCATCAAGCGGCCCGCCGACATCGCCAATGCGCTCGAGTTCGGCGTGCGTACTTTCGTTGCAGACAATCCGGACGAGATCCGCAAGTTCGCCCGCTACCGCGATGTCGTTACGCTGCTGTTGCGCGTGTCATTCCGAAGCCCGGGCGCGGTGTGCGACCTGTCGCGCAAGTTCGGCTGCGACCCGGAGGCGGTGCTGGAGCTGGCGCGCCTGGCGGCGGGTCTCGGGATCGGCGTGCGCGGGCTGTCGTTTCATGCCGGATCCCAGACCCCGGACGCCACCAAGCACGTCGAGGCGATCGGGGCGTGCACCGGCCTCATGGCGCAGGCGCGCCGCGAGAAGCTCGGCGCTTTCGGTACGCTCGATATCGGCGGCGGCTTCCCCATCGACTATACGCAGCCGGTGCAGGACATCGGACGCTGGTGCGCGCCGCTGCGTGCCGCGCTCGCCTCGCTCCCGAAGAGGGTGCGTGTCATCGCCGAACCCGGCCGCTTCATCGTCGGCCCCGCGGCGATCGGGGTCGCATCCGTCATGGGCCGCGCGCAGCGCGAAGGCCACTGGTGGTATTACCTCGATGACGGTCTTTACGGTTCCTATAGCGGGCAACTCTACGATCACGCGGACTATCCCGTGGAGCCGCTGCGCTCGGGTGCGACGCGCCTGCCATCGGTCCTCGCCGGTCCCACCTGCGACAGCATCGACGTGATCGCCGAGAACCTCATGTTGCCCCAGCTCAAAGCGGGGGATCTGATCGTCGGGCGCGCGATGGGAGCCTACACGCGTGCCAGCGCCACCGAATTCAACTATTTCCCGCGCGCCACGGTGGTGGCGGTCAACACCCGCCCCGGCGATTCCGGCAGCGTTGATCCGCTCGCACTGTGAAGATCCGCAACGTAGTGTTCGACATCGGCTGGGTGTTCGTGCGGCTCAACTATGCCCCGATGCTGGAGCTGTTCCGCTCGCACGGCATCGAAGCCGAGAACCTGCACGCGGTGCTGGCGCGTGCGGCCCTCGAGGATCACGAATCCGGGAGGCTGTCGGGCCTGGGTCTGCTCGAGCGGCTGTGCTCGTTCACCGGCGGCAACGTGTCGCTCGAGCGCATGCACCGGCTTTGGATCGAGATGTTCGAGCTCGAGACCGGGATGGTCGATCTCGCCCATCGCGTGAGCGAAGCGCACCGCGTCTATCTGCTGTCGAACATCGGCGATCTGCACTGGGCACACCTGTCGCGCGAGTACTGCATGCACCGCATCGGCCACGGCGCCTTGCCCTCTTATCTGGCCGGCATCATGAAGCCGCACGCGGGCATTTATGCCGAGGCCGAACGGCGCTTCGCACTCGAGCCCGCGCGCACGGTCTTCATCGACGACCGGGCCGACAACATCGCCACCGCGCGCAGCCGCGGCTGGCACGGCATCGTGCACGAGGGCTACGAGAGCACCGTGCGCGCTCTGCGCGGACTCGATGTGAGCTGTTGAGGCGATTGAGGCATGAGCCCGGTTATCGGCGCGACCCTGCTGCTCATGGCCTCGAATGTCTTCATGACCTTCGCCTGGTACGCGCATCTGAAGAATCTCGCCGACCGGCCCTGGTACGTGGCCGCCGTCGTCAGCTGGGGAATCGCCTTCTTCGAGTACCTGTTGCAGGTGCCGGGCAACCGCCTCGGCTACACGCAGCTGACGCTGCCGCAGCTGAAGATCCTGCAGGAGGTCATTACGCTCACCGTGTTCGTGCCGTTCGCGGTCTTCTACATGGGCAAGCCCCTGAAGCTCGACTATGTGTGGGCGGGGCTGTGCATACTGGGCGCGGTGTACTTCGTGTTCCGCTCGCCCGCGACCTCATGAAGAACGATCCGGCAGGGTTGCCCGACACGACCATCCACGCCGAGGTGGCGGCAGCGCGCGATGGGCGCAATCCACGAGTCATCGCCCGGCTCTACTCGGGGTGGGCGGTGTTCGGCGAACGGCAGTTCGTGCGCGGCTACGCGCTGCTGCTGCCCGATCCGGTGGTGGCGGATCTCAACGCGCTCGGCGTGCTCGAGCGCGCCGCCTTCCTCACCGACATGGGCCGCCTCGGCGATGCGTTGCTCAAAGTCACGGGCGCCATACGCATCAACTACGCCATGTTCGGCAACGAGCAACCCGCCCTGCATGCGCACGTCATCCCGCGCTACAGCCACGAGCCCGAGCCGCTGCGCGCGCGCCATCCCTGGTGCTACGACTGGAGCGCCGCGCCCGTGTTCGAGCGTCCCGCTTACCAGGACCTGGCGGAGGGGCTCCTGCGCGAGCTGGAGCGGCTCGGCGTGACCAAGCCGATGCGTTTCGCGCCCGGCTCCAACGCCACGACTTCCTGAGTTACTTCGGCGGCGGCACCGTCGCGGGGGCGGGCGAGTTAGGGTTGTCGGGTGGGTTCACCGGAGCCTTGCCGCTCGGCTTGGGCAGCGCCGACCGGGGTGCGGCGGCGGGCGGTGGGCTGGCGGAGGCCGCTGCGGGCTTCACGCTCAGCAGCTCAACTTCGAAGATCAGCATCGAGCCGGGTTGAATCCCCGATCCGGGGGGCGAGCGCAGGTCGTAGGCGAGCTTGGGCGGGATGAACAGCTTCCACTTCGCGCCGGGCTTCATGAGCTGCAATGCCTCGTTCCAGCCCGGGATCACGCGCCCCACTTCGAAGGTGGCCGGCTCGCCGCGCTTATAGGAGCTGTCGAACTCGGTGCCGTTGAGGAGCGTCCCACGATAGTTGACGCTCACCGAGTCCCCCATCTTCGGGGAGCCGCCGTGGCCGGCACGCAGCTCCTGGTATTCGAGTCCGCTCGCTGTGGTGTGGACACCGGGCTTCTTGGAGTTTTCCGCGAGGAACTTCTCGGCAGCGCGATGGTTGGCATCGATTCCCGAGGTAGCGAGGGCCTGGATGTTCTCGCGGTCCTGCGGCGACACCGAGGCCTTGCCGGAAATCGCGTCGTGGATGCCTTGCGCGATGCGGGCGGTGCTGACCGCATCGGGCGCGATGCCGGTGTTGCGCAGCTGCTCGCCCCACATCAGTCCGAGGCTGTAGCTCGAGTCATTGGTCTGGGCCGGGGGGGTGTGGGCCGGGGGCGCGGAGGCCGGCGGGCTGGAAGACCCGGGCTGCTGTGCCTGCGCCGGCAGCGCGCTCATCCATAAGGGGGCGGTCGCAGCGACGGCGAGGATGATGCGGCTGTGACCTCGCGCTGGGAATGTCATGGCTTGCCTTTCGGACTGCGGGCCGTGCACGGCACGGCTTTGGGAGCCGCAGGGTGCGAGAGTGTCGCCGATCTCTACAATGCGGTCCATGATCCCAGGCTCACCAGGGCAGGCGTGCTGAGAATCCGGCAACTCTCCCGCAACTTCCGCGAGGGCGGGCGCGTGCATCGCGTGCTCGACGCTCTCGATGCGGAGGTGGGTTCGGGCGAGATCCTCGCCGTCATGGGGCGCAGCGGCTCGGGCAAGTCGACGCTCCTCAATCTGATCAGCGGCATCGACCAGGCCGACGGCGGCAGCGTAGAGATCGGCGCCACCGAGGTGAGTGCGCTGGCAGAGCCCGCACGCACCCTGTTTCGGCGCGCCCATATCGGCTTCGTGTATCAGTTCTTCAACCTGATACCCACCCTCGATGTCGCCGAGAACGTGCGTCTGGTGCTCGAGCTGAATGGCGTGCGCGGCAGCGCAGCGCGCGCACGCACGCTCGAAATGCTCGACGCCGTCGGCCTGCGTGACCGGGCCGCGAGCGCCGTGGACCAGCTCTCCGGGGGCGAGCAGCAGCGCGTCGCGATCGCGCGGGCGCTGGTGCACTCGCCCGGGCTGCTGCTGGCGGATGAGCCCACCGGAAATCTCGACGAGGAGACCACACGCGAGGTGCTCCCGGTGCTCCTGTCGCTGACCCGCAAGCGCGCGGCCACGCTCGTCATGGTCACGCACGATGAGCAGCTCGCATCGGCCGCGGACCGTGTGCTCGAGCTGCGCGAGGGCCGGCTGCATCCGCGGCAGCGGCTGCCCGGCCGATGATGAGCGCGCTGCGCGCGGCGAGCCTGCGCCACCTGCTGCGCCATCCGGCGCAGCTCGCGCTGGCCTTCGTCGGGCTGACCCTCGGCGTCGGGACCATCGTCGCGGTCGATGTGGCGACCGCGAGCGCGCGGCGCGCGTTCGAGCTGTCGCTCGAGGCCGTCAACGGCGCGGCGACTCACCGCATCTCCGACGGATCTCGAGGGATCGATGAGCAACTGTACGTGCGGCTGAGGGTGCTGCCCTCGCCACCGGGCGCGCCGCGCCCGCTGCTGGCTCCAGTCGTGTCCGGCTACCTCACCGTCGGCAGTCGCGTGCTGCAGCTCGTGGGCGTCGACCCCTTCGCCGCGGCCGAGCTCAGCGGCGGCACGGACGCGCGCGGCGCAGTTCCGGGAGTGCGTGGCGCGGATGAGGCACGCGACTGGTTCACCGGCAGCGGCACGGTGATCATGGCCGCTGAGCTCGCACACGAGCTCGGAGTCGCGCCCGGCGAGGCCTTCGATGTCACGATCGGCGGTGTCCATCACGAGGCGCGGTTGCTCGCCGTGCTCTCCGACACCGGCCCGCCCTTCGACAGCCTGGTTCTCACCGACATCTCCCAGGCACAGGAGTGGCTCGGCGCGCAGGGTCGGCTGTCGAGGATCGACGTGCGCGCCGATGCAGGGCCCGCGGGCGGCGCAGCGCTTGCACGGCTGCGCGCCGCACTGCCCGCGGGACTTGCGCTCGAGGGCACGCGCCGCGAGGCGCGCGAGACCTTCGCGATGACCGATGCCTTCACCACGAATCTCAAGGCCATGAGCCTGCTTGCGCTGCTGGTGGGAACGCTCCTCATCTATGGCGCGGTCAATTTCGCGGTGTTGCAGCGTCGGGCAACCATCGGCGTGCTGCGCGCACTCGGGGCGACGCGCGGCGAGGTGCTGCGCCTGATGCTCACCGAGGCGGCAGTGCTGGGAGTCATGGGCGGGGCCTGCGGCGTAGTGCTCGGCCTCGGTATCGCGCACGGCCTGATCGGCCTCGTGGCGCAGACCATCAACGATCTTTATTTCGTGGTGGCCGTGCGCAGCGTGAGCGTACCTGCGAGCACCGTAGCGCTGGCCTTCACGGCCGCTCTCGCGACGGCTCTGCTCGCCGCGCTCCTGCCGGCACTCGAGGCCGCGGGCAGTGCGCCGCGGCTCGCTCTGACGCACTCGATGCTCGAGCGGCGTGCCGTGCATCTCGCCCGGCGGCTGGTGATCGTGAGTCTCGCGCTGGCGCTCGGCGCGGCGGCGACCATCCTGCTCTCCAGCCGCAGCCTCCTCGCTGGCTTCGCCGCACTCTTCATGCTGCTGGCGGCTGCCGCGGCGCTCACTCCCGCGGCGCTGTATACGCTGGCGCGCTCGCTCGCGCGATGGCTTGCGAAGGCGAGCCCGGCAGCGCGACTCGCCTGCGCCGACGTCGCCGCCTCGCTCAGCCGCACCGGGGTGGCGGTGGCGGCGCTCGGCATGGCGCTCACCGCGATGCTGGGCGTCGCGATCATGGTGCAGAGTTTTCGTGAGTCGCTGCGCGAGTGGCTCTCGCAGACACTGCGCGCGGACATCTACGTGAGCGCCCCGGGGGTCGCCGACAGCCTCGAGCGGCGGCTCGACCCGCAGTTGGTGAGCGCGCTGCTGGCGGTTCCGGGGGTGCGCGCCCACAGCGAGGGACGGCGTACCACCCTCAACTCGGCGCATGGGCCGGTGGACCTGAACGCCGTGAGCCTCGCCCCCGAGAGCCATCCGGGGTTCATCTTCGTGCGCGGCGATCCGGCGCGCGCGTGGCCGCAGTTCGCGCGCGGCGCGATCCTCATCACCGAGCCTCTCGCCTGGCGGCTGGCACTCTCGCCCGGGGACACGCTGTCGCTCGAGACGCCACTGGAGCCGAAGGCTTTCAGCATTGCCGGCGTCTATCGCGAATACGGCAACGATCGGGGCGAGGTGCTCATGGACCTCGCCGGGTACCGCCGCCTCTTCGGCGATGATGGCATCGCCGCGCTCGGGCTGTACCTTACGCGGGGCACATCGGCCGCCCGGGTGATCGAGGAGCTGCGCGCAGCGGCACTCGGGGTCACCCGGCAGTCCCTGTTGATCCGCTCGAACGCCGATATCCGCAGGATCTCGATGGGTATCTTCGAGCGTACCTTCCTCATCACCCGCGTGCTTTATTGGCTGGCCGCCGGGGTGGCGGCCATCGGGCTCGTGAGCGCGCTGCTCGCCTGGGAGCTCTCGCGCTCGCGCGAGCTGGCGCTCATCCGCACTCTCGGTCTCACCCCGGGGTCCACGGCGTTCCTCGTCATCGCGCAGACTCTCTTCATGGGACTTGCCGCCTTCATCGCAGCGGTACCGGCGGGACTGCTGACCGCGCTCACGCTCACCGAGGTGATCAACCGGCGCGCGTTCGGCTGGCACATCGACCTGCACCTGACCGCCTCGCAGTTCACGAGCGCGCTGTGGCTGGCACTCGCTGCGGCATTTGCCGCCGGCCTCTATCCGGGCTGGCGGGCGGCGCGCATGCCGCTCGCGGCGGGCTTGCGGGAAGAGTGATGCGCAGAGCGCTCCTCGCCTGGCCACTCGCGCTGACCGTCTGCGGGGTCGTTTGCGGCGCCGTGCCGCCCGAGAGCCCGGGCGCGGCACCGGACGATGCGGGCCCGGCCTTCGCCCGGGCTCTTGGCCCGCGGACCTTCGTGTTTCCGCAGGATCACGGTCCACACCCGCAGTTCCGGCACGAGTGGTGGTATTACACCGGCAATCTCGAGGGCGCGGACGGCGAGCGCTTCGGCTTCGAGCTGACCTTCTTTCGTTACGCACTCGCCCCGCCCGGCGCGGCGCCGCCCGGCGCCTCCGCGTGGCGCACGCGCGAGATCTATCTCGCGCACTTCGCGATCACGGATGTCTCGGCGCAGCGGTTTCGCTTTGCAGAGAAGTTCTCGCGCGCGGCGCTCGGGCTGGCCGGCGCGCGGACCGATCCGCTCGAGGTATGGATCGATGACTGGAAGCTCTACGACGCCGGCGTCGCGGCCTCCGTCGATGCAGCGCCTGGCGTCCCGTCGGCACTCTGGAAGCTCGAGGCGACGCAACCCGGCTACACCCTCGAGCTCGAGCTGCGCCCGCGCACTCCGCCGGTGCTGAACGGGGAGGCGGGCCTGAGCCGCAAGTCATCACGCTCGGCGAGCTACTACTACTCCATTCCGCGGGTCGCGGTGCGCGGTCGTCTGATGCGCGGCGGGGAGCCGCTGGCGGTGCAGGGACTGGCCTGGTTCGACCGGGAATGGGGAAGCGGAGATCTCGCCGCGAGCCAGGCGGGCTGGGATTGGTTCGCACTGCAGCTCGATGACGGGACGGCGCTCATGTTCTATGCGCTGCGCGAGCGCGAGGGCGGCCGCGACCCGCATAGCGGGGGGACGTGGATCGAGCCATCGGGGGCGGCGCGCCCCCTCGCCAACGCCGACGTTGCCATCGAAGTCCTCGGCCATTGGACGAGCAGCGACGGCGCACGCTATCCGGCCGCCTGGCGCATCAGGGTCTCGTCGCTCGGGCTCGAGGCAACGGTGCGGCCGGTGCTCGCCGACCAGGAGCTGAGGACGCGGCCGCGTTA
>DATGJR010000189.1:0-42633 GCA_035295065.1 Steroidobacteraceae bacterium
CAAGCGCCCTCATACATGCACTCCGCCCACGCTTATAACCGCGAGGGCGCCCCCCGGACTGTCAGAAGATCACCGATGGCGATGTGCGAAGCCGCTGTTACGCAGTCGTGGCCTGGCTGAAGGCCGGTGTCGTGCGCAGAAACAGCTGCGCGACTGCGCTGGAGTGAACGAATTAAAGGAATACTGAAAAAAGCAGATGACAAGCTGCTGTCCGGTCCATGGTTTTTTTCACGTCAGCGTCACGATCCTGGGCGAGCATGGCGCGGATGAGAATCCTGATCGTGACGGACGCGTGGTTTCCGCAGACCAACGGCGTCGTCAACACCCTGGCGCAGACTGCCGCCTGGCTGGTCAGATTCGGCCATGAGGTGATGATCGTCGCGCCCCGCGACTTTCACACCATCCCCTGCCCGAGCTATCCGGAGATTCGCGTAGCGGTGCGGCCGATGCCGACGCTCGCGCAAAAGCTGGCTTTCTTCCGGCCGCAGGCCCTGCACATTGCGACCGAGGGCCCGCTCGGATTCGCCGCGCGCCGCTATTGCCTCAGGCGCGGATGGCGCTTCACGACCTCCTATCACACGCAGTTTCCGCAGTACCTCAAGTCTCGCTGGCCGATCCCGCTGTGGCTCTCTTATGCCGCTCTGCGGCGGTTTCATGCGGCTGCACAGCACTGCATGGTGAGCACACAGTCGGTCGAGAACGAGCTCCACGGGCGCGGCTTCGGTAATCTCGTGCGCTGGCGACGCGGAGTGGACACGGAGTTGTTCCGGCCGCGAAGTAAGGAGTTCCTGCAATTGCCGCGGCCGATTGCGGCGTATGTCGGACGGCTGGCCGTGGAGAAGAATGTGGATGCGTTCCTGCAGATGCCCTGGCGGGGATCGAAGATCGTGATCGGAGACGGGCCCGAGCGGGCGCGCCTCGAGGCGCGCTACCCGCTGGCCGTGTACGCGGGGTTCCGCCACGGAGAGGATCTCGCCACGCACCTCGCCGCGGCCGATGTAATGGTGTTCCCGAGTCTCACCGATACCTTCGGCCTCGTGAATCTCGAAGCGATGGCCTGTGGCGTTCCGGTGGCGGCTTTCCCGGTCACCGGTCCCATCGATGTCGTCGAGGATGGTGTGACCGGGGCACTCGATCCGGATCTCGGCAAGGCAGCCGAGCGCGCGCTGACGCTCGATCCGCGCAAATGCCGGTCGCGTGCTCTGCAGTCGAGCTGGACAGAGTGCACGCGCGAGTTCGAGACCCATCTGGTCACCTGCCGTCCGGGCCCGGTACCGCGGCCTGCGGCGGAACGCTCCGTCATCGAGCGCGCCGCCTGATGAGGCGCTGAGTTCTTTTCCGGCCTGAAACTGCGAGGCCTGAACGAGAGCCCGCATCCTGCAAGCGCCTGCTACGAGCGATCTCCCCGGGGAAACCGCACCCGTGAGGTCGCAGGCGGTTGCCTCGTGGCATCATCGGACGCTCGGTCGCCACCGTGGCCGAATTGTGCTTCGCGGCCCAGTGGGCGCTGCTCTTGCATCGTATTGCCTCACTGAGCGGCAGCGCATTCGGGCAAGCGACGGCACTCGCCCTGGTGCCACTCATCGTGCTCGCCGAGGCGTGCTCGTGGTATGCGGTGCTCACCACCCGGCAGCGTGCGCACGCGCTCGAGAATTCGCTGTGGGGACTGCCGGCAGCGCTGCTGATTGCCGCAACCCTGGCCATCGGCCGCCATTGGTTTGCGGCGCTCTATCTGCCCGTGGTTGCGGGCGGCACCGCCTATGTGGCTTTCATCTTTCTCTACGACGTACCGATGTACCGGTCGCGATGGGTTGCGGAACAGGCACTCGGGCGCTCTTACCTGAGCCTCGCCGGCGGTTGGGTCGATGTCCGCAGACGCCGGGCGGTCTCGCACCGCTTCGAAGCCTGGAAGAACGAGGTGCCGTGGATGACGCTCTATTTCACCTTCGGAGTGTGGAGCAGCATCTGGGTTGCATACACCACGCGGGGTGCTGTGTAAGTCCACTCGGACCCTTGACCCCGGCATATGAGACCGCTAGTTGACTCACGGTAGCCAGGTCATTCAACAGGTTGCCCGACCGATTCCCACGAGTCTCCGGCATGGATTCGAGCATGATGTGGATTACAATGTGGCATCAACTCCGCATCTCGGCGCACGGTCATGAAGACCATTCAGATGTCGCCCGCTTGACTGCGCGCAGACTGAAAGAGGCCGCGCTCGCCGTGTCATTCGCACTCGGCTTCGATGAGGCCTGAGCCCGACCCGGCGATTTCCTTGATCTCGCTCACTGAGCTCAGCTGCCTTCTCGCCATAGGCACGTGTCTTGCGCTACCCGGCCCTGCCTTCGGACAGCGCGCCGACGAGAACGCCGTGACCGCGGCACAGGATGCCTTCGGCACGTCTATCGGCTTTCAGAATGTCGGCCTGTATTCGGCGACCGATGCGCGCGGGTTCAGTCCGCAGCAGGCAGGAAACTTGCGCATAGAAGGT
This sequence comes from Steroidobacteraceae bacterium, assembly GCA_035295065.1. Lineage (GTDB taxonomy): Bacteria > Pseudomonadota > Gammaproteobacteria > Steroidobacterales > Steroidobacteraceae > 13-2-20CM-66-19. Next base: position 2,492 of record DATGJR010000189.1, read on the forward strand.
CTCTACTTCGACCAGCAGACATGGGTGACCAGTGACTGCTTGGTTCGCGAGACGACGATGCGTGTCGGGATCGCCGCACAGTCCTACAGCTTCCCCGCGCCGACCGGCATCGCCGACTTCAGTCTGCGTACGCCCGGAGATAAGGAGGTCGTCAGCGCTGTCCTGACCCGCGGACCGTTCGACGCAGCGACCGCGGATCTCGAGGCGCAGATCCCGTTGACCGCTTCCCTGGGCGTCGATCTGTGCGCCGGCTACCGCAGGAACTTCGAGATCGACGTCTTCCGCGAGGCACACGCGGATATATTCGGGTCGACGTTCCGCTGGCACCCGACGCCCGGCACCGAAATCATTCCGTTCTGGTCGTTCATCGGCGGCGGCGCGCGTCAGATCGTACCGACGGTCTACACGGACGGCACCCTTGCGCTGCCGTTGTACCGCACCCAGGACCTTGGCGTTCAGGACTGGACGACCTGGGGCTGGCACCAGACGACCCTCGGCGCGGTTGTGAAAAGCGCGCTCGGTGATCACTGGGCGCTGGCCGCGGGCCTGTTCCGTTCGCTGGAGCGTGATCCGGCCGGTTACGACCCGTATCTCACCCTGATAACGGAGCAGACTGCCGATTCAGTGATGGATGTCGCACCTCCCTTCGAGGCCGAGTCGACCTCCGGGGAACTGCGACTGTCTCGCCTCTTCGCCAGCGGCCGACACCGGGAGCAACTGCAGGTGGCCGTACGCGGCCGCGCTGTGGAGCGGCAGTTTGGCGGCGATGGCATCACGGACTTCGGTACGATCTCGCTGAACAGCCTGGCGCGCGTCGCTCAGCCGGTTCTGGCCCTCGGTCCGCCGAGTCAGGACAGCACCCGACAGGTTGATCTCGGCGTGACGTTCGATGAGCGCTGGCAGGGCGTGGGATCGTTCGCCGTCGGGGTCCTCAGCGATCACTACCGCCGCACCGTGCTGATGCCCTCGGGCGCGATCGACCGGGACGTGACCAGCCCCCGGCTGCTGAGTCTGCGTGCCGCGAGCGATGCAGGCCGACCGCTCATTTTCTACGGCAGCTTCGTGCAGGGCCTGGAGGACTCGGCGCTGGCACCGACGTCGGCCACTAACCGCAACGAGCCGCCTCCCGCAACACGCACCCGGCAGGTCGATGGCGGCGTTCGCTGGGCCCCGACCTCAGGGGTGCAGCTGATCCTTGGCGCTTTCGACATCCACAAGCCGTACTTCAACGTCGATGCGGAAAATGTCTATACGCAACTCGGGCGCCTTCAATACCGTGGGCTCGAGACGTCGCTGTCATACGCCAACGATGCCGGAGTCACGCTTCTGTTCGGTGGCGTGCTCCTGCAGCCACGGGTCGACCGGGTCATCCCCGAACCCGGGGCGACCGGCGACGTACCGCTGGGGCCAGTGCCACTGACTTTTACCGCGAACGTGGATTACGCTCCGGCGCGATGGGGTCCGTGGGCGGCGTCAATGCAATGGAATCGCCTTTCGTCTCGGGTCGAGACGACGGACAACGCGACCTACCTGCCGGCGCTCGCGACCCTCGCGGCGGGCGTTCGCTATCACTGGTCCCTGCGATCTCGCCCGTGGACGCTGCGGCTTGATGGCTTCAATCTCGCCAACGCGCGCGGCCTTCACGTGTCGAGCCTCGATGTGGTGCTGCCCGAGCAGCCCCGGCGGTTCATGCTCACCCTTGCGACCGACCAATAGACGCAGGGTGGCTGGGAGTTGGTGGAAAGGGAGGGACTCGAACCCTCGACCCCGGCATTATGAGTGCCGTGCTCTAACCAGCTGAGCTACCTTTCCACGCGGGGCGCGCATTGTCGTCAGTGCCGCCCCGGGGTGTCAAACTGGGCAATCAGCGCAATCCCGCACGCGCGGCCCGCAACCCGGGGGGAATACATGATCGGCTACGTGACGCTCGGCACCAGAGATCTGAAACGCGCAGCGAAGTTCTACGATGCCATTGCGAGCGAGCTTGGCGTCGGCCGGATGTTCGAGACGGACCGCTTCATCGCCTGGGGGGCGCCGGACGGCGGGGCAGGCATCGGCATCACGCTGCCCTTTGACGGACGGCCAGCGACCGTGGGCAACGGGGTCATGGTGGCGCTCGCGGCGAAAGACACGGCGCAGGTCGATCGCATCCACGCACTCGCGCTGTCGCTCGGCGGCACGAACGAAGGCGCCCCGGGTCCGCGCGAGGGTTACTACGCCGGCTACTTCCGCGACCTGGACGGGAACAAGCTCAACGCATTCGTCATGGGCTGAGGACTACGCCGACCCGTGCCAAAGGCGCGACCGGGAGCGACCCTGCTGTGGCTCGCGCAGCGCATGCGGGCCTAGAATCAGCGCCCATGGCTACCCGGCGTACCGTACTGAAACTGGCCGCTTCGGTCTCTGCTGCTGCAGCGCTCCCCACCGCCCTGGCGAAGTCCCGCCCCGGAACACTCCTTATTCTTGGGGGCACGGGCTTCATCGGCCCGCACCTGACGGAGGAAGCGCAGCGCCGGGGCTGGAAAGTCACGCATTTCAACCGCGGCAAGACGGCGCATGGCGATCTCACGAACGTCGAGACGCTGATCGGCGATCGCAAGGGTCAGCTCGATGCGCTGCGCGGCCGCAAGTGGGATGCGATGATCGATGACACGGGCTACATCCCGAAATACGTGAAGATGTCCGCGGAACTTCTCGCCCCGAACGTCGGTTACTGTCTCTACATCTCGAGCATCTCCGCCTATGCAGGCTTCGCGAGTCCGAATGACGAGCATTCCCCACTCGGCAAGCTCGCCGATCCCGACACCGACAAGGTCACCAACGACACCTACGGGCCGATGAAGGTGCTGTGCGAGCAGTACTCATCGGCTGCCTTCAGCGGGCGGATCAGCATCGTGCGCCCCGGCTACATCGTAGGTCCCCTCGATCCGACCGATCGCTTCACCTACTGGCCGGTGAGAGCGTCGAAGGGTGGCGAGATGCTGGCTCCCGGCACGCCGGCCGATCCCATTCAGGTCATCGATGTGCGCGATCTTGCCGCCTTCATGATGTCGCTCGTCGAATCGCGCACCAACGGCACCTTCAATGCCGACTCGCCTCCACGCGCCTTCACGATGGGCTCGCTCATCGCGGCGAGTCAGCACGCATCGCCCAATGCCGGCACGAAGGTGAGCTGGGTTTCGGAGGACTTCCTCGCCACGCAATCCAAGCCCGACGATCTCAATCTGCCGATCTGGGCCCCGATGAAGGGCGAGTACGCGGGTGCCTCGCTCACCTCGGTGGCGATGGCCGCCAGGGCGGGTCTGCGCTCGCGTCCCCTCGAGAGCACGGTGCGCGACACCCTTGCGTGGTTCGAGACGCTTCCCCCGGAGCGGCAGGCGAAGCTGCACGCCGGGATCGACGCCGCTAAAGAGGCCGAGCTCCTCAAGGCCTGGCACGAGAAAGAGGCCTCGAAGCCCGCCTGAGGGCCCGCCCGCATTGGGGGCGTTTTGAGGGCAACAACAGCTTTCCGGGCCGTGCTGGGCCTCGAATTGGCCTTAAGTAAGGCGGTCAAGTGCCGCTAAATGGACCAAGAGGCCATTCCCTTTCAGGACCGATACTTTGGCACCCGCCCTCCAACTCAGCCCCCCCGCGGGTCGCCTTCCGGGCCCCCGGCCGGCGCGCACCGCTGCGATCCTCAGCCTCAATCTGCTGGAGGGCGCCCGCCAGCGGCTCGAGCTGGCCCGCATGAGCATCGCGCGGGGGAGTGATCCGCGCTCGCGGCTGCGTGCGGCGATGGTGCGCATCCGCAAGCTCCCCGCGACGCTCGCGCCGTCCACTGACACGGCCATGGTGGCCAATCTCACCGAGCTCTCCGACTACATGTGCCGCAGGCTCCGCACGGTGTGCGATGAGTCCGGCGTCGGTACCCTCGACAGCATGTGTGACCTGCTGCGCGAGATCCGCTGCGGCTGGGTGACGCCGCCCGCCGCGAAGCCCACACTGCGCGGCGGTTCTGCCGGCGCGGCGAGGACTTGAGTTCCGTGCCGGTACAGGAGATGCGCATGTTCGACGGTTCTGACACCGTCGTGCTCTACGATGAGCTCGCCTTCCAGGACGTCCTGCCGCTTGCGTGGCGGACGCTGCCGGCGGCGGTCGACGCCGATGCGGCCGCGGGCTTCATGGAGCGCAACGCGCGCGTGCTGCATGCGCGCGAGGCGCTCGACCAGCTCGGGCCGGTGGAGAAGACCGACGAGAACTCTCCAAACTCTGCCGACTTGCTGCGCCTCGAGCTCAAGGTGAATCTGCTGCTCGACCTGGTCGGTCAGGTGCTGGCGGCGAGTCGCCCGCGGCCGCCGGCAGTTCCGGTGCGCTTCAACGCGCAGGGAGTTGTCTGGCGCAGCGCAGCACCGCTTCCCGAAGCCGGCGCCCAGGGCATCGCCGAGATCTACCTGCATGACGCCCTGGCCGAGCCGCTGCGCCTTCCCGGCCGCGTCAGCAACGTGACGCCCGACGGACACGTCAAGGTGCGCTTTGCCCCGGTCACCGAGACGGTGGCCGATCTCATGGAGAAGCTGTGCTTCCGGCGCCACCGCCGGCAGATCGCCGGCAGCCGCCACCCACGCCGCGGCGTGTGAGGCGCGGGAAGCGCGTGACTTAAGTCACGCCGACGCGCTGTCGCCTTTCCGAAACATCCAAGCGCTTCACAGTAAGCCAACACTCTTTTCCCGCAACATACGGCCGCGCTCAGGTCAAGGCAGGCCTGGTGACCGCGACAAGATTCGGAACACAGGGACGGGTTCGAGAAGAATGGTCGCAACAGCGGAATCTCTCGCAAGCTCCTTTACCGGTTCGACAATAACCGGTCCCAAGTCGCCCAACTCCGCCCGCGATGCGCGCCCCTCGCGCATGCTGAGCGGCAATTCGCTCGCCATCCGCCGGATCAGCACGCTGATCCGCCAGGTGGCGGCCCACGATTCGACGGTGCTGCTCCTCGGGGAATCCGGGACCGGCAAGGAAGTGGCCGCGCGCACCATCCATGAGTCGAGCCCGCGCCGCAACCGCCCGTTCGTCGCCGTCAACTGCGGCGCGATCCCGGCGGAGCTCCTCGAGTCCGAGCTCTTTGGCCACGAGAAGGGCTCCTTCACCGGCGCGATCACCGCGCGCAAAGGTCGCTTCGAGATCGCCGAGGGCGGCACCCTGTTCCTCGATGAGATCGGCGACATGAGCGTCGCCATGCAGGTGAAGTTGCTGCGGGTGCTGCAGGAGCGCGTTTTCGAGCGAGTCGGCAATCACGTGCCCGTCTCCTGCAACGTGCGCATCATCGCCGCCACCCATCGTAATCTCGAGGAAGCCATCAGCCGCGGCGGTTTCCGCGAGGATCTCTTTCACCGCCTGAACGTCTTCCCCATCGACATGCCCCCGCTGCGCGAGCGCATCGAGGATCTGCCGATGCTGGTACGCGAGTTCGTGGCGCAGAACGTCGCCGAGGGTCGTGAGCGGGTGCAGCTCGCCCCGAGCACCCTCGCAGCCCTCTCGCGCCACTCCTGGACCGGCAACGTGCGTGAGCTCGCCAACCTCATCGAGCGGCTCTCGATCGTCTCAGCCGGCCGGATCGTCGAGATCCAGGATCTGCCTCCGCGCTACCAGCCGAGCGACCTTGCCGCCTGCGAGCTCGCAGTCGCCGAGACGGACAGCCTCGCCGCGCTCGCCGCGGCCGACGATGCGATCGTAGTCGAGGCGGCACCACGTGCCGATGCGGAGGTCCTGCCGCAGGCACCTCCGGCGACATCCGCCACGCCCGATGTGCAGTTGCCCGCGGGCGGCCTCGACCTGCGCGCCTACATGACTGCGATCGAGCGGGCGCTCATCGAGCAGGCCCTCGCCAGCGCCAACGGCACGGTCGCCCATGCCGCCCGTCTTCTCAACCTGCGCCGCACGACGCTGGTCGAGAAGCTGCGCAAGCTCGGCATCGGCAGCGCGGAGTGCCTGACGGAAGATTGACGCTTCCGGCGGCAAGCATGTGCCGCCTTTGTGACCCGCCGCACGTTTTACCCCGTCCCTCCCAGGCACGCCTCTTGCAATTCCCTTCCTGCCCGCACTCAACAGCGGGGAGGCAAGATGATGAGCGAGAACAGCACCGATCCCCAGCCGGCTCTCGAGCGCTCGCCGCGCCCCGACCCTGAGCCGGTCGCGAGCGCCGCAAGCTCCCAGCGCCTGCTGGAGCTTGCCGCACGCGTCGCCGCGACGGAGTGCGGCGTACTGATCGTCGGTGAATCGGGCACTGGCAAGGAAGTACTGGCGCGCTTCATCCATCGAAACTCAAAGCGCGCCGCCGCGCCATTCGTGGCCGTCAACTGCGCGGCGATCCCCGAGAACATGCTCGAGGCGATGCTCTTCGGCTACGAGCGCGGCGCCTTTACCGGCGCCCACGTGAGCCATGCCGGCAAGTTCGAGCAGGCGCAGGGCGGCACACTGCTGCTCGACGAGGTGACCGAGATGCCCATCGGCCTGCAGGCGAAGCTCCTGCGGGTCCTGCAGGAGCGCGAGGTCGAGCGCATCGGCGGGCGCGGACCCCTGCCCCTCGATGTGCGCGTGCTGGCCACCACCAACCGGCGGCTGCGCGAGGAAGTCGCGGCCGGCCGCTTCCGGGAAGATCTCTACTACCGGCTCAACGTGTTTCCGCTGGCGATCGCCCCGCTCCGTGCGCGCCGCGACGACGTGCTGCCGCTTGCCATGCAGCTGCTTGCGGCTCGTGTGCGCCCCGCAGCTCCGGTGCCGGCGCTGAGCGCCGAAGCCGCGCATCTGCTCCTCACCTACACCTGGCCCGGGAACGTCCGCGAGCTCGACAATCTTCTGCAGCGCGCCCTGATCCTTCTCAACGGCCCGGTGATCCTGCCTCAGCACATCCAGTTCGAGCTCGCGGGGGATGCCGCCCCTCAGGCACAGCAGCCCGCGACGCCGGCCTCGCTCGCCGCCTCACTCGATGAGCGCGAGCGCGACCTGATTCTCGATGCGCTGCGCGCCGGCAAAGGTAGCCGGCGCGAAGCTGCGGAGTCACTCGGCATCAGCGCGCGCACGCTCCGCTACAAGCTGGCGCGGCTGCGCGAAGCCGGTATCGAAGTTCCGACCGCCTGAGGTTTTGGGAGCGAGACGATGAGTCAGATGGAAATCGACCGCGTGCTGGCGCAGATCCGCGAGCTCTCCGCGCAGATGCGCCCCAGCCCGACGCCGGCCAAAGCGGCACAGACGGGTGGGGTGAGCGAGTTCGCCAACATCATGCGTGCCGGCGTCGAACAGGTGAACACCCAACAGCAGCGGGCCGGTCAGCTCGCCGATGCCTTCGAGCGCGGCACCCCCGGTGTCGAGCTGCCCCAGGTGATGCTCGAGCTGCAGAAGGCCAGCGTCTCGTTTCGCGCCCTGAACGAGGTGCGCAACCGGCTGGTCAGCGCCTACCAGGAAATCATGAACCTCTCCTTATGAACCTGAGCCCATCAATCTTCGCGAGCGCGCCCTACGCGCGCCGGATGAACGCCCATGGCCGCTGAAGCTGGTGTCGTCGTATCGCCCGGCCTGCCCGCGGGACTCAAGCCGCTGCTGCTGCTCGTGGGGCTTGCGGCCGCCGTGGCCGCGGGCCTCTCGATCGCGCTGTGGTGGCACGGCCCGAGCTATAGCCTCCTCTACGGCAATCTCGCGACCGAGGACCAGGCGCAGATTGCGCAGGCGCTCGATGCCGCGCAGATTCCCTACCGCCTGCAGCCCGGCTCGAACGCCATCGAGGTCGCCACCGAGCGCCTCACGGATGCACGCCTCAAGCTCGCCGGGCAGGGCCTGCCCGAGAGCGGCGGCGGCTTCGCGGCGCTCGATAAGGACCCGGGCTTCGGTGTCAGCCAGTTCGTCGAGAACGCCCGCTACCAGCACGCGCTCGAGACCGAGCTCGCGCGCACCATCGCGAGTCTGCGACCGGTGGAAGCCGCGCGCGTGCACCTCGCGGTGCCGCGCCAGTCCGCCTTCGTGCGCGAGCACCATTCGGCGAGCGCCTCGGTGTTCGTGCAGTTGAAGGCCGGCCGCCGGCTCGATCAGCAGCAGGTGCAGGCCATCATCAACCTGGTCGCCTCCTCGATCCCCGAGCTCGAGCCCGGACAGGTGACCGTGGTCGACCAGCAGGGACACCTTCTCTCGACACCCGACGGACACGATGAGTTTTCGCTCCGCGAGCAGCAATTCGACATGGCGCATCGCCTGGAGGATGACTACCGCTCGCGCCTCGAGGCCCTCCTCGCCCCGCTGGTCGGCGCCGGACGCGTGCGCGCCCAGGTCGTGGCGCAGATGGATATGTCGGTCACCGAAGAAGCGCGCGAGCAGTACCGCCCGGATAGCCAGATCGTGCGCAGCGAGCAGACTTCCGAGCAGACGACGCGCGATGGCGGTGGCTCCCAGGGCGTGCCCGGCGCGCTCAGCAATCAGCCGCCGCCCGCCGGCATCGCCAGCACCCCGCCGCCCGCCAATGCCCCACCCGCCAATGCGCAGGCCGCTGCGGGCGGCACCAGGCCGCCGGCCGGCGCGGCCCCCGCGGCTGCGGGAGCCGCTGGTGCCATGAGCGCGCCGACGCCCGAGAGCAGCTCCAAGGAGACCACGCGCAACTACGAGATCGACCGTACGCTCGCCTACACGCGCCAGCCGGGCGGGAAGTTGAAGCGCCTGACGGTCGCCGTGCTGATCGACGATGCGCACGTCCTCGACAAGGACGGCAAGTCCCGCGCGGTGCCCATGAGCGCTGAGCAGCTCGAGCACATCACGCAGCTCGTCAAGGACGCCGTCGGCTACGACGAGTCGCGCGGGGACGTGGTCAACGTCGTCAACTCCTCCTTCACCGAGGAGGCCCCGGCTCCCGCGGGCGACCTGCAGATGCCTGCCTGGTGGGAGAAGCCCCTGTTCTTCGCGCTGCTCAAGCTCATCGCCGGAGCCGTGGTGCTCATCGTGCTCACGCTGACGGTGGTACGGCCGCTGGTGCGCACGCTCCTCGCCTCGCTCCGTGCGCCACGCCCGGTGGCGGCGGAGGCCGCGCCGGCGCTCGATAGCCCGCAGGCCGCCGCCGCCGCCGTGATCGAGCACGAGCAGCAGCTCGCGCAGGCTCGCACGCTGGTGAACCAGGATCCCAAACGCGTCGCGCGTGTGGTGCGCGACTGGGTGGACCAGGATGCCTGACCGCAACGAACCCGTTCGCAACGGCACCGAGCGTGCCGCGATCCTGCTCCTCACCCTGGGCGAGCAGGAAGCCGCGCAGATCCTCAAGCACATGAGTGCCAAAGAGGTGCAGCGCGTCGGCGCGGCCATGGCCAAGGTGAAGAACGTCTCGCGCAGCGAGGTCGAGAAAGTGGTCGCCGACTTCCACACCAACGTCGAGGCGCAGACCTCGGTGGGTGTCGGGTCGGACGAGTTTCTGCGCAAGGCGCTGGTAAACGCGCTCGGCGAGGACAAGGCCGCCGCCATCATCGACCGCATCAGCATCGGACGCTCCACCAAGGGGCTCGAGGCGCTCAAGTGGCTGGACGCCCGCGCCGTCGCCGAGCTGATCCGCCTCGAGCATCCGCAGATGATCGCCATCGTGCTCGCCTATCTCGACGCCGATCAGTCCGCCGAGGTGCTGTCGCTCCTGCCGGCCAATCTTCGCTCCGACGTCGTGGTGCGCATCGCCACACTCGATGGCGTGCAGCCGACGGCTCTCACCGAGCTCGACGACATCATCGAGAAGCAGTTCTCGGGGAATTCCGCCGCCAAGACCTCGCTCCTCGGCGGCCCGAAGGCTGCGGCCGACATCATGAACGCCCTCGAGCCGAGCCACGAGAGCGCCATCATGGAGCAGATCACCAAGACCGACGAGCAGCTCGCGACCCGCATCCAGGATCTGGTCTTCGTGTTCGACGATCTCATCGAGCTCGATGATCGCAGCATGCAGGAGCTGCTGCGCCAGGTGCCGGCCGATCAGTTGCTGCTCGCGCTCAAGGGGGCCGACGAGCCGCTCAAGGAGAAGATCTTCAAGAACATGTCGCAGCGTGCTGCCGAGATGCTCAAGGACGATCTGGAGGCCAAGGGCCCGGTGCGGGTCGCCGACGTGGAAGCGGCGCAGAAAATCATCCTGCAGACGGCGCGCAAGCTCGCTGCCGCGGGCACCATCGCCCTCGGCGGCAAGGGCGATGAGTACGTTTAACCGCCGCCGTTACCGTTGCGCGTGATGTCCATCGATTCGGCGAGCGCACAGAGGCGCGCCGCGACTTTCCCGAGCGGCAGCACTTCCGCAGCCGCGCCGAGCGCCACGGCCTCGCCCGGCATGCCCCAGACGACGCTCGTGGCCTCATCCTGCGCGATGGTGGGGCTGCCCGCCTCGCGCATTTCCTTGAGCGCCACCGCACCGTCCTTGCCCATGCCGGTGAGGATCACGCCGATCGCGTTGCGTCCGACCTGCTGCGCGACCGAGCGGAACAGCACGTCCACGCTCGGCTTGTGGCGGTTGACCGGCGGCCCGTCGTCGAGCCGGCAGACATAGCGTGCACCGTCGCGCTCGATCAGCAGGTGCTGGTCCCCGGGAGCGATGTAGACGTGCCCGGGCAGGATCATCTGGCCGTTCTGCGCCTCGTACACCGTCATCTGGCAGCACGAGTCCATGCGGCGCGCGAACGGCGTACTGAAGGCCTTCGGTATGTGCTGTGTGATGACGATGCCCGGCGTATCCGCCGGCAGCTGTACGAGTACTTCCTTGATCGCCTCCGTGCCGCCGGTGGAGGCACCGATCGCGATGATGCGGTCGGTGGTGCGCAGCTGGCGCCGTGCCGGCGCCTTGGCGAGCACGGCATCGACCCCGAGTCGCGGCGCCACCCCGCCCGCCCCCCCGGGAGTCACGGCGCCGGTGTAGGGTCGCACGCGCGCAGCGGCGGCCGAGCGGATCTTGGCGCGCAGCTCCTCGGCGTAATCGGTGAGGGTCGCCGCGACGTCGATCTTGGGCTTGGGCAGGTAGTCGACGGCGCCGACCGCCAGAGCATCGAGCGTCACCTCGGCGCCGTGCTCGGTGAGGGAGGAGACCATGACCACCGGCATCGGCCGCAGCCGCATCAGATTGCGCAGGAAGGTGACGCCGTCCATCTTCGGCATTTCCACATCGAGCGTCAGCACGTCGGGATTGAGCTGTTTGATCTTCTCGCGTGCCACGTAGGCATCGCTCGCCGTTCCCACCACCTCGATCGCCGGGTCGGCGCCGAGCACTTCGCTCAGGATGCGGCGCACCAGCGCGGAATCGTCCACGATCAGCACGCGCACTTTCCGCTTCGGTTGGATGTTGCCCGCGTGGGGCTCGGCTAATGGCACGACATACCTCCCTGTCAATCGAACAGCTCGACATCGCCGCCGCTGCTGTTGCGCGCCAGGTCTCCCTGGTAGCGGCGCTCGCGGTCCGCGATGGCGGTGGCTTCCAGCGGCTGCAGCCGGCGCACGCGCACCTTGCCGCTCTCCGGGAAATAGATGATGCGCCGGGGATAGATATCGCCGAGGTCCTCGGCGGCGATCTTCAAACCCTCCGACTCGAGGAACTGGCGTACGAACGCCGCATTGCGCGCCCCGACATCCGTCATCGAGGCGAGGATGCGCCCGCCGCCGAAGAGCTTTATCTCGAAGTGCTCGCGACGGGCGCCGAGTTTCAGCAGCTCGTTGATGAGACATTCCATGGCGTGCGTGCCGTAGCGCGTCGCCAGCCCCGAGGCCGGATCCATCCAGCGGTCCGGCGCCGCGCCGCCGCTCGAGTCCTCCGGCAGCATGAAGTGATTCATTCCGCCGCAGCCGAGCCGCCGGTCGCAGATGCAGGCGGCGATGCACGAGCCGAGCACGGTCGAGATGGCCTCGTCGTTGCGCGTGACGTAGTACTCCCCGGGAAGCACCTTGGCGGTCCAGCGTGCCGAGACCGGATCCCAGAAGCGATGCACGCCCTGGAAGCCCGGCACGGCGGGCGGACAGGGCGTCATGCCGGCATGGACCGCCACCGGCATCTCAGTTCCTCCGGTAGATGGTCTTGCCGACCAGCGTGTAGGCGTCGGAGACGCGGAACAGGCTCTCGGAGTGGCCGAGGAAGAGAATGTCGCCCGGACGCTGAAGCTGCGCGAAGCGTGCGAACAGCTGGCGCTGCGTATCCTTGTCGAAATAGATGACGACGTTGCGGCAGAAGATCGCATTCAGCGGGCCCTTCATGGGCAACGCATGCATCAGGTTCAGCTCGCGGAAGGTGATCATGTCCTTGAGCGCCGCGCTCACCGCGTATCTGCGCGGGTCGTCGTCCGCGGGGCTGAAGAAACGCTCGAGTCTCTGGGCGCTCAGGCCCCGTACGCGCTCCTCGTCATAAACACCGCGCTGCCCCTTGCCGAGCACCTCGGTGTCGAGGTCGGTCGCGAGGATCCTGATGTCCCAGCGCCAGGCCTCCGGGAGCGTTTCCTGGATGGTCATCGCGAGGGAATAAGGTTCCTCGCCCGAGGAGCAGCCGGCCGACCAGAAGCGCAGCCGCCGTGCGCCGCGCGCATTGGCGGCGAGTGGCCGCAGCAGCTCATCGCGCAGGTACTCGAAGTGATGCGCTTCGCGGAAGAAGGAAGTGAGGTTGGTGGTGATGGCGTTGCAGAACTGCACCAGCTCATCGCCCTCGCCGCGCTCGAGCAGCTCGCGATAATCGCGGAAGCTCTCGAGTCCGAGCGCGCGCAGCCGCCGCGACAGCCGCCCGTACACGAGCTCGCGCTTCTGCTCGCTGAGGTGGATGCCGGTGTGCTGCTTCACCAGCGCGCGCAGCGCTGCGAAGTCGTCCTCACCAAAGCTGAGCCGGCGCAGGCGCAAGGTTTCCATTGAAACTCCGTCAGAAAAGCTCGCTGGTTCCCTCGGCCTGCTCGGCAATCGCGCCCGGGGCGACGCCGCCGGTGCGCAGCAGCAGCTCGAAGAGCTCGTGGTGCGAGTGCTCCGCGAGGCGTTCGCGCAAGGCCGTGAGCAGCTCTTCCCAGCGCATGGCGCCGAATCCGGCCATCTGTGGCAACGGGTGATCGGTGAGCCGGGTGAGAAGGTTGCGGATCACGGCGAGCTGTTGAATGAGGCGGTCGTGAAACTGCAGCGCACGCACGCAGGCGGCGACATCTTCCGCCAGCATCTCGCGCGCCACGCCGCCCTCGAGCGGGCGCAGACCCCTGCTCAGGCGCTCGAGCGCACCGCCGAGCTCGACCGCGGGAGCCTCGCTCTCGCGCATCGCAAAGCTCAGCAGGATCGAAGCCGCCTCCGCCGAGACCTCGAGCGTCTTGCAACGGCTGGGCGGCTCGGGAGCCGCGGCGCACATCAGGTGAGTACCTTGGCGACGATCGACAGGAGACGGGCGGGATCGAACGGCTTCACCAGCCAGCCGGTGGCCCCCGCCTCTTTGCCCTGCTGCTTGCGCTCCGAGGTCGACTCGGTGGTGAGCATCAGCAACGGCACGAAGCGGTAGTTGGCCAGGCGCCGCAGCTCCCGCACCAGCGAGATGCCGTCCATGTTGGGCATGTTGACGTCGGTGATGACGACGTCGAACTGCTGCCGCTCCGCAACCTGCAGCGCCTCGACGCCATCGGTCGCCACATCCACCTCGTGGCCGCCGGAGGCCAGCGCCAGCTTGACCAGCTGCCGCATCGAGGGTGAGTCATCCACTGCCAGGATCCGTGCCATCGTTCCTTACTCCGTATCGCCGTCGGCCACACGGGCGCGATGCGGCTGCGACAGCAGCCGCACCGGCCCGGTTTCGCGGACTAGAAGTCCTTCCACTCCGTCTCGCCGTTGGCTACTTTGGCCGGAGGCGGGGCTTTCACGCCCGCCTGCTCGGCTGCCGGCGACGCGGCCGCCTTAGCCTGCTTGGCTCCACGCTCGCTCCACGGCCGGCTCGCCTTGCGCCGCTCGACGGCACGCTCGGGCGCGGCCGCCGCGGGTGCCGGCACCTGGCCGCCGTCGGCGATCCGGTAACGCTCCATCAGAGTGTTGAGCTCTCCAGCCTGTTCGGCCATCGACTGCGACGCTGCGGTCGCCTCTTCGACCAGCGCGGCGTTCTGCTGCGTCATCTCGTCCATCTGCATGACGGCCTTGTTGACCTGCTCGATGCCCGAGGACTGCTCGCGCGAGGCCGCGGCGATCTCGGCGATGATGTCCGACACCTTCTTGACCGAGGCGACGATCTGCTCGAGCGTCTGCCCCGACTGGGTGACGAGCGCCGACCCGTCCTCGACCTTGCGCACCGAGTCCTGGATCAGATCCTTGATCTCCTTGGCAGCGGTCGCGGAGCGGCCGGCGAGGCTGCGCACCTCGGTCGCCACCACCGCGAAGCCACGACCCTGCTCGCCGGCGCGGGCGGCTTCCACCGCCGCATTGAGCGCCAGCAGATTCGTCTGGAAGGCGATCTCGTCGATGACGCCGATGATGTCGGCGATCTTCTTCGAGGACTCGTTGATCTCGGTCATGGCGCTCACCGCCTTGCCGACTACCGCGCCGCCCTTCTCCGCCTGATCGCGTGCCGCGGTGGCAAGCTGATTGGCCTGGCCGGCGTTGTCGGCATTCTGCTTGACGGTCGAGGTCATCTCCTCCATGGACGAGGCGGTCTCCTCGAGCGATGAGGACTGCTCCTCGGTACGCTGCGAGAGATTGGCGTTGCCCTGGGAGATCTCCTCGGCGCCACGGTGGACGGCGCTGGCCGCCAGCTTGGCCTGGCGGACCATCTGGCCGAGCGACTGCTGAGTCGCCTGCAGTGCCGAGAGCACCTGCCCGATCTCATTGGTCGAGTCGACGGTGATCTTGTCCGTGAAATCGCCGGCCGCGAACGCCTCGAAGTGCTTGATGATGCGCTGCATGGGGCTGGACAGCGCCTGAGCGGTGACGAAGGCCAGCACCGCTCCGATGATCAGCGCGCTGCCGCTCAGCACGAGCAGCAGCGTCATGCTCGAGCGATAGGTCGCGGCGAGCTCATCGGCCTTGGCTTTCAGCGCGGTGTTCTCAAAGTCCTGATAGGGCTTGAAGACTTCGAGCAGGGTGTGCTCCTCGGGGCGCATCTTGGCGTCCATCAACGCGATGGCATCCTCCCTGCGCCCAGCCTGGAAGAGGTCCACGAACTGTGCCTCGAGCGGTACGGTGCGCTCGGAGGCCTCGAGCAGCGGCTTCAGAGCCGTCTTCTCCTCCGGAGTGACCGCGGCAGCGACCGCAGCCTCGCGCAGCTTCGTGCGCTTCTCGAGGCTGTGCCGCGCGCCGTCGATTTCCTCCTGCACGTGATCCTTGTCGCGGGTGAGCATGCTGCGCGTGCGGCGTGCAGTGTCCATGATCGCGGTCAGCCAGCCGTCGCTATTCTCGACGTTCGGCACCGTTTCCTGGGTGAGGGTCTGCACCGCCCGATTGAATGCGGCGAGCCGCGTGACGGCGAGCGCGATCGCCGCGCTGAATACCAGCGCCATGACGCCGAACGTCAGGAGCAGCCGGGGCTTGAGTTTGAGGTTGCGAAGGTTCATGGGTCTGTCCTTAGAAAAGTGAATGCACTTGAAGGAGAAGCTTGAAAACTGATTGGGACACGGGGCTCAGGCGGCCACGGTTTCCGGCAGGCTGCCCGCCGCTTCGACCATCTCGGCGCCGATCAGGCGGTCGAGGTCGAGCAGCACCACCATGCGGTCATTCACCGGCACCAGTCCGCGAATGTGATCGGTCGCGGCGCGGCAGCCGAGATCGGGCGTCGGCCGCACCTCGCTCGCCTGAACGTCGACCACGTCGGAGACGCCATCGACCACCACGCCGAAGTCGCGCCGCCCGGCCTCGTTCCGCACCGACAGCACGATGATCACCGTGACGGCCGTGTACTCCGCCTGTTCGAGGCTGAAGCGCTTGCGCAGGTCCACGACTGGTACGATCGAGCCGCGCAGATTCAGCACGCCGAGCACGTGCGGCGCCGAGTTCGGGATCTTGGTCACCGCCGACCAGCCGCGAATCTCCTGCACGCGCAGGATGTCCACCCCGTAGGTCTCGTTGCCGAGAACGAAAGTGAGGACCTGGTAGGACTCGGCTTCTGCTGGGCTCTTGCTGGCATTGGTGCTCATGATGATTTCCTGAGTAGCTGAAAGGGTTGGCGGGCCGTTAGGCAGCCTCGCGTCGCGAGGAGGTGGAGCGGATGAGACCCGGCACATCCAGAATCAGAGCGACCGAGCCGTCGCCGAGAATGGTGGCGCCCGAGACGCCCTGAACATGTCCGTAGTTGCTCTCGAGTGACTTGATGACCACCTGTTGCTGGCCGCGCAGGTCGTCGACGAAGAGCCCGACGCGCTGTCCGTCGCCCTCGACCACCACGACGAGTCCGTCGTGGATCGCGCGCGAGCGCGGCTCGATGCCGAACAGGTCGTGCAGGCGAACCAGCGGCAGATAGGCGCCACGGAAGGAGATGACTTCACCCGCCATCGACAGGCGGTTGACGCCGCTCTCCTTGGTCTGCAGCGACTCGACGATGGATACGAGCGGCACGATGTAGGTCTCGTCCCCGACGGACACCGACTGTCCATCGACGATCGCGAGCGTCAGGGGGAGCGAGATGGTGAAGCGCGAGCCCTTGCCGCGCTCGCTGCGGATATCAATCTTGCCGCCGAGGGACTTGATGTTGCGCCGTACCACATCCATGCCGACACCCCGGCCCGAGAGGTCCGTCGTCTGCTCGGCGGTCGAGAACCCCGGCAGGAAGATGAGCTCGTGGATCGCCTCCTGGCTCGGGGTCTCGTTGGGCGCGATGAGGCCGCGGGCGCGCGCCTTGGCGAGGATCCTGTCGCTGTCGAGTCCCTGCCCGTCGTCGCTCACCTCGATGATGATGGCGCTGCCGCGATGGAAGGCCTCCAGGTGCACCGTACCCGCGGCCGGCTTGCCCGCGGCAAGACGTGCCTCGGGCTTCTCTATGCCGTGATCGATGCTGTTGCGGACCAGGTGCACGAGCGGATCGCCGATGCGCTCGAGGACCGTCTTGTCGAGCTCGGTCTGCTCGCCCGTAAGCTTGAGCTCGATCTGCTTGCCGAGGCGCTGGGCAACGTCGCGCACCAGGCGTGGAAAGCGGCTGAAGGCGAAGCCGATCGGCAGCATGCGCACACGCATGACGCTCTCGTGCAGCTCGCGGACGTTGCGCTCGAGCTGCGCAAGGCCGCTGCGCAGCCGCTCAGCCGAAGGACCCTCGGCATCCGCGCCCAGCTGCGCCAGCATCGATTGGGTGATGACGACCTCGCCCACCGTATTGATGAGCTCGTCGATCTTCTGCGTGCTGACCCGGATCGAGGTGGCATCGCCGCCGCTCGCGGCGGGCGCGGCCTCGGTCCGTGCGGCAGCGCGGCTCGCCGCCGGCGTCTCTGCGCTCGGGGCGGGCGTGGCCGATTGAGCCGGCGCCGGCTCGGCGAGCGCCGGTGCCGGAGGCGGTGCCTCGGGGGCGGCCACTTCGGCGACCGCCGGCTGCGGCGCGGGCGCCGCGGCGGCTGCCCCGTCGGGAGGTGCCGCGCAGGTGATCCGGTAATCGCAATCGCCCTCAACCCATTCGAAGGCCTCACGGATGCGCTCCTTGCCGACGGCGCTCGTGAGCCGCACCTGCCAGCTGAGGTAGCAGCGGTGCGCTTCGATCGCCTCGAGCGCCGGGAGCTCGCGCAGGTCGACTGTGAGGGTGAGCTCGCCGTGCTCGGCGAGAGCGGCGAACAGTGCCAGAGGCTCGTTGCCGCGCGAAAGCATGTTCTCGAGCGGCCGCACGCTGATCAGCCACTCGGTGGGTGCGGATGGAGGCGCGGCAGTCACCGTCTCGGTGGCGCTCGCCGCGGCTGGCTCCGCCGGCGCCGGTGCGGCCGGAGCCGGGGCCGCCGCGGCGGCGGGTGCCGCTGCCGCATTGTTGGCAACGGCGACCTCGAGATCGAACTGCAGGTCGGCGACCCGCTGCGGATCGAAAGTCTCCTTGCGCTGCGCGCCGCGCAGCATCTCGCGCATCACGTCCACGGACTTCAGCAGCAGGTCCATGATCGCCGTGCTGAGGCGCGTGCGCCCGGCGCGCACCCCGTCGAGCAGTGTCTCGAGCGTGTGGGTGAAGGAGGCGATGTCGGTGAAGTTGAACATGCCGGCGCCGCCCTTGATGGAGTGCGCCACGCGGAAGATCGTATTGATGGTCTCGGCGTCGGGAGCTGCGACGTCGAGCTTCAGGAGCGATGCCTCCATCGACTCGATCGCCTCGAAGCTCTCTTCGAAGAAGGCCTCGTGGAATTGTGCGAGATCGACGCCCATGGGACTTCAGCTCGCCGCGGCCAGGGCCAGGGCGCCGGTGAGGCCAAGTGCGCCCGCGGCGCGCATCAGCCCCTCGCTGCACTCGAGCCACACCACGGCGCGCCGCCGCGCCTTGCGGTCGGCGAGGAACGCCACCAGCAGCTGCAGCGCCGCCGTGTCGATGCGCTCGACTTTGGCGGCGTCGATGTACACGGGCGCCGAATGCTCGAGGCGCAACATCAGCTGGCCGAGCAGCTGCGTCGCGTCACGGATGGTGCACTGCGGCGGCAGACGCAGCACCGCATCGGGGGAGAGCGCGACCGTTCCGATCGTGGTCGCGGAGCTTTTTTCGACTGCATCCATTTCATGCACCTTTCATCGCCACACCCATCGCGAGGAGCTCGTCCACATCCTGTTGGCCGTCGACGGTGCCGGTACTCACTCCGGGAACCACCGGACCGAAGCCACGGCTCAGATCCTCCTCCGCGGGCGTCCGGCGGTTTTCCGCCGCTCCGGGCCCGTTGTCGTGCACGAGCCGTGCCAGCTCCGCTTCGAGCTGCGCGACGAGCTCGATCACCCGCCGGATGATCTGGCCACTCAGGTCCTGAAAGCCCTGCGCCATCAGCACCTCGACCAGATTCGTCTTGACGGTCTCGCCGTCGGCGTGAGCCGCGGCGAAGTGGCTCTCGAGCCGGGCCAGCAGCTCCAGCCAATAAGGCGACGCGGCGCCGCTTTCGCGTGCCTCTTTGCATTCCGCGCCGAGCGTCGCCGCCGAGGCGGCGGTGCGCGCCACCAGCGGCGTCGACTTCTCGACCAGATCCATGGTGCGGTGCGCAGCTTCGTCGGTGAGGCGCAGCACGTGATCGAGCCGCGCACGCGCATCGGGAATGTCGGTGCCCGCGAGCCGCAGCAGCCGCGGATCGAGGCGAAACTGATCGAGCGCGGCGCGCAGCCGGTGATCGAGCTGGCGCAGCGAGTCCCACAGCCCGCGCTCGCGCAGCCCCGTGAGCGCATCCACGGCGGCGAAGAAACGTCCCTCGTCGCCCGCCTCGAGCGCCGTCAGCAGGGAGACGCAAACCTCACCCCACTGCTGCTGCAGTGCCGTGCTCATGGGCGTGGCGCTCATGCCCCCGCGGCAGCGGGAGTCAGGATCTTCTCGAGCTTCTCGGCCAGTACCTGGGCCGTGAAGGGCTTGATCACGTAGCCGTTGACGCCGGCCTTGGCCGCTTCGACGATCTGCTCGCGCTTGGCCTCCGCGGTCAGCATCAGCACCGGGATCTTGGCGAGCTTGGGATCGGAGCGCACCGCCTTCAGCAGGTCGAGGCCGGGCATGCCGGGCATATTCCAGTCGGTGATGAGCACGTCGAAGGATTCGGCCTGCAGCAGCGGCAGGGCCGTCTTGCCGTCGTCCGCCTCCTGCACGTTGGCGTAGCCGAGATCATGCAGCAGGTTTTTGACGATGCGCCGCATGGTGGAGAAGTCGTCCACGACCAGGAACCGCAAATCCTTTTTCATAGCGTCCTCACAGCCAGTACGCGGCGCTGCGGTCGTCACCGAGTCTGTGTGTGACGCCGTTCAAAAAATCGCGCGGCCGCAATGTCGCGCAACTGTAAGCATCGGCGTGGGGTTGGGATTCTTGAATTGTCATGAGGGCGCGGCCGGCATCGGAGTGCGCGCCCTGTGACGCGCTCCCGCTGCGTCGCGCGGCCGCGCCGGTGGCGGCAGATGTTTGCCGCGGGCGCGGCACGCCGCTACCGCGCCGCGGTAGCTCCTCACGAAGACAGCGGCTCGGCGGCCGCGGCGCTTTCTTTAGGCTCAGGCCAAGATGCGCGTCACAGTTCTGCGCCCGGGGTTTCCCGCACCATCGGGACAACTGGACGATTTGTGACGCCGCCTTCCCAGGGAAGCAGGGTTCGGACTCGAGTGAAGGAACACAGGCATGTCTGATTCACGGGCGCGAAGCGCGCAAGCGCGCGGCGCCATACCCATCGAGCGCTGGGCGCTGCCGGCCGTCGAAGGCCCGTTGGCGAGCTCCGCCCGCGAGGAGCGCAGTCGCGGCGCACCCGCCACGCGCGGCTCCCAGGAAGCTGCCCGCGGCTATGAGGCCGGAATGGCCCGCGCGCAGGCCGAGATGCAGTCGCGACTCGAGGAGCTCAGCAATCGCGTGCGCCGGCTGGATGCGGTGCTGCAGCTCCTGGGCAGGCCGCTGCGGGCTCTCGACGATGAGGTGGAAAAGCAGCTGCTGGAGCTCGCTCTCGCGGTGGGCAAGCAGCTGGCCCGGCGTGAGCTCGCCGCCGACCCGGCGCAGATTCTGGGCGTTCTGCGCGAATGCCTGGAGCAACTGCCGCTCGCCGCCCGCGAGGTGCGCGTGCATCTGCATCCGGAGGACGCCGCGGTGGTGCGCGAGCGGCTGGCGGCGCCCTCCGAGGAGCGCGCCTGGAGCCTCATCGAGGATCCGACGCTGGCGCGCGGCGGCTGCGTGGTACGGAGCGACGTCTCCCAGATCGACGCGCGCTTCGAGAGCCGCGTCAACGCCGTTCTTTCCAGTGCGCTCGGCGAGCAGCGCGCCTCCGGGCGTGCCGCCTCCGCCCCTTCCGGTACACCCGCGTGAGCGGAAGCGAGGCCACCGCCGAGCGCATGAGCGCCTGGAGTGAGCGGCTCGGCCGGCTCACGCGGCGCGTGGAGCGCACGCCCCCGCCAACAGTCGAGGGCTCCCTCACGCGCATGGTGGGTCTCACGCTCGAAGCCGTCGGCTGTCAGGCCTCGATCGGGGACCAGTGTGAGCTGATTGCGCGCAACGGCTCACGCGTCGAATCGGAGGTCGTGGGCTTTTCCGGCGACCGTCTCTTCCTCATGCCGACCGGCGACAGTCACGGCCTCGGGCCTCAGGCGCGCGTCATTCCGCGACCCGGGGCGGGGTTCGTCCCCGTCGGGCCGCAGCTCCTCGGGCGCATCATCGATGGCTCCGGTCAGCCGCTCGATGCGCTGGGGCCGCTCGACTGCGAAGCGCAGGTGCGCCTGGCGGGGCGCCCCATCAACCCGCTGGCACGCGCGCCGCTCTCCGAGCCGCTCGATGTCGGTATTCGCTCGATCAACTCGCTCCTCACCATCGGTCGCGGACAGCGCGTCGGGCTCTTCGCCGGGAGCGGTGTGGGCAAGAGCGTGCTGCTCGGGATGATGGCCCGCTACACCAAGGCGGACGTCATCGTCGTAGGCATGATCGGCGAGCGCGGCCGCGAGGTGAAGGAATTCGTCGAGCGCATCCTGCAACCAAAGGATCGCACCCGCGCGGTCATCGTCGCGGCTCCCGCCGACAATCCGCCGCTCCTGCGGCTGCACGGCGCCTGGCTCGCCACCGCGGTGGCCGAATATTTTCGCGACCGCGGCATGAGCGTACTGCTGCTCATGGATTCGCTGACCCGCTTCGCGCAGGCACAGCGTGAGATCGGACTCGCCATCGGCGAGGCGCCGGTGACCAAAGGCTACCCGCCGTCGGTCTTTGCCCGCATGCCCGCCCTCGTCGAGCGCGCCGGCAACGGCGCAGCCGGCGGCGGCTCGATCACAGCCTTCTACACCGTGCTCACCGAGGGTGACGACCAGGCCGATCCGATCGCGGACGCCGCGCGCGCCATTCTGGACGGCCACATCGTCCTGTCGCGACGCATCGCCGAGACCGGGCTCTATCCGGCCATCGACATCGGCGCCTCGATCAGCCGCGCCATGCATGAGATCACTTCGCCCCAGCACGCGCAGCTCGCGCAGCAGTTCCGCCGCAGCCTCTCGATCTACGAGCAGCACCGCGATCTCATCAGCCTCGGCGCCTATGCACGCGGGAGCGATCCGCGGGTCGATGCGGCCGTGACGCTCTGGCCGCAGATGCAGCAGTTTCTGCAGCAGGACATCGGCAAGCGGGTGGATTTCGGAGCCAGTCTCGGCTCGCTCCAGACGCTGCTGGCCGAGCCTGTCGCCGCCAAAGAAGCCTCGGCGGCCAAAGGATAAGCCGTGCCACGCATCCGGCAGTTGAAGACCGCCAGCGGAGTGTTCGAGAACGACGAGCGCCGCAAGGCTCAGAAGCTCGCGAGCAGCGAGCGGGCGGTGCGCGACGGCGAGGCCAAGCTCGCCGAGCTGGGTAACTATCGCAATGCCTATCTGCGGGACTTCGCCAGCCGTGCCGGCGGCGGTATGACGGCCGCCCGAGCGCGCGACTATCAGGCCTTTCTCGCGCGACTCGAGGAAGCGCTGCGCGAGCAGACCGAGATCGTCGCGCGTGCCCGGGCCCAGCGCGAGGAGCTGCTCGACAAGTGGCGCGGCGCCGCGCGGCAAGCGGCGGCGGTCGACCGCGCTCTCGAGCGCGGCCTCACCGAGGAGCAGCGCCAGCATGAGCGGCGTGAGCAGTTCGAGTGCGACGAGCGCGCGCAGCGCAACTGGTCCTCCGGAGCCCGCCGTGTCCCCTGACGCCGTTCGTGCCGTGATCCCGGCGAGCGCGACGAGCTCTCCGGCGGCCGATCTTGCCGCTCTGCGCGCGGCGCCCAGCCGCGGCATCGGCACAAACCAGCCAGGCGTGCAAACCGCGCAGACCCCGACCGACTCGGGCGCAGGAGCCGCCGCGGCTCGCGACCCGACAGCGGCCGACAGCGATCCCACGGGCCCCGCCGGCGGCTCATCGGCGCCGGCACCGGCGACCTTCGGCCAGACGCTCGCGGCTTCGAGAGCCAGGCCCGTGGCGGCCGCGCGCGGCCCAGCGCGCAAGCCGACGACCCCTCCTCCGGTCCCCCCCGGGTTGGTTCTGGCGAGCCCGCCGGGGGCGAACAGTGCTGCGATGACGGCGGACCCGAAGTCCGGGAATGCCCCGCCCGACAACCGCGCGTCGCCCGAGGCGCCAGCCACCACGAGCTCGGCGAGCGCCGGCACGGCAAGTCCCGCATCGGGTGCCAACGCACTGCAGAGCCTTTCCCTGATGCTAGGCGAGGAGCCCGCATCCGAGCCTACGACTCCTCAGGCTGAGGACGCCCCCGGCAATGCCTCCGATTCCACGAGCGCCCGCAGCGGCGATACGCTATCCAAAGCGGCCGCCCTGCCGACACCCTCGCCAGGCGCACCCGTGCTCATGCCGCGCGGCTTTCAGACTCCGGGCAATCCTTCCGCAGGAGCTTCAGGACAGGATCTCTCCGCGCCGGACACTGACACCCGCGCGCCGCTTCCTGCCGATTCCGCCACTCTCGCGAGCGAGGCGACTCGCCCGAAGATCGAGCAGCTCGCGGTGACGGCTGCGGGCCCGGGCAGCTCCAATGACGGCGCGCCCAGCGCGCCTCCTGCTGCCGCTGCGCTGACCGCGGCAGCCTCGACTCCCGGGGCGGCGCAGACGACTGCACCCTCGGCACCGCAAGCACCCGCCGGCCCCACCGTGCAGGTGCAGGCGCCCGTAGGCAGCAGCGGCTGGGCACACGAAGTCGGCATGCGTCTTCACCTCCTGGCACAGCAGGGAATCAGCTCCGCTTCCCTGCGTCTCACGCCCGCGCAGCTCGGACCGGTCGAAGTGAAGATCTCGATGCACGAAAATGCCGCGAGCGTGTGGTTCGGTGCCGCGCAGTCCGAGACCCGCAGCGCGCTCGAGCTCTCGCTGCCGAAGCTGCGGGAGCTGTTCGCCTCGCAGGGACTCAACCTGGCGCACGCCGGAGTGTCGGATCAGTCGGCGCGCGGCGCGCGGCGCGAGCCGCAGCCACCTGCCGCCGCCACGATCGCACCGACGCTCTCGCGCGCAGCGAATGCGACGCAGGTCACATCGTTGCAGCCCACCCGCCAGGGTCTCGTCGACACCTACGTTTGACCGGAGGAAAGGCGCGGCTTCGCGCCCCTCGCCCTGTTGCGCCAAGTTTCCGGCGCGCGCTGCGCGGTGCGAACTGGCTCACGCTCCGCAAAACCGCGAATTCCCTTGGCCGGCCTCCACTTAGCTCATCGCAGCTGAGTGTGGCATGCGCGTTGCACTGAAACCTGCGGCGCTGACGAGCGCTTTTGCAGGAGTGATACGCCAAGATGGCCGCAGAAGTCCCGGTACTAAAGGCCGCCGATAAGGCCGCACCGCCTCAGTCCAAGGGCAGCCGCAAGCTGCTGATGATCGTCGGCTGCGCCGCGCTCGCTCTGGCGAGCGCCGCGGTGGGGGCCGCATGGTGGCTCACCGCTGGCTCCCATAAGGCGGACTCGCCCGCATCCGCCTCCAGGCCGGTCGCGCCCGCAGGTCCCCCGCTCTTCCTCGCGCTCGACCCGCCGTTCGTCGTCAATTTCGATTCCGAGCAGGCGGTGCGCTTCCTGCAGATCGCCGTGCAGCTCGAATCGCGCGACCCGGCGACGATCGAATTGCTCAAGACCAACGATCCGGTCGTGCGCAACGATCTGCTGCTGCTCTTCGGTAACCAGAAGTACGCACAGCTCGCGACCCGTGAAGGCAAGGAAGCGCTGCGCAACGAAGCGCTCACCGACGTGCGCAAGCTCCTCGAAGCGGCCGGCGGACATGGCGACCGGCTCGAAGCGGTGTATTTCACCAGCTTCGTGATGCAGTGAGCTGACCGCCATGGCAGCCCCTTCCGAAAAAGTACTGGACCAGGCCGAGATCGACGCCCTGATTCACGGGGTCGACAGCGGCGCGGTGAATACCGACCCGGGGCCGGCCCCGGGCGAAGCCCGCAATTACGACTTCGCCGAGCAGAAGCGCATCGTGCGCGGCCGCATGCCGACGCTCGAGATGATCACCGAGCGCTTCGCCCGGCTCTTCCGCGTCAGCATCTACAACCTGCTGCGCCGCTCGCCCGAGATCGCGGTGCATCCGCTGCAGATCAAGAAGTTCAGCGAGTACGTGCACACGCTCCACCTGCCCACCAGCCTCAACATGGTGAAGATCAACCCGCTGCGCGGCATGGCATTGCTGGTGCTCGAGCCCAAGCTGGTGTTCGCGGTGGTCGACAATTTCTTCGGTGGTGTCGGACGGCACGCCAAGATCGAAGGCCGCGAGTTCACCGCCACCGAGCAGCGCATCATCCACATGCTGTTGCGCAGCGCTTTCTCCGACCTGCGTGAGGCCTGGGCGCACGTCGCCAGCATCGAGGTGGAATACCTGCAGTCGGAGATCAACCCGCACTTCGCCAACATCGTCTCGCCTTCCGAGATCGTGGTCGTGACCTCCTGCCACATCGAGCTCAACGGCGGCGGCGGCGATCTGCACGTCACCATGCCCTACTCGATGATCGAGCCTCTGCGCGAAGTGCTCGATGCCGGCATCGCCAGCGATCGCATGGAGAAGGACTCGCGCTGGTCCAACCTGCTGCGCCACGAGATCGAGGACGCGGAAGTGCAGCTGAAGACGCTGCTCGGCCGGACCTCGGTGACGCTCGCGGACCTCCTCAACTTCAAGCCGGGCGACATCCTGCCGTGCGATTTCGGCGGCAAGGTGACACTGCTGGCCGAGGACGTACCGCTGTTCCGCGGCAGCTTCGGCCTGTCGCGCGGCCAGCAGGCCGTCAAGATCGAGAACCGCGTGCGCCGCATGGGCGCCCCTCCCCCGGATTCCCTGAACTTCAAACCCGAGAGTCGTAAATGAACGCCAATGCCGAGGCGGCCCAGGTCGCCGAGTTCGATACTGTGCAGGACGAGAGCCAGCCGGCGAGCGGCGACGTCAACCTCGAGGTCATCCTCGATGTGCCGGTGACGCTGTCGATGGAAGTCGGGCGCACGCGCGTCCCGATCCGCAATCTCCTGCAGCTGAACCAGGGCTCGGTCGTCGAGCTCGACCGCGCGGCCGGTGAGCCGCTGGATGTATTCGTCAACGGCACCCTGATCGCCCACGGCGAGGTGGTGGTCGTCAACGAGCGCTTCGGTATCCGCCTCACGGACGTCGTGAGCCCGGCCGAGCGGCTGCGCAAGCTGAAGTAAGCCGATGTTCGCCGCGCCGCAAACCGCTCCCGCTGCCCACGCCGGGGGCCTCGGTGGCCTGGGCGAAGTGACCCTCGCGCTGCTCGTGGTGCTGGGCGCGGTATTCGCGCTCGCCTGGGTCCTGAAGCGCCTGCGGGGCTTGCGTCCGCGCGCCGGCAACGGCCTCGAGGTGATCGCGCACGTGCCGCTCGGACAGAAGGAGCGCGCCGTGCTGCTCAAGGTCGGGCCCAATCAGATCCTGCTCGGAGTGGCGCCGGGCCGCGTCAATACTCTTTATGTGCTGCCCGAGCCGCTCGAGGCGGCGCGCACCGCGGGGACGCCCGCGACTTCAGGCGGCGCCAGCGCCTTCGGCGCGCTGCTGAAGAGCCTCACCCGATGAGCCGCAGCCGCGCAGCCATGCTGCTCGCCGCGCTCGCGCTCCTCCCCGCCATCGCGGCGGCGGCCGGTGCGCCCACCGGTATTCCGGCCGTCACGGTGACCGGCGCCGGCGGCGGCCAGACTTACACGCTCTCGCTCCAGGTGCTGGCGCTGATGACGGCGCTGACCCTGCTGCCGGCGATCGTGCTGATGATGACCGCGTTCACCCGCATCATCATCGTGCTCGGAATTCTTCGCCAGGCCATCGGCGCGGGCCAGACGCCTCCCAATCAGGTGCTGGTCGGACTGGCGCTCTTTCTGACGCTGTTCGTGATGAGCCCGGTGGTGAACCGCATCAACGAGGAGGCGTTGCAGCCCTACTCCGCCGGCACCATCGAGGCAAACGTCGCGCTCGAGCGCGCCGTGGTTCCCCTGAAGAAGTTCATGCTCGATCAGACGCGCGAGTCCGACATTGCGACCTTCGTGCGCATCTCGGGCGGCAAGGGCTTCGCGACCCCGCAGGACGTGCCGCTGACGCTGCTGGTGCCGGCCTTCGTCACCAGCGAGCTCAAGACCGCGTTCCTCATCGGCTTCCTGATCTACATCCCCTTCGTGATCATCGACCTGGTGGTGGCTAGCGTGCTCATGTCGATGGGCATGATGATGCTCTCGCCGGTGCTGATCTCGCTCCCCTTCAAGCTGATGCTGTTCGTTCTCGTCGACGGCTGGTCGCTGGTGATGGGCACGCTGGCTGCGAGCTTCTACTCATGAGCCCGGAAGCCGTGATGTCGATCGGCGGCCGCGCGCTGGAGATCACTCTGATGCTCGCGGCGCCGATGCTGCTGGTGGCGCTGATCACCGGGCTCGTGGTGGGCGCCTTCCAGGCGGCCACCCAGATCAACGAGATGACGCTCTCTTTCATCCCCAAGCTGATCGCCATCTCGGTGGCGCTGATGGTCGCCGGCCCCTGGATGCTCAAGGTGCTCATCGCCTATACGCGCGAGCTCTTCGAGAGCATCCCGCAGCTCATCAACTGAGCCGGACGCCGCCGCATGATCGCCCTGAGCGCCAACGAGCTGCAGAACTGGGTCGCCGAGCTCTACTGGCCCTTCGTGCGCGTCGGCTCGTGCCTGATGATCGCGCCCGCCTTCGGAGCCGAGACCGTGCCGGCGCGCGTGCGCATCGTGCTGGCCGGTTCGCTGACACTTCTCATTGCGCCGCTCCTGCCGGCACCGCCGCCGGTAGCGGCTTTTTCAGGCGCGGGCGCGCTGATTACCGTGCAGCAGCTGCTGATCGGGCTCTCGCTCGGCTTCTGCGTGCGGATCCTGTTCGACTCGGTGACGCTCGGCGGCCAGATGCTCGCCAACAGCATGGGACTGTCCATGGCCTACAACGTCGACCCGCTGCATGCGAGCGACGCCAGCACTCCGGCGCTCGGACAGCTCTACACGCTGCTCGTGATGCTCACCTTCCTGTCGCTCAACGGTCACCTCGCACTCATCGAGGTGCTGGTGCAGAGCTTTCACAGCCTTCCCGTCGGCACCGCAGGACTCGGCGTCGCGGGGCTGCACACGATCGCCGGCTGGGGCTCGCAGCTGTTCGCCGGCGCCCTCAGCATCGCACTGCCGGGCGTCACGGCGCTGCTGATCGTCAACCTTGCCTTCGGGGTCATGAGCCGCGCCGCCCCGGCCTTCAATCTTTTCGCCATCGGGCTGCCGGTGTCGCTGGTGTTCGGCCTGGTCATCACGGCGCTCGGGCTGCCGGCGGTACAGGCAACCTTCATGGAGCTGATGGCGCGCACCTTCGCAACGCTCCAGCTGCTCATCTCGGCGCCCTAGCCCATGGCCGACACCGACAACCAGGCGGCTCGTACCGAGCAACCGACAGCCAAGCGGCTCGAGCAGGCGCGCGAGCGCGGCCAGGTCGCCCGCTCGGCGGACTTGAGCGCCGCCGCGGTGCTGCTGGCGGCCGCGGCCGGACTGCAACTGATGGGTGGCTGGAGCGGCAGGCAGCTGCATGCGCTGATGCGTGCCGGACTTTCGCTCTCACGGGAGCGCGCGCTCGATGAGGGTGCGGCGCTGGCCGCATTCGCGGGTGCGGCGCTGCACGCGCTCATCGCCTGCGCACCGCTCTTCGCACTCACGGTCGTAGCGGCGCTGGCGGCGCCGCTCGCGCTCGGCGGCCGCGGCTTCCATCCGCAGGCCCTGGTCCCCGATTTCTCGCGCCTTGCGCCGGGCGCCGGCTTCGCCCGCATGTTCTCCCTCGGTGGCGCGGTCGAGCTCGTCAAGGCATTCGCGAAGTTCCTGCTGCTCGCGCTGATCGCCGCCATCGTGTTGTGGCAGCAGTCGGGCCCGCTCCTGGCACTCGGCGCGCAGGCGCCGACGGCCGCGGTTGCGCATGCGGCATCCCTGAGCGGCCACGCGCTCATGCTGCTGGCACTGGGCATGGGGCTGATCGCCGCGGTGGACGTTCCCTGGCAGCTGTGGCGCTACCTGCAGGGACTGCGCATGACGCGCGAGGAAGTCCGCCAGGAAATGAAGGACAGCGAGGGTGCGCCCGAGATCAAGGGCCGCATCCGCAAGCTCCAGAACGAGCGTGCCCGCCGCCGCATGATGCGCGAGGTCCCCAAAGCCGACGTCGTGGTGGTCAACCCGACGCACTACGCCGTGGCGCTGCGCTACGACGAGCAGCGCATGCGCGCGCCGATCGTGGTCGCCAAGGGCCGCGATCTCATCGCCGCGCGCATCCGCGCGATCGCCGAAGAGCACAGGGTGCCGATCTTCGAGGCACCGCCACTGGCGCGCGCCCTGCACCGCTACGTCGAGATCGGCGGCGAGATCCCCGCCTCGCTCTACGTGGCCGTCGCCCAGGTGCTCACCTACCTCAGCCAGGTGCGCACCGCGCAGCGCGCCGGTGCTGCGCCACCGCCGCCGCCTGCCATCGAGGTGGCGGTGGACGCCGACGGGAAGCTGCACTGATAGTCCATGGCCGACACCAACCCGCAAGTCAGCCACCCGAGCCTGCGCGATCTGCTGCGCGTCGGCATCGGCGTGCCCGCCGGCATGCTGGCGGTGCTCGCGATGATCGTGCTGCCGCTGCCGCCGATGGCGCTCGATGTGCTGTTTACTTTCAATATCGCGCTCTCCATCGTGATCGTGATGGCGGTGTTCTACGTGGCGCGCCCCATCGAGTTCGGGGTGTTTCCCACCGTGCTGCTGCTCGCCACGTTGCTGCGGCTCGCGCTCAACGTCGCCTCGACGCGCGTGGTGCTCCTCAACGGCCACACGGGCGCCCAGGCCGCCGGCCACGTCATTCACTCCTTCGGCGAGTTCGTCATCGGCGGCAACTTCGCCGTCGGCGTGGTGGTGTTCGTCATCCTCACCATCATCAACTTCGTGGTGGTCACCAAGGGCTCCGGGCGCATTTCGGAGGTCAGCGCGCGCTTCACCCTCGATGCCATGCCCGGCAAGCAGATGGCCATCGACGCCGACCTCAACGCCGGGCTCATAACCCAGGACGAGGCGCGCACGCGTCGCGCCGAGGTCCGCGCCGAGGCGGATTTCTACGGCGCGATGGACGGCGCGAGCAAGTTCGTGCGCGGCGATGCCGTCGCCGGCATTCTCATCCTCTTCATCAACATGATCGGCGGCCTCGCGATCGGCACGCTCGGGCACGGTCTGAACCTCTCGGCCGCGGCGCGCACCTATACGCTGCTCACCATCGGCGACGGGCTGGTCGCGCAGTTGCCGGCGCTGCTGCTCTCGACCGCGGTCGCCATCATCGTGACGCGCATGTCGCGCCCGCAGGACATGGGCGGCGAGCTGCGCAGGCAGCTCTTCGGCAACCCGCGGGCCATCGGGGTCGCGGCATCACTGCTCGGCGTCATGGGACTCGTGCCCGGCATGCCGAACCTCGTGTTCCTCACCATGGCCGGTATCGGCGGCTTCGGTGCCTGGATGCTCAAGCAGCGGCGCGCCGCCCCGGTCAAGCCGGCAGTTGCGGCTGCGCCCCCGGCGGCGGAGAACCGCGAGCTCAGCTGGGATGACGTGCAACCGGTGGATCGGCTCGGCCTCGAGGTCGGCTACCGCCTGGTGCCACTCGTCGATGCCAAACAGAAGGGCGACCTGCTGGCGCGCGTGCGCGGCGTGCGCCGCAAGCTCTCGCAGGACCTCGGCTTCCTGGTGCCGGCGGTCCACATCCGCGACAACCTCGAGCTGCAGCCCAATGCCTATCGCATCACTCTCGGCGGCGTGCCGATCGGTGAGGGCGTGATTCACCCCGAGCGCGAGCTGGCGCTCAACCCGGGGCGGGTGTTCGGACCCGTTCAGGGCATTGCAACGCGCGATCCCGCCTTCGGAATGGAGGCGATCTGGATCGAGCCGGCGGCGCGCGATCATGCGCAGACGCTCGGCTATACGGTGGTGGACCCGGGCACGGTGATCGCCACGCACCTCTCGTCGCTGATTCAGGCGCACGCCCACGAGATTCTCGGCCACGATGAGGTGCAGCAGCTGCTCAACCTCGTATCCAAGTCGGCTCCGAAGCTGGTCGAGGATCTGGTCCCGAAGGTGCTGTCACTCGCCGCGCTGGTGCGGGTGCTGCAGGGGCTGCTCGGCGAACAGGTCCCGATCCGCAACATGCGCGGCATCCTCGAGGTGCTCGCCGAGAACGCTCCACGCTCGACTGATCCGGCGGTCCTCCTCACCCAGGTGCGCATCGCGCTCGGCCGGCAGATCGTGCAGGACATCGCCGGCGCCGCCGCCGAGGTCCCCGTTATGTCACTCGATGCCGACCTCGAGCGGCTGCTCACCGGAGCCCTCGCCAATAGTGCGGCAAGTCCGACCCTCGAGCCCGGTCTGGCAGAGAAGTTGCAACAACGTCTGGCGGAGTCGGCGCGCCGACGCGAGATGGCGGGGGAACCCGCCGTGTTGCTGGTACCGCCGCCGCTGCGGGCGCCGCTCGCAGGATTTGCGCGAGCGAGTGTGCCTGGACTGCATGTGCTCGCCTGGAACGAGATTCCGCACAACCGCAAGGTGCGCCTGGTGACCACTGTGGGTCGCTGAGCCTTCGAGGAAGTACTGACGGAGAGAATGGATGAGAATCATCAGACACACCGCACCCGACACGCGTCAGGCGCTGCGCGGCATTCGCGAGCAGCTCGGCGATGATGCGGTAATCCTGTCCTCGAAACGGACCCCGGAGGGGGTCGAGGTGACCGCCGCGGTCGACTTCGACGCGGCGCGCCTGGAGAACGCGAGCGTGCCGCTCGAGCCCGCGCCCACCAGGCGGCCGGCCGCGCGCGCGAGCGAGCGGCGCAGCGCGCCGCCTCCGCAGCTCCCTGCGAAGGCAGCTCCTGCGGCGACTTCCGCCCCCGCTGCCGTCTCCGCCGCCGCGCCCGCTGCCGCGCCCCCGCCCCCCTTCGCCCATCTGCTCACCCCCGCGAAGCCCGCGAGCGCACCGGCACGCGGGGCGAGCGCCCCCACGGTCGCTTCGAAGGCACCGCGCGCAGACGCCAGAGAGCGCCTCGCCGCGCTGCCGCCCAAAGCCGTGCCCGCGCCGGCCGTCAGACCGCTGAGCCCGCTCGCCCCCGCGCCGGTCGCGGCCGCGACGAGCGCTGCGACCGCCGCGCCGAGTGCGCCCGTACAGGCTGCAGCCATCGACAACGTCAATCAGGAGCTGCGCATCATGAGGCGGATGCTCGAGTCGCAGCTCGAGCAGCTCGCCTGGAACGAGCGCACCCGCCGCACGCCGGTCATCGCCGAGATGCTGCGCGAGCTCACCGAGATGGGCATCTCGCAGGAGCTCGCCACACGGCTCGCCGAGCAGCTGCCCGAAGGAATCGACCTGGCGAGCGCACGGCGCTTCGCGATCACCGGCCTGTCGCAATATCTGCGTGTGGCCGGCCCGCGCTGGCAGGAAGACGGCGGCCGGGTAGCGCTGGTCGGTGCGACCGGTGCCGGCAAGACCACCTCCCTCGCCAAGCTCGCGGTGCGCTGGGTGCTGCGCCATGGGGCGCGCGACCTCGCGCTCGTGGCAGCGGACTCGGTGCGCATCGGAGCCCAGGACCAGCTGCAGTCGCTCGGCCAGCTGCTGGGTGTGCCGGTGTTCGCGCCGGACGGCTTCGGGGGGCTTTCGGTACTGCTCGCGCAGCTCACACGCTTTCGTCTGGTACTCATCGACACGCCCGGCACCAGCGTGCGCGATCCGCAGCTCGCGGCGCGACTCACGGTGCTCGCCAACTCCGCCTCGCGGCTCGAGACGGCGCTGGTGCTGCCCGCCAACACCCAGGCCGGCGCCATTGAAGAAGCGGTCAAGCGCTTTGCTCCGGCGAACCCGAGCTGTTGCCTGCTCACCAAGGTGGACGAAGCCGCCAGCCTCGGGGGACTCCTCTCGGTGCTGATCCGCCACCGACTGGCCGTGGCCTACGTGAGCGGCGGGCAGCGCGTGCCCGAGGACCTGCAGCCGGCGCGTGCGCTCGAGCTGGTGTCGCAGGCGGTACAGCTTGCGAAGTCGACCGAGGCCAGCGCGGATGAGGATTTGTTACGCCGGCGATTCGGCAGGAACCACCATGGCCGCACCTGAGCTCAACGTGATTCATAACACCCGTCTCGATGGCCTCGCTCAGCCGGTGCAGGTGATAGCCATCACCGGTGGCAAGGGCGGCGTCGGCAAGACGAGCGTCGCGGTCAATCTCGCGACCGCACTCGCCGCAAGAGAGCGCCGCGTGGTGCTGCTCGACGGCGACCTGGGTCTTGCCAACGCCGACGTGTTTCTCGGCCTCTCGCCCCGCTACACGCTGGCACATGTTCTCTCGGGCGAGCGCACTCTGGATGAGATCATGGTGCAGGCGCCCCAGGGCTTTCAGCTGATACCGGCCGCGGCCGGGGCGGCAGACCTCGCACAGCTCGGTGTGGCCGAGCATCTGGGACTGGTGCAGGCCTTCAGTGCGCTGGCGACCCGCCTCGACGTGCTGATCGTCGACACCGCCGCGGGACTTTCGCACAGCGTGCTGCAGTTCTCGCAGGCCGCGCAGCAGGTTCTGGTGGTGATCTGCGACGAGCCGGCGTCGATTACCGACGCCTACGCGCTCGTCAAGGTCCTGAGTCGCAATCACGGCGTGCAGCGCTTCCGCGTGCTCGCCAACCAGGTGCGCTTCAGCGGCGGGGGCACCGAGCTCTTCCAGCGCTTTCAGAGGGTAGCCGCCCGCTTTCTCGACGTAACCCTCGAATATGCCGGAGAAATTCCGGATGACGAGTGCCTGCGCCGCTCGGTGCGCGGCCAGCGCCCGGTGATGGATGAGTTCCCCGGGAGTCCCGCTGCAAGAGCATTCAAGAAACTGGCCGCGCATGCCGATACCTGGCCGATACCAGCCGGACCACGCGGCAACGTGGAGTTTTTCGTGGAGCGGCTGGTACGCCGTCCGCTCGTGCGGCCGCAGGTGGTGCGATGAGCGCCGCCGGCGCCTATGGCGCGCTGCCGGGCGGGCGCGCGGGAGATGAGCTGATCGTCCGCCACGCGGAGCTGGTGAAGCGCATCGCCTACCACCTCGCCGGACGGCTCCCCCCGTCGGTGGCGGTGGACGATCTGATCCAGGCCGGAATGCTTGGACTCATGGAGGCGGCGGCCAATTACACCGCCAGCCGCGGTGCGAGTTTCGAGACCTACGCGGGAATCCGCATCCGCGGGGCGATGATCGATGCACTGCGGGCGCTCGACTGGGCGCCGCGCTCGGTGCACCGCAAGGCGCGGGCCGCGGCGGCCGCGATGCGCGAGATCGAGCGCAGCACCGGCCGCGGCGCACGCGATGTGGAGGTTGCGCAGCAGATGGGCGTGTCGCTCGAGGAGTACCACTCCATCGTGCAGGACGCGGCCAGCTGCCGCCTGGCGAGCCTCGATGATGACACCGGCGGCAACGTCGAGGCGCAGGCGGACCCCTTCCGGGAGACCGCGGATGAGCAGATGCGCGCCTCGCTCGCCAAGGCGATCGAGACCCTGCCGGAGCGCGAGCGGCTGGTCATGTCGCTGTATTACAGCGAGGGACTGAACCTCAAGGAGATCGGCGCGGTGCTGAAGGTGACCGAATCGCGTGCCTGCCAGCTGCACGGCCAGGCGCTGGTGCGCCTCAAGGCGCGCCTCAGCGACTGGCGCGAGAACAAGGACGAGTCGAAGGACAAGGAATGATGCGGTGGATTTTCGAGACCATGGAGCGCCGGCGGCTCCAGGGCCGCGCGTGCTGAGGGGCTGCTCGTGGACTTCCTGAGCATCCTCGGCATCGTTCTGGCCCTGTGCGCCGTGCTGGTCGGCGCGGTGCTGAAGGGCGCCGGCGTCATGGCGCTGGTATCGGCGGCCGCCTTCATGATCGTCGTGGTCGGAACGATCGCCGCCATCCTGGTGCAGACGCCGCTCCCCGTGATGCGCCGCGCCCTCGGGATCTTCCCATGGGTGATGCGCCCCCCGGCACGCGACGGCCATGCGCTCATCGACAAGATCGTCGAGTGGAGCAATACCGCGCGCAAGCAGGGGTTGCTCGGCCTCGAGCCCATGATCGACCGCGAGCGCGACCCGTTCGTGAAGAAAGCCCTGCAGCTGCTGGTGGACGGCAGCGAGCCGGACGCCATCAGCAACGTGATGAACGTCGAGCTGCACGTGCGTGAGCACGCCGATATCACCGCCGCCAAGGTGTTCGAGGGCATGGGCGTGTACTCACCCACCCTCGGCATCATCGGCGCGGTGCTCGGCCTCATGGCGGTCATGCAAAACCTCGCCGACCCTACCAAGCTCGGTCACGGCATCGCCGCGGCCTTCACCGCCACCGTATACGGCATCGGGCTCGCGAATCTGTTCTTCCTGCCGGTGTCCGCCAAGCTCAAAGTCATCATCCAGCGCCAGAGCCAGATGCGCGAGATGGTGATCGACGGCATGTTGTCGATCGCCCAGGGCGAGAACCCGCGCGCCATCGAGTCGAAGCTGCAGGGCTATCTGCACTGAGGCCTGAGCCCACCCATGAGCTTCAGACCCAGAAAGCGCCACGAAGAGCACACGAACCACGAGGCGTGGGCGATTCCCTACGGCGACCTCGTCACGCTGCTGCTCGCCTTCTTCGTCGTCATGTACGCGCTCTCCACGCTGAACGAAGGCAAGTACCGCCTGCTCTCCGATTCGCTGTACGCGGCGTTCCGCGGCGAGCCGCGCGCGCTCGAGCCGGTGCAGATGGGTCAGCATCAGGCGGGTGCGGGGGCCGACAGCCGTACCGGCGTGCTACAGCAGCAGCGCCCGGATCCGGCGCACGCCCCACCGGCGGGTCCGCTGGTGAAGCTCGCCCCCGACATCGTGCCGATCGCATCGCCGCACATGGCGGCGCTCGCCGAGGCGGCCGCGCGCCGCGATGCGGCGCTCGAGCGCGTCGCGACCCAGGTGGAGAGCGCGCTCGGTGATCTCATCAAACGCGACCTGATGATGGTGCGGCGTAATGAGCTGTGGGTCGAGGTTGAGCTGCGCACCGATATCCTCTTTCCGAGCGGCAGCGCCCAACCCTCGCCCGAGGCGGTGCCGGTGCTCGAGCGGCTGGCATCCGTACTCGCACCGCTCCCGAACGCCGTCCGCGTCGAGGGCTACACCGACAACGTTCCGATCCGCACCAACGCCTTTTATTCGAACTGGGAGCTGTCGGCGGCGCGCGCCGGGAGCGTCGTGCGCGTGCTTGCCGGCCAGGGTATCGACCCCACACGGCTGGCGGTCGTCGGCTACGGTGAGCAGCGCCCGGTGCAGAGCAACGCCACCCCCGAAGGACGTAACGCCAATCGCCGTGTGATCGTGGTGATCCTGGCGACCGAGCCGGCGAACGAGGGGCCGGCCACGCCCGCCGCGGGCACCGTCGCCGGAGCCGTCGCGACCGGACAGTCTGCATCGCCTGCATCGCCTGCCTCCCCTGCGCCGGACATTGCGACCGCAGCGCCGCCCTCGGCAGCGCCGGCCTCCCCGGCGCCCGCGGCTCCGGCGGCAGCCCTGGCAGCCGGCGGCGGCCAGTGAGATGCCTCGATGGCATGGATCATGCAGCCTTCCCTTCGAGTACCCGCGCGCCGGAAATTCGACTCGCGCGGGGAATGTGAACTCGCTCACAGGAGCCCACGGTGCAAATGAGTGAATTTCCCCCGGTCGATCTGCTGCTGGCAGGCGGCGGCGCCATGATGGTGTTCGCGTTCGCGTTCGCCGCGATCACTTTCGACGGCTGGCGGCGCGCGACGCGCCGGCAGAGCCAGCAGATTCTCTCCCACTCGGAGTCACTGCTGCAGCAGCTCACGGCGCTCGATGCGCGCGTGAATGCCACGACCAGTGCGATCCGCCGTCTCGATGAGCGCATCGAGCGCCAGCACCACTCGAGCGGGCAGCTGAGCGGCGCACCCGCGCCGGGATATCAGATCGCCATCCGCCTGGCACGCAGCGGCGCCTCGCGCGAGGAGCTGATGTCGAGCTGCGGACTGTCGCTCGGTGAGGCCGATCTGGTGCGCCGGCTCCACGGGGCCATGCAGGGCGCAGGGAGTGTGATGTGACTGCCACCAAAGCCAATAGCGCGCCCGCCCGCGCCCCCGACGTGACCTTCACCTTCGTGCAGGCTCTCGCCGCGGAGCTCTCGAAGGGCGACATCGAGCTGCCGGGCTATCCGGTCGTGGTGGCCCGCGTCCAGCAGATGCTGAACGATGACGATGTCGACATTGCCAAGGTCGTCACCGCCATCGGCAGTGAGCCGGCGATCGCCAGCTCGATCGTCCGCATGGCGAACTCCGCCGCGCTCAATCCTCGCGGCGTGCCGGCCGCGGATCTGCGCGCAGCGATTACGCGCGTGGGACTCAACACGGTGCGCACCGCGACCGTGTCGTTCGCCATGAGCCAGGTGAAGAAGGCCCCGGACCTCAAGGGCATCGAGCCGCAGGTCGATCGGCTCTGGCAGCGCAGTATCTGGGTGGCGAGCCTCTCCCAGGCAATCGCCCGGCGTCTCACCAGGCTGAACGCGGATGCCGCGATGCTCGCCGGGCTCCTGCAGGGCATCGGCAAGCTCTATATCCTGGCGCGTGCCTCCAAGCACCAGGCGCTGTTCGCCGATGAGCAGGCCTACCGGCACGTCGAGCGGACGTGGCACGTGAACATCGCGGTCGCGCTCATCGAGAGCTGGGGCTTTCCCCCCGACATCGTCGAGGCGGTGCGCGATTCCGAGAATGTGGATGAGGACGCGCGCGGCCCCGTCTCGCTCAGCGACGTGCTCATGGTGGCGGCACTGCTGTCCGATTACGCCGGCACGCCCGAGACGCTGCGCGCCCTGGTCGCCGCCTCACGGCCCTTTCAGCGACTCGAGCTCGACTTCGAGGGTTGCGAGAATTTCATGACGGCCGCCGCCGAAGACGTCGCCTCGCTCCGCGAGGTGCTGTCGATCTGAGGCGCGCAAGCGGCGCGGCACACGAGGTGCGCCGCTCAGGGAATGAGGACGATCTTGCCGACGTGAGTCCTGGCGAGAAAGTCCTTCTGAGCCGCAACGATCTCACTCAGCGGATAAGTCGCGCTGACGAGCGGCTTGATCTCACCACGCTCGATGTAGCCGATGAGCCTCTGGAACACCCCGGGCTCGAGAACCGTGCAGCCGAACAGGCGCAGGTCCTTGAGATAGAGCGTGCGCAGATCGAGCTCGACGATGGGCCCGGCGACGGCACCCGCGACTGCGTACCGCCCCCGGCGCTTCAGCACCTCGAGAAGCTGTGGGAATTTCCCGCCGCCCGTCACATCGACTGCGACGTCGACCGATTCCCGTCCCAGCTGCGCGATCAGATCGGACTCACGATCGAGGATCGTGGCGGCGCCGAGCGCCTGAACCGCAGTCGCCTTCGAGCGGCCGGCGATCGCAATGACGCTGGCGCCGCGGCGCCGGGCCAGCTGCACGAGCGCTGAGCCCACTCCGCCGGAGGCTCCGGTGACCAGGACGGATTCGCCGGCTCTCAGCTGGGCGCGTTCCAGCATGTTCTCGGCAGTGCCGTAAGCGCAGGGAAAGGACGCAAGCTCGATGTCCGTGAGATCACTGGAAATGTCGCAGGCATTCTCCGCCGGTACCGCCAGGAACTCCGCGAACGCGCCGTCGCGCTCGGAGCCGAGATAGTCGCAGAGCGCGCCCGAGGTCCTGGATGGCAGCAAGGGATCCACCAGCACGCGAGCGTCGGTGCGCTTCGGATCGACGCCGGCGCCCACGGCCGCGATGCGCCCGCAGGCGTCCATGCCCTGGATCCGCGGAAAGTGCAATGCCCGGCCCGACCATCCGGAGTCGGCGGCCGACTTCGCATACCAGCCGATGCGGGTGTTGATGTCGGTGTTATTGACGGCGGCCGCTGCGACGCGGATCAGCACCTCGCCCGCCCCGGGAGATGGAACGGGCACGTCATCCCGATATTCAAGCTGTTCGAAGCTGCCGTGGCCTCGCAGCAGAACAGCCTTCATCCTCCTCGGGAGCGACATCGGCGTAATTTATCACCGACCGCTTCCGCAACCCTCATCGGCGGCTGAACCAGGCTCAGCGGTCTGAGGCCCTGGCGCGCCTGCGCCGGCCGTGGCGGACGGGCTGCGCGCCTCAGACCGTACCGAGCACGCGCCGTGCGGCGAGGGCGCCGGCCGCGTAACCGCGCGGGCCGTAGGTGGAGGCGCGGGTGTTGCGCCCGGTGAGCGCCTGCAGCAGCTCCGCGACACGCTTCATGCGCGCCGCCACCATCAATCCATTGCGATCGTTGAGATCCCGGCACTTCATGGCGCGGCCGAGACATTCGGACAGCGCGGCGCTGAGCTCGCCCGCCGGATCACACCAGCGCCGCAGCCGCTCGAGTCCGGCGCTGTCGGGAGTCTCGCCGTGCATCGTGCACAGCGCGCGCCGCTGATCCTCGATACGCGCGAGCGCCCCTAAGCGCTCCTGGCGTGCCGCGGTGGTCCGCTGCAACGCCTCCGGTTGCGCGGCGCCGATCGTGTCACGCTCCTCCTCGAGCAGCTGCTGCAGCTCCGTCAGCAACACGATCTCCTCACCCAGGAGCTCGCCCAGGTGTTCGCGGCACAGGCCGGCATCCATGACTTAATTCCCTTGGTCGCCAAGACGCGCGAGAGCGCGTTCCATCTGCATGAGCTGCGTGGCGACGTGCTCGGAGTTGACCGTATAGGTCCCCTGCTCGATCGCGCTGCGCAGCTGCGCGACGCGCGCGGAGTCCACCGCGGGGGAATCGCGCAGCGACTGCTCGACCGAGGCGAGCTTGGCTGCGGTATCGGAAATCTGCACCTGGCCCGAAGGGCTGGGCTGCGTCGCATTGCCGCCCGTAACGGCATCACGCACCGGTGTGACCGCCGACGTGCGGCCCGGCGTGACGCTGGTCGTCAAGTCATTGATCTTGTTGGACACGGGACAACTCCTGGGTCATCTGATGAGCGTTAACGGCAGCAGCAGAAAAAACTTTAG
The DNA here is from genome assembly GCA_035295065.1 of Steroidobacteraceae bacterium. Taxonomy (GTDB): domain Bacteria; phylum Pseudomonadota; class Gammaproteobacteria; order Steroidobacterales; family Steroidobacteraceae; genus 13-2-20CM-66-19. Next base: position 42,504 of record DATGJR010000189.1, read on the forward strand.
GGTGTGATTTCAATCACTCCATTGGCATCGACCACACCCTGCACCACCTTGAGAGAGGCGAGGTTCTGGACGCGCACTCGCGCGCCTTCGCGCCCGTCTTCGAGCACCTTGCCGAGGGCGCGCACGCTGA